>JAFLCO010000157.1 GCA_017303535.1 Planctomycetota bacterium
TGCCTTGCAAACGACGACGCCCGCCTTGGGCTCGCAACCGATCTCCGCGCCGGGCATCATCGCACCGCCAGGATATCTCTCGACGCCGGCCGCGCAACCGACGACAAATCCTTACACGGTGACGCCGCCGCCGACGCTGCAACCCAGCCTGCCCGGCTACCCATCACAACCGAGTCCTTACGCTCCGCCGGCCGCAACGGGCTCGTAGCGCACGTTGCTCGCTAAGCTGCGCTATTCGCTGAAGTGTTCGGGATGGTCGATCCACACGCCGCCGCTCGCTGCGTGATAGAACCAGCCGGCGTCATCGGCACCGCTGGCGGCTGTCGGTGGGCTCGTAGAAGTCGCTCGCACCACGACGCTGCCGGTCAGCGAATTCTCAGGCACCGCATTCAAGTACGGGCCATACGGAAACGCCGACGTCGTGCCGACCGCGCCTTGCAGATTGGTCTGCTGCGCGAGAGCTTCGAGCGTTGCAGGCTTGCGACCGTCGTGCTCGTTGGAATAGAGCTGAATTTGCTCGCGAAGCATCCTCAGATTGAAGCGCGTGGTGTTCGTCCGCGCGTCGAGCGTGCTGTCTTGAAATTGCGGCAAAACGACGCCTGCGAGCGTCGCCATGATGACGACGACGATCAGAACCTCGATGAGCGTGAAACCACGACGCGGACCGAACTGCATGGCGTAAAACTCCCTATGCAAGGTCTACCGCGAGAACGGAGGGAGTCAAACCGCACGATTTTCAACCGGCATTTTTTTCAGCGCATCCGCTACAGCCCGAGCGACTCAGGCGGGCTATCGGGGGGAAGAGTGCGATATTCCCCGACAAAGTGAAACTGTGTCACTTGGGGGCGGTCGATTTCTGTTCGGCGTTCTGCGTCAGCAAGTAGCTGAGCAGATCATACAAGTCCGCCACTGGTAAAGTGTCGGCAAGGTTGGCGGGCATGGGCGAAATCGAGGTCGTCGTCTGCGCGTCGATCTGATCTTCGGACAGCCGCAGCTCCATGCCTTGGGCATCGGCCACGACGACGATGCTCCCTTCGCGACGCACGATCAAACCGGATACCAGGCGCCCATCGGCTAGTTCGAACTGGGTAGCGCGGAAAGCCTGATCGACGGCCCTGCTCGGGTCGAGCACGTCTTCCAGCAGCCGCTCGACACCACGGCGGTCGACGCCTTCGAGTTCGGGTCCGATCTTGTTGCCGCGGCCGTTTAGACGGTGGCACGCCGCGCAGTGTTTGGTGAATAGGGCCTCTCCGCGGAGCGCGTCGACTGACGCCTTCGCAAAGCTCTCGGCCCGCGCCGCGATAAGCGTCTTGATGCGCTCGTCGGCCGGCGGCAGGTTCTTCGTCAACGCTGCGATGCGGGCCGTGTGATCTTTCGGCTTCGAATTCTCGAGACGAATACGGATCGGCATCTCTTGCAACAACCGGGGCGAAATCTTGCCCGCCGACATCGCTGTGAGCAGGGCATCGCCGCCGGCTGCGCTTTGTGCGAGGCCGATGGCGATGTCGCGGGCCAAGCGATCGGATGCCACGGTCGCGTGCTTAACGAGAGTCTCCCGAGCACGGGCATCGTTGCGACCGGCGAGCAGTTGCACGGCTTTCGACCGTAGGTCGATCGGGGCGGAAGAATCGTTGAGCAGGTCTTCTAGCACCGCAAATGCCCGTGTGGCGTCGCAAGCCGAAGCAGCTTCCAGCGCGGAACCGCGCTGCGCGGCAAACTTCGCCTCAGCGCTCGCGTGCGGTGCTAGGCTTTCGAAAAGTTGCGGCGACTTCACCTCACGGGCCAACTCAATACCGCGTTTGACGGTCGGCTCGTCCTCGGCCGCAAGAAACACACGAGCGATTCCGACAAGTGCCTGAGTCGCCTCCTCCGGCGGCTTACGGCCGGCGGCCGACAAGCCGGTGGTGAGGCTCCGATAAAATTTCAGCCGGCGTTCGACGTCGTCGAGCTTGCGACCGAGATCGTATAACTGCTCAAGCTTCCCCTCGGCCGCGCGGCGCGCGACGAACTCGACGTACCGTCCTTCGCGAAGTTGCGGAGCGTCCGGCCGCTGCAATTCCGCGAGCACGAAATCGGCGGCCGCTTCCGTCGGCACACCCAAACAAACTTCGACCAACCGACGACGATCGTCCAGACCTTTGTTCCTTGCTAATCTGTGCAAGTCTTTGCATGCGGCGACATGTTCGCGTAACGCAATTCGCAAAGCATGCGTCAAATGCGTGTCCTCGGCCGGCGTCGCTTTCCAGGCGGCCAACAATGCCGCGACGTCGTCTTCTTCCCACGGGTGCTTCGCCAACGCTTCCGCCGCAGCCAATCGTATGAACGGCTCGTCGTCATTAAGCAACCTTCGCAGCACGACGGCTGATTCTTCCTTGAAATGCTCCGGCGGACATTCACCGTTCACAATCGCCGCATGGCAGCGGACGAGCGGCGAGTCGCTGACAAGGAACTCCTTCGCGTCCCAATGAAGTGCTTTATAGTAGGTTGCAAGGAACCACAGTGCCGCAACACGGCCGGCGGCAGGGGCTTTCTTATCCCTGATGATATTCGTCGCGCTTACGACTATGTCACCACGTCGCGATACCATACCGAGCCGTTGGACCGTCATCGTTCGCACGATTTGATTCGGCGTCGCAAGCTGCGGCACAAGTTCCTCGACCTTCATCGCGCGTAGATTCGGCAGTTCGCATGGCGGCGGCGACTTTGTATCACCGGAGTACGCGATCCGCCAAATTCTCCCTCGCTCGCGATCGCGTTTCGGGTGATCGAGCGGCACTTCGTAGTGGCCGATGATGCAATTGTAAAAGTCGGCGACGTACAGCGCCCCGTCGGGTCCGAGCTTGACGTCGACCGGGCGAAACCAGGGGTCGTCGCAGGTGAGAAAATCCGGCTGCTCGACGGCCTTGTACGTCGCGCCGATGCGTTCGAGCTTGTCGTGATTGATCCGCCCGGTGATCGGGTTGCCGATGAACAGCGTGCGGCGGTACGGCTCGGGAAACTGGTCGGCCTCGTAATAAGCGATGCCGGCGATACCGGTCGAGCCGTGCGAGTGCTTCATCATCGGCGGGCCGTAGCCCAGCCCGTCGTGCGGCTTGCCGAAGCTGGGATAAACGGCGCCGCGCAAGAGTTGATAAGCGGGGAGCGTATGGCAATCGGCCGAGAACACATGTCCCCACTCGTCGAAAGCCAGGCCGAAGGGATTCACCTGCCCGCGCGTGAAGGCCTCGACGCGCGAACCGTCGGGCCGGAAGCGAAACGTGTTACCTGAGTTCATGGCGAGCTTCGAGCCGTCGGTTCCTTCCGCATCGGAGTCGTTGGCAAAGCCGTGGCAGGAGTAGATCCAGCCATCAATCGACGGAGCGAGACCGTTTACCATGCCGTGCGTATCGCGAAAGCCAAAGCCTTTCACGGCCGGTTGTTTGTCTTCGTACACGCCGTCGCCGTTGAGGTCGCGGCAGCGCAGGAGTTGCGGGATGCTGTAAACGAGCAATTCATCGGCCACGGCCGCGATACCGATCGGAATGTTCAAGCCCGTCACCACCGGCTTGCTCAACTTTGCGCGACCGTCGGGCCCTAGCTCGAATCGTGTCACGACGTCGCGAGCCTTCTTCGGATCGGCGGCTGCGAACGGATACTCGATGCTGCCGGTCGCCAACAATCCGCCGGCGTCATCGAACGCGAGGTTGATCGGCTTGCGTATCTCCGGCTCGGCCGCAACGAGTTGAATGACGAAGCCGGGCGGTAATCGGAATTTCTTGATTTGTTCCTGCGGCGCCAGCGGCGGTGCATCGACGACGTGCGGTTGTGCCTGACACACGCCGACGAGCGACCAAGCAACGATCACCCCCCTGAGCAGAAATCCAGCGTGCGAACGCTGTCGCGTGTTTGTGCGTCGAATCGAAGTAAGTTGTTGCAACATGTCGTTGTAACGCCTGTGTGTCAGTCGATTGCCGTGCGAATTCTCGCGCGCGGCACTTCGCGAGTGCCGGCATGAGAAGTCGATGATGAGCCTTAGGTTTTCGTTGCGTGAGTTTAATCGAGATCGACGCAGATTGCACAATTTACCACGTTCGCAGGCACGGTGTTTGCTGTTCCACGCCGCAACATCTCGCCCGTCACGTTCGTGATTTCGTGAATCAGTCGCTGCGATGGATCGCCTGATGCAGTCTTAGCGATAACGGTTCGTAGGATTTCTTGCATGTTGCCGCTGACACGTCGCAACCTCATCAAGCTCTTGAGCTTGGCTGCATTGGCGAAGTCTGCGCCGGCCGGCTTTTCGGTCGGGGCGTCGACCGCCGGATCGCGCAAGGCGCCGCGACCGTTCGACTTTGAATCTCTCAAAGATCTCGCAGCGCTGACTGCAAAACAGGCATACGTTCCACAATCGCCGCTGCCGCCGACGCTCGCGAAACTGAATTACGACGCCTATCGGCTCATCGCGTTCGAGCATGTCGAAGCGTTGTGGAAGAAGGAGCAGTTGCCATTTTGGACCGAATTTCATCACCGCGGCTTCGTGCATCGCGACCAAGTCGATATGCACGTCGTTCGCGACGGCCGCACCAGCGAACTGCCATTCGATCCCAAGTACTTTCAGTACCGAGGTAAGCTCTCCGGGCTAAAACCTTCGTCCGATTGGGGCTTTTCCGGACTTCGATTTTTGTGCCGGTTGCCGGAGCGCGAGCACTATCAAGAATTCTGCACCTTTCAGGGTGCAAGCTATTTCCGGGCGATTCCTTCGCACGAAGTTTACGGTTCGTCGGCGCGCGGGATTGCGATCGACGTCGGGCTGCCGGAGCCGGAAGAGTTTCCGAAGTTCACGCAGCTCTGGATGGACGAGCCAGGGCCCGACTCGACGACGATGCGCATGTGGGCACTGCTCGACGGCCCGAGCGTCGCCGGAGCCTATCAATTCATCATCACGCCGGGCCTGACGCAGACCACACTTGATATCCAGGCGGAATTGCACTTCCGTCGCGAAGTGAAGAAGCTCGGCCTCGGGCCGATCACGAGCATGTGGATGTGGGACGCCACGGGCAAGCCGAAGAAAGACCATCGTCCGGAAGTCCACGATGCCGACGGATTGCTTGTGTCGGCCGATAGCGGCGAATGGTTGTGGCGGCCGCTGCGAAACCCGAATTCGGTGAGTGTGGCACGCTATCAGTTCGGCGGAGTGCGCGGCTTCGGGCTCTTGCAGCGCGAGCGCGAGCTTTCGGCTTACGAAGATCGCGAGGCGCACTATCACCTACGTCCCGGCGTTTGGATCAGTTCTAAAAGGCCGTGGACAGGCGGCGCCGTTGAACTGTTGGAAATCCCCAGCGACACCGAAGCCAACGACAACATCGCGGCCTATTGGTGTCCGGCCAAGTCGCCGCAAGCCGGCGAATCGCTTGCGCTGGACTATCGTGTGGCGTTCGGCCGCCAGGAACCGGCCGAACACATAGGTGGTCGGGTCGTCAAAACCTCGGTCGTCCCGCGCGACGGCCGCACCGTGGAATTTACGATTCGTTGGCAGGCCGGGCCGAAAATGCCCTGGCCCGCCGACAAGTCGATCGAACCTGTCGTCTCTACGAACGTAGGTATTCTTCGCGACGTGCAGGCGGTTGCCGTCGCGGCCGACGTTCGCACCGTGCGCTTTCTGCTGGCTCGCGACGAAGCGAAGCCCGCCGAGTTGCGCTGCTTTCTCCGATCGGGCTCCGATGCCCTGTCGGAAACATGGAGTTATCTGTGCAGCTAGTTTCACCCACTTCCAAGCCGGCGAACGTTTCCGTTCGCGGTCACGAACACGCGAAGACAAAGCACGACAATGCCGCCTGCGCCGCGCAGGTCGAGCGGCGGTTGATCGAATACCTTCAAACCTGGGGTCTGCGCGACGAGGCGTTGCTACGCTCGTACGCCCAGCGCTGGATCAAGCATGAACTTCATGAGGCCGCCGGTCACGGCGACACAGCGCGGCGCGTGAGTTACGCCGATCTGCAGCAGCGAGTCCTGTCGCGAGCGATGAACTCCACGTATCTCTGGATCGTGCGACTGACGCGGCACATGGAAAAGCCGGGACAAGAGCTTTCGGCCGGGCTCGTCGGGCTGAAAATTCGCGAACTGATGGCCAAGTATCCGCAGTGCTTTCTTCGGATCAATCACTTACCTGACGAATTCTCCGCAGGGCTTGCGAGCGCCGCGCGATCGGTGGCGCCGCACGTTGTTCATCAGTCGATGCCCGAGCAACCGCTGGCGGCATTGGTACCTTGTTTGACTCCCGCTTTCTACGTCCGGCCGGTCGTGCAACTCATCAGTCGGCTTGTCGGTCGTCGTCGGCCCGCGATGGAATCGGCCGTATGACCACCGCTTCCAAGGCACCGATGATGGGTGCTCGCGCGGCGCGGCTTACGCTTACGGTTCTGACCGCCGTCACCACTTGGCTGGCCGCGTGGACATTTGCCGATGCCGCCGCGGCCGACGGCTTCTCGTGGCTCGACGTCGCGTCGCTCGGCCTCTTTGTGCTGCTGTTCGTCTGGGTCGCGATGAGCTTCTGGATGGCGACGATCGGCTTTGTGCGGCTCGCTCGCCAAGCGATGGCGGACGGCGCTCATGAGCCCGCAACTTCTGAAGTGCGCGATCACGCGGTCCCGCGCACGGCGATCGTCATGCCGATCTACAACGAAGACCCTCATGGCGTGTTCGCTAGAATTCGCGCCATCTGGGAATCACTGCAGGCGACCGGTCGCGGGGAGGATTTCGATTTCTACATTCTCAGCGATACGACCAAGCCGGAAGTGTGGCTGGCCGAAGAACTCGCATGGTCGCAACTTCAAGCGGCGATCGGCGAGGAGAGCCGGGTTTACTATCGACATCGCACGCGCAACATCTGCCGGAAGTCCGGCAACCTGACCGATTTCTGCAAGCGGTGGGGCTCTCAGTATCGGTTCATGGTCGTGCTCGACGCCGATAGCGTGATGGCCGGCGAGACGCTCGTCGAACTCGCGCGGCGGATGGAAGCCGACCCGAAACTCGGCATCCTGCAGGCGCCGCCGCAACCGGTGAATCGACGCTCGCTCTTCGCCCGGGCGCAGCAGTTTGCCGCTTCGCTTTACGGCCCGATCTTCATGGAAGGCTTCGCCTGGTGGTCGCAGGACGACGGCAACTATTGGGGCCATAACGCGATCATTCGCACCGACGCCTTTGCGAGGCACTGCGGGCTGGCGCCACTGCCCGGCAAAGCGCCGCTCGGCGGCGAGATCCTGAGCCATGACTTCGTGGAAGCAGCGCTGATGCGGCGCGCCGGGTACAAAGTGCGACTCGCCCACGACTTGAGCGGGAGCTACGAAGAGTGCCCGCCGACGTTGATCGCTTTCGCACAACGCGATCAACGCTGGTGCCAAGGAAACTTGCAGCACCTGCGGCTGATTGCAGCCCGGGGGTTACGGCCGGTCAGTCGCTTTCACTTTTGCTCGGGCGTGATGAGTTATCTGTCGTCGCCGGTGTGGCTGACGTTTCTGCTCTTGAGCGTTGCGGCGGCGGCGCTCGCCGGCGACGGCTCCGCGATAAAAGCTCCGCTCGTTTCGGCCCTGTGGATCTTCGTCGCGACGATGGCCATGCTGCTGTTGCCGAAGTTCTGGAGTTGGCTGCTCTTGGCCTTCGATCGACCGCGCCGGATCGCTTACGGAGGATTGGGACGTGCGGCACTGGGTCTAGTTACGGAAGTGCTGCTCTCGATCGCCGTGGCGCCGGTGATGATGGCGTTTCATTCGACGTTCGTCGTCGCGACGTTCCTGGGAAAGAAAGTTCACTGGAACGCACAGCAGCGCGACGAAGCGGGAATCTCTTGGCGCGATTCGGCGGCGGCCCACACGCGGCAAGCTTTGGCGGCACTCGTGGTCGGGTTCGTCGTGGCCGTGGCGACGCCGCAACTCTTGCCGTGGCTCATGCCGGTCCTGGCCGGATTACTTCTGGCGATTCCGCTTTCTAAGCTGTGCAGCAGCGTGCTCGTCGGGTCATGGCTGGCGAAGCTCGGCATCTTGGCGACGCCGGAGGAACGCGACCCGCCGGACGTTCTACGCCGGTGCGAAGCATTGTCCGAGGCCGCCGCAGAACCAAAAGATGATGTGCCGACAACCGTGCGCGGCACTTCGCTGTTTGCTCGATTCGTTCACGATCCGACGCTGCTGGCCCTGCATGGCTCCATTTTGGATGCGACCGACGGTCAGCAAACCGCGTCGCCGGACGTCGTCGAGCGGGTGCGGCAACTTGTACAAAACGGCAGATGTGACGCCGTTGCGGCCGACGATTGCAAAGCCGTGCTTTCCGACGCCGTGGCGATGGCCGGATTGCATCGATGTGCTTGGACGAGCCGGCGGGAAATTAAGCGTCCTCTACATCCGCAAGCGATCGCGTCTTCCGTCGCGTGATGATCGGGTCCCAGGGACTAAGGTTCCCCAGGCTTTAGGCGGCGAGTTCGATTTCTACTTGCCGCTTGTCGGCGCGGCGGCCTTTTCATCCGTCGCGCGTTGGCGAGCTTCCATCTGCTTCTTCAGCTCCGAATAGAGCGGCAGGTGGCGGTAGTAGACTTCTAGCATGTACAGCGAGAAGCAAGTCACGTAGAGCCGGCCGCCGCGACCGACGAGCGACCAAGTGTCGCCGCCGATCTCATCGCCGTTGGCGTTCACGCCCGTGGAATTCGGGAACCAACTCCCGCGCTCGGGACCGGTCTTCTCTTGACGCTCGACGAGCTTATCGCGGAGTAGAGCGTTCCACTGTTTCCAGTAGTCTCCCTCCATGTGAAACATGAGTTGCGTGCCGTAGTACCAGTAGTAAACGTCGCGATTGTCCCAGAGCGGCGGATACTCGGCTAAAAGGTACTCGACGCCGTTGCGCAAGCGCTCGTCGTCGGGAGACCAGCCGAGATACATTCGGCAGAGCAGACCTTCGGCGGTCATCACGGGGTCGAAGTTTTCGCCGATCATGTAGCCGTATCGGCTGCCGAGCGGTGCACCGCCGACCGTGGGCGGCTTCGCACCGGGCGTATCGAGCTTGATGATCGACAAACGCGGGTCGACGAGATCCGGGCCCTTGGCGACGGCGTCGAAGTAGGCCGTGATCTTGTCGAAGTTTTCCTGCGGTACGTTGATTTGCGCGTTCTTGGCGCTCTGCATCGCCATTAGCATCCAGCCGGTGACGGACGTGTCGCTGTCGAGCCGCGGCGTGTATTTCCAGCCACCCGAATCGCTCTGTGTGTCGAGGCAATACTTCAAAGCCTTTTCACACGGCGCGCGAAGCTCCGAGGCCGTCGGTTCCAGCGCCAAGTATTCACAAAGCGCCATCGTGCAGAGGGCGTTGGTGTAAAGCAGATCGTCTTTCTGAGGACCGTGGAACATGTTGCCCGACGCATCCTGGCCGCGCAACAACGCTTTGATGCCTTTGTCGATCACCTTCGAGTGCGGGCTGTTGTTCTTGGGCGTGTGCCCGGCGCCGAAGAAAGCCAACAGGGCCATCGCCGTGGCCGCTTCGTTGTTCTCGAAGTTGGCCCCTTTGGAATAGGCGCCGGGGCCACGCTGCGTGCCGGTGAGACTCCACATGCCGTTTTGAAGTTGGTGAGTCGCGAGCCACCGCAATCCGGCTTCGACCGCTTCCTCCGTCTGAATCGTGCCCCCTTTTTCGCCGAGCAATTGCCCCTTCATCCCGCGGCCGGCCAAGGCCGAAGGAAGCGCATCCGACGGCGACACCAGCGAAGGGTTCACCTGACCGACGCCCATCGGCACGATCTTCACATTCACCGCGGTGGGCAACTGCGGCAAGCGGGCCAACGGCCGGAAGCTTTCTTCCTGAACGGCGTCCATGCTCGCCGCGAGTCCACGAATTTCCGAGAACGACGGAGGCGGCGGTTGATCGATCGACGCTTGGATGATCACGCGATTGCGCTTGATCTCCGGGACCGTCAACAAACCCAAGACTATAATCACCGCTAAGTGAACGATGAAGCTGACCAGCAGCGGTATGGCGTTCTTACGCGCGAGTTCGGCGGCCGAGACGATTTCCGGCTCCGGCAGGCCTTCGCCGCGCGAGAGATTTGATCCGACTAAGCCGCGAAAATTCGGCGGGCCGCCCGAGACGGAAGCCGACGGTACGTTGCCGGACGAGAAAGTTTTATCGGCGGAACGAGTCGCGGGTTTCGGCGGACCGATTGTCGGCACGTTCGGCACGGTGGAGGAAGTGGAACCGGCCGGAGCCGTCGACCGTTGCGGAGCGGGCGCTTTTGCCGCAGGTTGCTGAACAGGCGGTTTCTGTCCGGCCGGAGCTTTAGGAGCAGTCGGCGACTTCGGTGCCGCCGCCGACTGCGGAGGCGGCGCGGGCTGCGGAGCAAGGGGCTGACGCGGAGCCGTTGGCGCAGCGCTTCCGGGCATTTGAGGAAAGCCGGACGGCACTGTGTTCGGAACTGGTGCACCAGGAAATTGTGGTGCACTCGGATAGGCCGGGGCCGCCGTGTATTGCGGTGCGGCCGGCATCTGAGGATAGCCGGGCGTCGCCGGATACTGCGGCGCACCAGGATACTGAGGTGCTGCAGGTGGTGGCGTGGCGAAACCACCTTGGTACTGCGCCGGCGTCGGAAACTGCGGCGCGCCGGGCATCGCAGCACCGGGAAACTGCGGGGCGCCCGGCAACTGCGGGGCGGCCGGATATTGTGGTGCCGTCGGGTATTGCGGTGCGCCGTACGGTGCTTGAGGGTAGGGGTACTGAGCACCGGGAACTTGCGGCACCCCTGGCATCGGCGCCTGGGGAAAGGCTTGTGCCGGATACTGCTGTGGAAACTGCGGCTGCTGCACTGGGAAGGGGCCGCCGACGCCGGGCATCTGCGGATATTGGGCCGCGGGATAAACCGGTCCGGGCGGCGGTTGTCCGGGAACTTGCTGGCCGGGAACTTGCTGCCCAAAATTCGACTGTCCGTAAAACGGAGCGCCGGGAACTTGCCCGCCGGGTATCGGCTGGCCAGGCATGGGCGGAGCCGGAGGCGCAAAAGGAGGGACGCCCGGAGGTTTTCCGGGCTGTTGCGGCGGCACGCGGCGCGGATCAGGTCCCGCCATGCGATACGATTCCCTTTACCTTATCAAGGCGCAACGCCCCGACGACTGCCGCACTTGCCGCCAGGCAAGCGCTACGCGACACCGACCACTTTACGAGTGGACGAGCGGTGACGGTGCAGTCTTTCTTATTGGATTGCGCCGCCAACGCGCGCAAGCCGTAAAGATCGCGTGGAAAATCGTTGAGATCGCCTTCTGCCGTTCCTATTCGACAATCTACCCGTTGCTGGGGAGTGCGGCAAGCAAACTCTTTGGCGGGCTTGCGGTTGTGACGATCGTAGCGAACCGCCGGGCCAAAAAACCTTAACGAATTACCGACAAAAGTTTCCTCAAGCCCTCGACGACCGCCGGCCGATTCGTCATACTCGGAGTTCACCCAAATGACGCGGGGTGGAGCAGCCCGGTAGCTCGCGAGGCTCATAACCTCGAGGTCGCAGGTTCGAATCCTGTCCCCGCCACTTGAAGAAGACCGCCGAATCGCAAGGTTCGGCGGTCTTTTTTTACGCGCCTACGACGTCTTTTGAGGACGTTCTTGCGGTTAGGTCAAACGTAAGAAGTGGTGCTTAGCCGCGGTCGAGTTTCGGAGTTTCACAATCTGTCGAAGGAGGTTTCCCCCTGATGACGACGAAAACCCGTTTCTGCGAGATCTGCAAACAACCGATCGATGCCGAGCGATTGGAGGCCGTGCCCGCATCAAGACTTTGCACACGGCACGCCGAGGCCATTAAATCGCTCGGCGGCGAATTCATCGTCTCGGCTTCAACGGAAGTCATTTCCAAAGCCGGGAGTCTCAAGCGGAACTACGGCGGGGTTTCGACTTCTAAAGTGCGCAACACGAAAGCCGTCGATCTTTTGCGGCAGCGCTATGAGTCCGAAATTCGCGATGTGTAGCAGCCTATGTGGCGGAAGTCTTTGAAGGGAACGCAGCCGTAAGTAAGAGACTTAAATGCACAAAGCGAGCAAGGCGGGTTGTCGACGTCTTGCATTGCCGTAAGATTCCGTGCGGATATAGCACGACCACCAAGATTACGGCATTTTGGCGCCGCCGCAAATGAAGGAGCATTTCATGGAAGTTCACCGCCGCACGCCGGAACGTCGTCCTTATCCGCCGGCTCGCTACAACGCGCTGCTGCTCAGCTGCATGGACCTGCGGTTGATCGACGATATCGTCGACTTCATGGAGGGGGACAACATGTCGAACCGGTACGACCAGTTGGTCTTTGCCGGCGCGGCGCTGGGGGTCATGCAGCCGAAGCACACGGCTTGGCGGGAAGTGTTCTTTCAGCATCTCGACATCGCCGTGCAACTCCATGGCATTCGCGACGTTTACATCATCGAACATCGCAACTGCGGAGCCTACTCGCACTTCCTCGGCCCGGAATTTGTTTACGACGATTCGCCGACCGGAATGCGGCTCGAAGAAGACGAGCACCGCAAACATGCGTTCGCCTTGCGCGACGCCATCCATGAGCACTGCGCTCGGCGACGCGACGAAGGGGGCGACCACAACCTTTGGGACATCCGCGTGAGGGCCTTCTTGATGGACCTCCGCGGCTCGGTGCGATTACTGACGAAGGAAGACGCGGAATACGACGCCTGACGGCCTTATCGCACGCGTCCGCACACGCCGAACGGCCGAGTGCGATTTCGGCGCACGATTGAGTATCTGAGGCTGCTTCGCGCGGGAATCGTTGCCTCGTCGCTCCCCGCGCACTCCAATGCGCTTAATCTCGCGGTTGCCGGATGAATCGCGGCAACATTGCGCACGTGCGTCGTCTTTTTGATAAGGGGGCCGCGCCATGGATCGCATCGCACTTCTTGAGTCACGCCTTTCGCGACTCGAAACCCAGAATCTTTTTCTGCGCCGGATGACTTCCGCGATCGTTATTGCGGTCGTGGCGGCCGGCGCGGCAGGCATGGCGGCCGGCGACAAGAAAACGGAAGAGAGAAAACCGGCGGAACAGAAAGTTGCGGACGAAAAGAAAGACTCGGTGCCCGACGTCGTTCGCGCCAAACGGTTCGAAGTGGTGAGCGCCGACGGCCATGTCGTCTGGTACGCCGAACCGGGAATGCACGGCGGGCTCACCGCCGTGGTTTCTAACGACAAACAGCAAGTCTGGCAGGTTACGACGAACGCAGCCGGCAACGGTTCGATGGTGCTCGGCAACAAAGCCGGCAAAGCGGCTTGGCAGGCGATCGCCGACGAAGACGGCGGCGGCACCGTTCACTTCGACGCCAAAGAAGAGCCTGCGATCGTTACCACGGTCAACGATCGTGGCGGGTTAATCGCCGTTTTGAATCAGAACAACAAGATCGCCTGTCGCATTACAAACGGCGCCGATAAGAGCGACGGCGGTCGCATGGAAGTCTTTAACCCGACGGAACGCAGCGTCGCGAGTATCGCCGCACAGCAATCCGGCGGCTTACTGGTCCTGGACGCTGCCAATAAGTCGGCCGGCTTTGTGGCGCAAGCCACGATTGACGGCGGCCGCTTCGGGCTCTCCGACGGCCGCG
>JAFLCO010000158.1 GCA_017303535.1 Planctomycetota bacterium
AGCATCAGTACCCCGTCGGCTCGCCACAAAGCCAACTGTTGCACGCATTGGCGATCGTGCAAGACGACCGTGGCCGCGATGACGACTGAGATTGCGAAGGCGACGCCCGTCAGTTTGCGATAGCGCCAAGATCGAGCGCGGGAGGGCGTTAACAGGCCGGACTGCGATCGCTTGAGCCCGATAACAATCGTCGTCACGACCACGACCATAACCGTGACCGAAGTAGCAAAAGTCCGCAGCTTCGCCGAGTCGTCATGCACCAGAAATCCGCCGTTAAAGGGCGACGGCAACGAGAGTCGCCGGAAGTAGACAAGGCCCGTCGCCGCAGCGAGGCCGACTGCGCCCAGGCATGTCGTCCCGCCGAACAGCCAGCGGACGTCGTGCGACGGGAAGTAAGCGATGACCTTGGTCCACGACGCGACGACGACCGCCAGAAGCAGCGCAAGTTCGATGACTAGGAGCACGTAAAACATGACCGGCGTTCTCTGTCGCGGACTTTTCAAGATTTTGGGACAATTAAACCAAAGCCAAATTAGGTTCTGATGAACCGGACAGACGGCGGCAAACGATGGGAATAAATCTCGGAGTGATTGTTCTTGGCGATCCATTCGCGGCGACGACAATAGCGAGATCCGCGTTGCACAAATCGACGTAAGTACCTGAATGCTTGCGCGACTTACGACGACGCCGAATTTTAAAAAGCGCCGCGCACTGCGCACTTATCTTCCGAAGGAGTGCGCACCCCTGTTGGTAAGCGCTCCGACGCGCACTAAGTGCCTGATTTAGTGCGCACTTTGGCCAAAGTGCGCACATCGTAGCATTGACGTAAGTGCCAATTCGCTTGCGCGACTTACGTCGATCTTCGAACGGCGTTGTGGGCGCCCTTCTGCCCTCGTGGGCGAAGGTGCCGTGAAGCTGCGGATGAGGGCGGTGCCGCCTCAAGGTTGGCACATGAGATGAGATCACCGCCAACCCTCGTGCCGCGCTACCCTCACCCGCACTTCCCCCGTCTCTCGACGCGGAAAAGGCCGCCCTCTCCGGAAGGGCGAGAGCTTTCAGACTCCGGTCGCTTACGCTCGCGGCTCGCTGTCGGCATTGCTGCTCAATCATGTTCTCGTTCATGGGCGCGGCGCAAAAAATGAGCTCACTTTGTGAACCTTCGAAGGCCCCTGATTATCTCAAAATTGCCGGCCTCATTCCATGAGCGATTTGGCCGGCCTCGCTCAGAAAACGTCGAAAAATACGGCACTTTATGCCTCTCGGCAAAAATGTCGGCCGGCCAAAAGTTCCCTGGAATCAACTCGGCGAAAGTTCTAAACTCGGCGATATCCGTCGAGGGTCGAAAGCGGCCGCGACGTCATCCGTCAAGGAGGAATTCGCGATGTTGCGTCACGTCGTTCGCCGGCCGAGTTTGGTCGCGTTGCTCGTAACCTTGTCAGCCTGTTTTGCTCAAGCTGCGGATCAGCCGCCAAAGAACGCTGCAGGCGAACAATCCACTTACAAAATCTCTCTGCTGCTGGTCGAACGGGCCGTGACGGAGAAGGCCGCCGGCGCCGACGACGCCAAGCCGCGCACGCTTTCGGCCGACGAAGCACGGCATTACCAAGAAGCGGTTGGGAAGGAGGCCTCGGCGAAAGTCCTGTCGGCACCGACGGTCGTCACGCTCGCCGGCCGGGAAGCGCTGATGACCGTCGGCGGCGAGCACACCTTCGTCACCGGCTACGACGGCGATAAGCCTGTGCTGAAGCAGGTCCCAGTCGGCATCGAGTTGAAGACGACGCCGCGTCCGGCGGCCGACGGTCGCGTAAGCCTCGACCTAGAACTAAAGACGACCGATTTGGCAGGCGTCGTCAAAATGGAACTACCTGCCGAAGCCGGGCAGCCGGCGCGAGCGATTGAACTGCCGACGACGCGGCAACGAGCGCTCAGCACGACACTCTTATTGCCGCCCGGCAGCGCGAGCATAGTCGCCGGGCAGCGCCAAGCGGTCGGCACGACCGAGCGACGTACGGAGATCCTTGTTACCGTCGAAGAGTTCCGCCAGTAGATATTGTTGTTAAAACGAAACTGGGGCACCGCTGTGCTATGCCCCAGCCACCCACTGTCGTAACAACGGCAAAGGCCGTCAGCCCGTCTGCTTCCGCAACAGCTCAAACAGCAGTTCGGCCGCTTGCCAGTCTTCTTCCGTGTCGATGTCTTGCACGAGTCGGCGCGGCAGGAGAATTGGTCGAGCGCGCGACGAGAAGAAGCCGCGGCGGTCGCGGAAGGCTTCGCCGCGGCCCCAGTAGAACTGGCCTGCGTCGTGAATGGCTTCCGGCAAGTCTTGTGAGCGCACAAATTCGTTCTCCGGCCAGTGCATGGCGATCGTCCCGTCGGCTTGTCGCCGCAATGCGCGGAAGATCGGATGCGGAAATGTCGTCGCCGTGAACGCGTAGTCGAGCGTGGGATCGGCCTGAAGATACCCAAGCCCTTCGCGCAAGTAACAAGCCTGAATAAACGGCGCCGTCGGGTAGATGCAGCAGGCGTAAGCCACCGGGCCGCGCTCGGCTTCCCACCACTCGACGGCGTGCGCGACCACGGGCAACGTCGGCGCGAAATCGTTGGCCAGTTCAGGCGGGCGGCGAAACGGCGCAGCGGCCCCGGTTTCCGCGGCCACGGTGGCGATCTCGTCGTCGTCGGTGCTGACGACGATCGCATCGAACACGCCGGCGGCCTGCGCGGCGGCGATCGACCAGGCGATGATCGGCCGGCCGCAAAACGGGCGAATGTTTTTCCGCGGAATCCGTTTGCTGCCGCCGCGTGCCGGCACGATCGCTAAAGTGATCGGACGCTCGGTCGTCATGGAAATTCCGTCGATTGAATTCACCTTGCGCGCCATTGCCTTGCAGGCTCGTCAGGCAACTCGCCTAGGTCGGCCGCCGCCGAGATCATACACTTTGCGACGGTTTACGACTGCGGCGCCGCAAGCGGTTGGGAAGCATCCCCGCCGCAATTCGTCGCCGACCACGGAGGGAGCCGTGCTATGGAATTTGAAGTGATCGACGATCGCGGTGACGTTTCGGCGAGCGACGAAGCGCAGGCCCGAGCTGTTTGGAAGGCCGCATTGCTGCGACAACTGGCGGATGACATCATGGGCGGAACTTTCCCCGCCAGTGATGGGCAGGAATCGCGCGGGCCGCAAATCGATCCGGCGGTGTTTGCGCTGAGCGTGCTTCCGTAATGCTCAACGCCGTGCAGAATAGGGTGGCTGGGGCATAGCGAAGCGGTGCCCCAGTTACTGGGCCTTCGTGAGTACGCTCCAGACCCAGGCACCCGGAATGGCGCCACCAAGCCGCTTAGTACTTCAATAAGTGATCGAGGATGCGCGCTGGCGCGCTTCCTTCGGCCCGCATAAGGGGCGGCAGTTTCGCCGGGCGCGGCGTCGCCAACGCTTGAGCCAGCAGCGGCCTTAGCTCAGCAAGCGAGCGGGCCGACCCGAGCATGCCGTACCAAGCGGCCGGAATCATGTCGCCCGAGCCCTCCGGCAAAATCTGCACGACGGGAATCGACGCTAAGGCCGCATCGACCCCGGCGCTCGATGCGCAGCTGATCACGCAATCGACGTCGGCCACGGCTTCCGCGAGGCTCGGTTTCTGCACGATCGAGTATTTCAGCCTTGGGTGACGCCGAAGACTTGAGAGCAACGCCGGATCGCAACCCGTGGCCCGAGGGTGCAGCTTGACGACGAGTTCTACGTCGGGCAGTTTGGCGACCGCCTCGCAAACAATCGCCAACATCTGTTCGAACGTACGGCGAGTGAGGTGAAATTCGACGGCGTCGGGCCGCTCATCGCGGGGTGACGGAACGGCGGCGAGCAGAATTCTCTTTGTGCGCCGCTCCGGTTCTGTATGCCGGCGGCGCGCGGCGATGACTTGTCGCAAAAAGTCGTCGTGATACGGTGACCCCGCAACCACGATCTTCGCGGGCTTCTCGCCCCACGCTTCGAGTTGACGACGCGAACCTTCGTCCCAGGCGAAGATCCCGTCGGCTCGCAAGGGAACGAAGCCGAACCGCACGCCGCAGACGCCGTGTTGCACGACCCACGACGGCACGCCGGCCGCCCTGGCATGTGCAATAACGGTCCGTGCGAGCGGCGTCGCGTCTTCATCGAGCAGCACGTGAGTGAAACGCCGTTCGGCGAAATGCCGTGCCACGGCGGACCATTGCCGCGTTTGTTTGCCGGCCTGTTGCGGAGCCCAGTGGCGATACCAGGCTTCAACCGTGGAGCGGAGGTCGACTCCTTCGTACTCGACCTGGTTTGAGGCCGGATCGCCCGCGAGCAACTGGTGAGGTATCGATCGTTCGCCGGTGGACGCGCCCTCGCAGGTAAGCCAAGAAACGCCCTGCCCGATCCGCCGCAGCCAGGCCCGCGCCGGGAGTTGATCGTAAAGCCACGCGACTTCGACGCCGCGTCGCCGCGCTTCATCGCACACACCATCGAGCAAGCGAGGGTTGCCGACGAACAGAATGCGCCGCTTGTTTGAAGTCGACTTCGATCGGCCCTCGGGACGATCGGCGAAGGCCCACGCGAGCCAACGCTTCCAAGCCGGACCGGCCGGCGCCGACGGGGCGGTCGGCGAGGTCGATGTTTCGGCGGTCGACGATAGGCTGCGGATGTCGAGCCGGAAGCCGTACGCGTCGGCCGCGCGTTGCCAGAGGGCCGCGTATTCCGCGTCTTGCTCGCCGGCGAGATGGAGCTTGACCGCGCAGCCATCGGGAATTGTCTCAGGCCAGTGCCGACAATAGGCGACGATCCGCAGCCACTTCACGGCCGCATAACGGAGCTTGAGCGTGTTGACGTCGGTGAAGTTCGGCTGGTCCGCGCCGGTCGGCGCGGCGGCCGTCGCAAGTTGCTCGACGAGCCGCTGGGCGTCGCGATCGAGATGCTCGAATTGCGGCGATGCGATCAAGTCGTCGAGAGCGTGCCGGTACGGCGCATCTTCGGGCCAAGACCCTTCGAGCAGCAGCGCAGGTGCCGTCGCTGAAAAGTCGGGCGGAACCAGCGTTCGACGGGCAAAAACATCCATGAAAATTGCGCACGAAAAGGGCCGTCGACCTCGGCAGCAGGTGACGGCCCGTTAACGTATTTCGCTCGAACCGAAATCAAAGCGGAGGGCACGGGAGTCGAACCCGCAACCGGTTGCCCGGCACGACATTTCCAGTGTCGCCGCTAACCATTCGCTTACCCCCCGGGGAGCGATGTTTCATGGTAACGAAGGTAGCCGCCGCGAACAAGGCGGGCCGCGACGTGGTTCTCGCTGTGCCGGATCGCCAAACGGCTCCGTTATCACGCGTGGTACCACTTGTACATCGCATAGAAAGAGCCGAGTAAGATCGCCATGACCATGAAGGCGAATTTCATCCAGTCGGGCGTTTGCCCGTTGGCAAGCAGCGTGAGGTCGGCGAGCGCGTCCATGGCTGCATCTTACCTCACCGTGTCGGTAAGGTCTTGGTTCGGGGCAGCGCAAAACGAACGAACGCGGGCCTACGCTTGATTGCATAGGCCCCACGAGCCGACTTGCTTAGAACCCGAACCCGATGCTGAAGCCGCTGCGGTTGCCGCCGTAGTAGCCGGGGTAGCCGCCCATGCCGTACGGGTAGCGGCCGCCGTAGCCGTACGGGGATCCATAGCCGCTGCCGTACGGATAGCCGTAAGGGTAGCCGTAACCGGGGCCATACGCGCCGGGCGAGCCGAGGTACAATGCGCCGCTGCCGACGCCGATCCCGACGCTCATCCGCGGGCGGCTGTAGTAGTTGCTGCGGTTGGAGTAGTACGTCGAGCGGCGCGCCTGCGAGTACTGTTGCAGTTGCAACGCTTCGTTGCGGGCCACTTGCGCTTGGAGCGCGGCTTGCGTCTGCGCGGCGGCGCGGGCCACGACGGCGGCGGCGTAGGTGTCGTAGCTCTGCCACCCGCCGTCGACGTGCACCATCCACGATTGGTCGGGCATGTAGTACCACCACATGCCGTCTTTCCAAACGAAACGCCAGTCTTCGTTGGCGGCGGGCGCCGCAGCTGCCGCCGTTCCCGGCGCGACGACTTCCACCTTGGAGTCCGCTGCCGCTTTCGCAGCGGTTGCCGCAGGTGCCCGCGTGGCAGGCGCATTGGCCGCGGGTTCGTCGGCCTGTGAGATTCGGGCCGGTACGGAGAGGGCCATCAACGCAACGAACGCCCAAGTTTTCATAAACGGCTCCTTGAATCGCGGGACATAGAACCGGCGCGCGGCTTGCACTTTCATCGACGTTTGTCGGGCGGCGACGCGACTAACTGTCATTCTAGGGCACGGGTTCCGGCTGCGCAAACCTTGTGTCGAAAACCTTGCCGCGGCGTCAGCCGTTCGACGGCGCGTCGGAGCACGACAAATCGCAATGCCGCGGCCGAATTGTTACGACCCGCTTCCTCGGAATGGTTAGCTGGCGGGTGCCTTATGTCGATCGGACAACGGCCTGCCGAACCACTTCCGGTTATCTCACCAGATCGCGACATCGGAGCGTCGTACGACGGTTCGACCGCGACGTATCGATTGATGCAGGCGTTTGAGTGGGGGCCGACGTTCATGAACCTCGGCTACTATCCGTTCCGATTTCCGTTGCGGATGTTGAATTGGAATTGCGACTTCGCGATCGCGCAACTTCGGCTTGCCGGGAAATCGATCGGCCTGTTGCAAATACAGGACGGCCTTGAGTTGCTCGACGTCGCTTGCGGCCGCGGTGCGTCGTCGTACTCGATCGCGCGGCGGCGCTAAATTGAGGCCGGTTACTGCTCGGGCGATGAAAGTCCGGCGGAGCCGGCGATCTGCGCCGCGTACGTGCTCAAGAGTGCAGTTGCGTCGGCTTCCGATATAAACCGCGGATCGGTCTGCAGGCACACGCGCAATCGGCCCGCGTAAGTGACGATGCCGATCGAGACGCAGATGCGCGGCCGCAGCGGCGGGTAGAATTCGAAGTCGTCGAGCCGGGCATCGCCGACGGTGAAGCGGCCGTCGGCCTGCTCAAGCGGCAGCGTTTCCAGCGGTCGCACGAGATTCGACAGTCCCGCCGTGCAGGCAAATTGCTGCTTCCGCGACGTGCGGGCCAACATGCCGGGAATGAGGGCCGTCAGCCGCAGCGACAAGAGGAAAATCATTCCCAGGTCGTTCGTCTTGATGACCTCCATCTCGTCGTGCACGCCGCGGAGAAGCGTCGCCGCGTCGCCGGTCACCTGGGCCGCATTGCGATCGAGAAAGACCATTGTCGTAATGTTGGCGGCGGGCGTGGCGTCGTCTTGCGGCGAGCGCATGCTCATCGGCACGGTGAGCCGAATCCACTGGTCGCTGTTTGTGTCGCCGAGGCCGAGTCGCTCGCGCCAAGTATGGAGAGCGAGAAACAGATCTCGCGCGAGCAGATTGTTGACGGTCGTTCCGCCGGCTCGGGCCGCTTTCAATACGGCCTGTGATTCGTCGACGCTGAACGCGTGCGCACGCAGCGACGGGAAGCCGACCGGTAGCTTTTGCATTCGCTCGACCGGCTCGTGCGGCACGGCGATCACTGGCTCGCGGCCCAGAAACTGCCGCACACCTGCCAAGCCGACGGAGAGCTTCTTAGCTTGGCGAATCAACTTCCCGAGGTTGTAGCCGTACTTGCCGCGGTGCGCGAGACGGCGCGGATCGAGTTCGTTCCACTCCGGCGCAATGCCGCGCACCGCGGCATCGTAGGCGATGAGCATGTCGGCGATCGCACGAGCCGCGCCGATGCCGTCGACCACGGCATGGTGAAAGTGGAACACGAACTCGGATCGCCCCCCCGCGACGGCCGCCCAAGTCTCAAACGTCGCCCCTTCTTCCAACGTTAAGCGTTGCAGCGGCGGACTCGCGCCTGGCGCGTGCTCGTTCCAATGCACGGCGATGTCCGTACGTTCCGCCGGATCGGCAGGCCAGGTCCAGTGAAAGCGCCCGAAGAGCCCGCGGCGGACCTTCGCACGGAGCAGCGGATGCCGAAGTTGCACGGCCGCGACGGCCTGTTCCCAGCGATCGCGCCGGAGTTCGCCGGCGAACCGCAGTCTGAACAGGATGTTCCACGGATACGCCGGCCAGTCGTCGGTGTAGAGCGATTCTTCAAACGGCGTCAGTGTGAGCGAGCGCATCGTCGTCGTTTTCTCTACGCTCCGAGCCACCGTACGGTCAGCGAGAAGTGACGAGACTACCGCAGGCCGTTGGAGAATTGACGCACCGGCATCGCCGCCGGGTAGACGCTTGCCGGAGCGTTGGCCGCACCTTGAGCCGCCGCCGGTTGCACGGTCGGCAGGTTCGCAGGCGTGCCGTAGCGGCTATCCGAGTACGGTTGCACGGCCGGAATCGGCGACGCCGTGGCAGTCGTCGAGGCGTTGACCGCAGCCGAAGCGTTGATTGGCTGCACGTTGACCGGAGTGAACATGGCCGGGGCCGCCGGCGTGTTGCCCGTCGCAGTGCTCGGCGTGGTGACCGCAGGTGTCGTAGCAATCGGCGCGGCCGAGTTGCCGGAGCTGGTCGTCGTCAGCGAATCGTCGGCGTAGAAGAACGTCGAGTCTTCCTGCGACATGTCCGTTTGCGGATTCGTGCTGTGCAACTCGACTCGCAGCCGATGGTTGCCCGGCATCGTCGCGCGAGCCGTGACCTTGAGCACCTTCTCTTGCGTCGCGCCGACCGAGGCCAGCGTTTCGAAGACGACCATGCCCGGTTGTTTTTGGTGCGGATGGCCTTCGGCCTTCTCCGGCTCGATCCCTTCGGAGAAGAAGGCGACGACGTCGACTCCTTCGGCACTCTTCATGCCGCGATTCTTCACATGAATTTCGTAGACGATCGGCTGGCCGACCGCGATTGGGCCCGGCGCGTCGACGACGTCGAGCACCAGATCCGCCACGGCTTGCACGCTCGTCGCGGCTTGGGCGGTCTTGCGAATGTCGCCGTCGGCCGAGGCCGTGGCCGTGAGTTCTTGGCGGCCGCCTTGACCGAGCGCACAGCGAATCGTGTAAACCTGCTCGGCTCCGGCCGGCAAGCGATCGACGAGCCACGACAGTTCGCCGCCGGCTTCCGCCTTCGGCGCCGGACCGGCGTTGATGAGCTTCGCGCCTTGCGGCAAGGCGACGTTCAAGCGGACGTTCTTCGCGGAGTCGTCCCCCGTGTTGCGGACGCGCACTTCGTAATTGCCCGGAACTCCGGCAAACAGCATCTTCGGCGCGGCGACGGCCACTTCCAGGGCCGCTCGTCGCACGGTCACGTCAGCCACGGCCGACGATTTCAATCCGCCGGCGGCGACCGCTTCCGTGCGGATCTGCAACTTGCCGGCCTGCCGCGCGGTCAGTTCCACCTCGACCGACAACGAGTCGCCGGCCTTGAGGCTGCCGATGCGATGAGCCACGGCGTCGCCGTCGCCCGGCGAGAGCGGCATCAATTGCAGTTCCACGTTTTCCGCGGTGCCCGTGCCCGGGTTGCTCACCGTGAGTTTGTAGAGGCGTTGTTCGCCGTAGGTCACTTCCGTCGGGCCGGAGATCGCCATGTGCAACCGCGGCTCTTCGACTTCGATCGCCGCTACGGCCACGCCCGGCGAGCAGGTCCAGCCGATTTGCAGGTCGAACGTTTCGCTGCGGCGCGGAATGACGACGAGCGTCAACTCCTCTTCGGCGCGAGCCGGCAGCGTATCGATTCGCCATTCCAGCGGCTTGCCCGTGGCGTGTTCGTCGGCCGACGTCGTGTGACCCGAGGTGCCGTGCAGTTCGGCGATCTCCGCCGATTGCGGCAGGCCGACCGAGACGACGACTTGACGAGCTTCACTTTGTCCGCGGTTACGAACGACCACGCGATAGGTAGCTTCACGTCCGATTGAAATGCGTTGCGGTCCCAAAGTCTCAACCGTGATCTCCGGGCTGTTGAACGCCGAGAGCACGCCCGCTTGACGCGAATTGTCGGCTGAAGGAATCGCGATGGCGCGAGCCTCCGCGGAAGCCGTAGGGGCGACGATCGTCGGACTCGCGGTAACCGGAGCTTGTGAGAACTGCGGAGCGACCGACGGCGGCGCGTTGAGCGTCGGCAGCGGCGTCGGAATCGGCGTGACAATCGGTTCGGAGTTCGTTTCGGCGACCGGGATTTGCGTGAGCGACGGTTGGGCCGAACGAGCCATTTCCACAAAGGGCTTGGCGGCCGGCACCGGAGTGTCGCCATGCGGGCGGGCGCTCCGCGTGTCGGCGGTAAACGGCGTTTCCGGCACGAACGCTTCCGTGCGCGGTGCGGCATTCGTTGAAGTTGCGGCACCGGATTGAATCGGAATCGGCTGCAGTTCGGGCGCGGCGTCAGTCGGTGCGGCCGGCGTAGTCGTCGGCGACAGAGCCGGCACGTCGGCGACATTGGAGCGACGGCGCGAGCTGACGACGGCTGACGGAAGGGCCGGAGCGCCTCCCGTCGAGCGCGGTGCGGCTTGTTCAACGTTGTTCGGCGCAGCTACCGAGGCATTCGCCGCAGCGCCGGTCGTGCGCGGCGCGGCCGTCGTCGTCGGACGCGAACTGTAGTTCGAGTTCGGCAACGTCGCCGGGCCGGAAGCGGCCGACTTGGTCATTGCGCCGTTGGTCATGTTGCGGCCGGAGAACGCGCCGCCGGTTGCCGAAGTGCGCGAACGTTCCAGCAATTGCGGGCGTTGCACCTTCGGTCCGCCAAGGCTCGTCGGAGCTTCTTCGGCCTGAGCGTCTTCGGCCGTGGCGAAACCATTGTCGCGTTGCGGCGTCGGCGGCAACGGCTTGGCGGCCGTGCTTTGCGCCGCGGCGGCTGCGCCCGGGCGCGGTTCGTAGTTGGCGCCGGAGTTTGGTTGGCTTTGCTGTACCGTGGTGTGCGGCGTGCGGCGAGCGCCGTAGCTCGGCATGTCGGGCGGCGGCGGAGGAGGCGGAGCGTTCTCGCCGCGATCGATCAGGCCGAACATCGAGTTCACCCGTTGCCCGAAAGTTTGCCGGCTACCCGGTTCCTCTTTCGCGCGAACGACGGTGACGAGAACCAGAAGCAGAAGTCCGCCGCCGGAGAGATACGCTGCCTTACGCATACGACGTCCCTGATAAGGAAATCCACGATCGCCGACGCGCGGAAGACTCCGCCCGTCGTCGCTGGTATATCGGCGCGGCAAACTTTGCGGGTTAAACAAAGTTTGCCGATCGGCAGATTTTTGAGTTCGCCATATCTGCCGGCAGCGCAACGCCGGCGAAGCATTTAGCCGCGGAGCTTGGCTCCGCGCTAGAACCGCCGGCAACTACTCGAGCCGCGTCGGTCGCGCCGTGCGCGAAGCCTCGCGCCAAGCGCGAGTCGTCACGTGAAAACAAGTGGCGCTAAGAAATGTAAGGAACGCCCCGATGACGGCGGACGAACAAGCGGCCAACATGAAACGCGGCCCATCCAATCGGCCGTCGTTGTGATGCCAAATGAGAATCGTGCCGACGATGCTGCCGATCGTCGCGCCGAGCACGACGATCGTCGCCAGCACCATCCCGTGGCCGGCACTGCCGCCAAGCCGCGTCGTCGGCACGAGCGCCGAGCGCGGATCTTGCTCCATTGATCGCAAGACATGTTCTTCGCCGGCGTCCGGATCGTCCGCAAGCATCGCCCTGCGGCGCGCCAGCGTCGGCGAACGGGCCGCGGCATGGGTACCCAACGCATTGGCGACAACGTGAGCCGCCACCAGCAACGCAGCCCACAGCAAAGCGGCGCTCCACACGGCGCTCAAGCGTTGCATGGCGGCAAAGATCGCCGCCGCCACGGCCGTGACGACCAGCAGCGTCTTCAAACGAAACTGCAGCGGCGCAGGCCCGTCGTCGTAGGCCGCTTCCTTACCGTGGGGCGCGCCCTGATTGCGCGGCGTGGTTGTCCGCCGGCGTTCTTCGGATGATCCCGTGGTTGACGACCCCGCTGTCGATGACACTGCCGGCGCGTTCCTGGAGATTTTTCTGCGGGTTTTGTCTCACGACGACGCCCTTGTCTATGATAGCGGAGCAAGTCGGTACGGCAAAAAGACTTTACAAGTCGCGGCACGGCCGGCTATGTTTGCACACGCTACCAGGGATTGGGTACGCATTTCATCTCGACGGAGGGAGTAGGCCATGAAAGCCGAAACTGTCGCAGCCGCGGTCTGCGGTGTTTGGATTGAGTTCCTCGATGCGCACGGACATACGCTCGAGCAACATGTCGTTGACGAATGGCACGGCCGTCCGGTGCCGGCCCGCGGCGATTCGTTTCACATGGCCGACGTAATCGGCATCCGTCGCTTTCAAGGTGTCGTCGTCGGCCGAGAAGCCGATCTGCAACACACGTCCGAGGGAGAACCTCGACTGTGGGTGCGTCTGACGGTGCGCGTCACCGAAGTTGCGGCACGGCGTACGCTGCCGGAGTTCTCCTGCAACTGATCACGATCGCAATCGAGCGAATATCTGAGGCGAGCGGGAGGCATAAGCCTCCCGTTAGGTACGCGTCGCGAGAAAACTACTGCGCCGCCGGCTCAGGGATCGCCAGCCGAATGGCCGTCTCTTCACCTTTGGTGACGACGAACCCGAGGTCTTCGATCATCTGATAGTCGGCCTCGGCCGCTTGTCCCTTGGTCGTGAGATAGTCGCCGATGAAGAGCGAGTTGGCGGCGTACATTCCCAGCGGCTGCAGCGAGCGCAGGTGAATCTCGCGCCCGCCGGCGATGCGAATTTCGCTCCGCGGGTTGGCCAGGCGAAACAGGCACAGCACCTTCAAGCAGTAACGCGGGTTCAAGTCGCTCTTGCCCGCAAGCGGCGTGCCGTCGATCGGGTTCAAGAAATTGACCGGGATCGATTCGACGCCGAGATCGCGCAACGAGAAGCACATCCGCACGACGTCGTCGTCGGCCTCGCCCATGCCGATGATCCCGCCCGAGCAAAGTTCCATGCCTGCGCTGCGCACGGCCTTCAGCGTGTCGATGCGGTCTTGATAGGTGTGCGTCGAGCAGATCGAGCCGTAGTGCTCTTCGCTCGTGTTCAGGTTGTGATTGACCTTGTCGACGCCGCACGCCTTCAAACGTTGGGCCTGTTCCGGCGTGAGCAAGCCCAGGCAGGCACAGATGCTCAGGCCATACTGCTGCTTGATCTGCGGCACGATTGTTTCGACGGCCTTGATTTCCGATTCGTTCGGACCGCGGGCCGAGATGACGATGCAATAGGTCTTGCTGCCGCGCTCGGCCGCCACGCGGGCACCGTCGAGCAGTTTGTCGCGGCTCAGAATGTTGTACTTCGGAATTTCGGCGTCGGAGACCTTCGACTGCGAGCAGTAGCTGCAATCTTCCGGGCAGAGGCCGCTCTTGGCGTTCATCAAGAAGTAAAACTGCACGGTGTTGCCGAAGTACTTGCGGCGAACGCCGTAGGCGGCGGCGAGCAAATCGGGCAATTCGTCGTCCGACGACTTCAAGACGGCTAACGCTTCGTCGTGCGTCAAACGATGTCCGGCCATGACGTTGGAGGCCAGTTCGTGCCAGCGCGAGTTGGTCGTGGCGGGGCCGAGCATCATGCGATACCACCCTGCTCTGTT
>JAFLCO010000159.1 GCA_017303535.1 Planctomycetota bacterium
GGCATCGCCCAGCACTTTTCCGCGGACCACGGCCGATACGTCGTCGCCTGCGATCAGCAGTTCTTCCGGCGCCTGTCGCTTCTTCTCTTTGCGATACAAATCGCCGCCCGTGCTTCCGGAAATCGCGCCGCAGACGACGGCCGCTTCTTGCCCAACGGCCGGCCCCTCGGCGAGATAGAACGCCGCCCGCTTCCGCGGCCGCGCGCTCAGTTGCCGCGCGGCGGCGGCGGCGGCGCGGAACACCGTGCCGGAATCGCACTTCGCCGCTTCCCCCATTCCGACAGCGACGACGAGCGGCGCCGATACGCCGGACAAGCCGTGCAGCAACGTCAGTTCGAAGAGCTTTCCGGTCGCTTCTTTCCGCTCCAGAAGTCCGCGAATGACGCCGCCGCCGGCTTCATCGACCGCGCGGGCGGCCGGCGTCAACGTCTCGTCGCTCCAAATCCCGACAACGGCAACGTCGGCGTCAATCGTCGTAATCGATACGTCGGTGGCTTGAATTTGCATGAAAGAAATGTTTCTCGCATGAGATTTGCGGTGCTACGGAACGATACGGCTTTTACAATATCGCTTCCGCATTCACCAGTCAGACCGGTCGATTTGCCGAGCAATTTTGCCTCGGGGCCTCGACGACACACCTCATCGGGCAGGGCGAACTCGAGGATTTATGGGGCAGTTGGACCATTGGAACGCGGCGCTGGAATCGCGCAAGCTCAAGCGCAAACCGGTCGGCGTTAAGATCGCCGGACAAGACGTCGTTCTTTTCCGTACCGAAACCGGTCAAGTCGGCGCGCTCGACGACGTGTGTATCCATCGCCGGATGCGTTTGAGTTGCGGACACGTCGAAGGCGCTTGCGTCGTCTGCCCGTATCACGGCTGGAAGTTTACCGCCGACGGGCAGGGCACCAGCCCCGGCACGCCGCGCATGCACGGCGAAGCCGTAAGCTTCGATGTTCGCGAGGCATACGGAATTATCTGGGTGAAGGCGGCGGGCGTCGACGCCGAGTTTCCCGATTTCGCGCTCCCCGGTTACTATCGCGTAACATCCGATACGTTCACGGCCGAAGCCCCGCTCGAACTGGTGATCGACAACTTCTGCGAGTTGGAGCATTCCGGCACGACGCACGTGCTCTTCGGTTACGATCTCGACCGCATGCACGAAATGACGTTCGACGTACGCTCGGACGAACACGCGACGTACTGCCGTACCGTCGGTCCGCACAAGCCGATCGCCTGGTTCCAGCGCAAGGTGTTCGGCCTCGGCAAGGAGGTGACGTTCACTTCGACTTGGACCACGCGTTTCTCGCCGGTGCAAACAATCGCCGACCACGCATTATCCGACACCGTCACCGGCCGGCCCGCCCGCTTGCAATGGCGCGTCGGCGAGTTTTACACGCCCATCGACGCCGAGCGAACGCTGGTCACGATCGTCGTCTTCATGAAGTCGAGCTACCCGGGCACCCACGGCGGCATCCGTTTGTTCAAGCCCGTCTTCAAGCGGCTCGCCAATTCGGAGATCGAGCGAGATATTGCCATGCTCGCGAGTATCGCCGACAAGGACACGAGCCTCGAAGGCATGCGACTGAGCCGCTTCGATAAGGTGCATGCCCTCAATCGCGAGCGGCTTAATCGCGTGTATCGCGGCATCGAATTGCCGCGCCCGGTGATGCACGGGCCCATCATGCCGAGCCCGATCGCACCGAGTTCAATCGTATCGCCGACGTTCGACGCCTAGCGCCGCGTGGTTAGCCGATCGTCTTGCGAATGTTTTCGACCGTCACCGGCGCGATCACTCCGCGTTCGCACACGATGCCGCGGATCAGCTTAGCCGGCGTTACGTCGAACGCCGGGTTGTAAACTTTCACACCGTCGGGCGCGGTCTGGCGACCGAAGCCGTGTGTGATTTCCGTCGGGTCGCGCTCTTCGATCGGAATACCGTGGCCGTCGGCGATCGCGAGGTCGAAGGTGCTTGAAGGCGCCGCCACGTAGAACGGTACGTCGTGCGCTTTTGCCAAAACGGCCACACCGTACGTGCCGATCTTGTTCGCGGCGTCGCCGTTGGCCGCGATCCGATCGGCCCCGACGACGACGGCCTGAATCCGCCCTTCGCGCATGACCTGCGCGGCCATGTTGTCGCAAATCAGCGTCACGTCGAAGCCCCGGCGTTGCAGTTCCCACGCCGTGAGGCGAGCCCCCTGCAACAGCGGCCGCGTCTCGTCGACGAACACCCGCAATCGCTTGCCTTGCTCTTGTGCCGTATAGAGCAGCGCCAGCGCCGTGCCGTAATCGCTCGTGGCCAACGCGCCGGCGTTGCAATGAGTGAGCACGCCGTCGCCGTCGTTCAAGAGCGTCGCGCCGTGGAGGCCGATCGCCCGACACATGGCCGTGTCTTCCTCGTGGATTCGCCGCGCCTCGTCGAGCAGCATCGCTTGGAGCAATTCGTGCAGAACCAAGCCGCGCTGTAGCTCGGCGGTCTGCCGCATCCGCTCCAACGCCCAAAACAGATTGACCGCCGTCGGCCGACTCGTCGCGAGATACCGGCACGTTTCATCGAGCCGAAAGAAAAAGTCGGCCTCCATGAGCTCGACCGTGCCTTGCAAACCGAGGCAAACGCCGTAGGCCGCGGCCACGCCGATGGCCGGCGCTCCGCGCACCCGCAACGAGCGAATCGCCTCGAACAGCGTGTCGACGTCGCGGCACGCCAGGTATCGCACCTCTGTCGGCAGCCGGGTTTGGTCGAGCAATTCCAAATACCCGTCGACGTCACCGATCCAGCGCAGCGCCGCGAAAGTTTGTTCTTCTTGAACCACAGGGGCACAGAGACACAGAGACACAGAGAAGCTGAAGAAGGAATGACGGGCGATTCGCTCACCTTAAAGGGTTCGAGAACAAAAAAGGGAAGCAAACCAGGCTTGCCTTCCTCTCTGTGTCTCTGTGCCTCTGTGGTTAAGACAAACGTTAATAATTCGGCGTCGGCGGGCGATAGCGGCGCAGGTCGATCGACCGGAACCAGTCGATGGTCTTCGCCAGCCCCTCACGCAGCGGAATCGTCGGCTCCCAACCAAGCCATTTCTTCGCCAGCGTAATGTCCGGCTTGCGTTGTTTGGGGTCGTCGGCCGGGAGCGGCTTTGAGGTGATCTTGCACTTCGCGCCGGTCTGCTCCAGCACGAGTTCGGCGAGTTCGCGAATCGTAAACTCACCCGGATTTCCGAGGTTCACCGGGCCGATGAAATCGTCGGGCCCGTTCATCATGCGAATCATCCCCTCGACCAAATCATCGCGGTAGCAGAACGACCGCGTCTGCGACCCGTCGCCGTAAATCGTCAGGTCCTGCCCCGTCACGGCCTGTTGAATCAGGTTCGACACCACGCGCCCGTCGTAGGGGTGCATGCCGGGGCCGTAGGTGTTGAAGATGCGAATGATGCGGATGTTGACCTTGTTCTGACGCCAGTAGTCCATGAAGAGCGTTTCGGCCGCGCGCTTCCCTTCGTCGTAGCAAGCCCGCGTACCGATCGGATTCACGTTGCCGCGGTAGCTCTCCGGCTGCGGATGAATCTCCGGATCGCCGTAAACTTCGCTCGTGGAAGCCTGCAGCACCTTCGCACGGCACCGCTTCGCCATACCCAGCACGTTGATCGCCCCCAGCACCGAGGTCTTCATCGTCTTGATCGGGTTGTACTGATAATGGCCCGGCGCCGCGGGGCAGGCCAGGTTGTACACCTCGTCGACTTCCAGCCAGAGCGGGTGCGTCACGTCGTGCCGGAGCAACTCGAAGTTCGGCCGATTGAGCAAGTGCGCAACGTTCGACTTCTGGCTCGTGAAGAAGTTGTCGGCGCAGATGACGTCGTGTCCGTCGTCGACCAGGCGCGTACAAAGATGCGAGCCCAAAAAGCCCGCTCCACCGGTGACGAGAATCCGCTTGTAGGTGCCGCTCACGCTGGTAGTTCCGCTGCTTCCAAGTTCGGTCGGTCGTCGGCAATACGAAGGCTCGTCGACCGGTGCGGCACTTCGCAAAAGGGGGACATCAGTATAGCATGAAGCTGCGGCAAACGGAGCCGTCGGCACGCGACGCCGGCCACGAGCTTTCGGCAATGCGGCAAACTCTCAGGCAGGCACGGATGGACGATCCCTTACTCGCAAATCTCACGCAGGCCCAGCAAGACGCGGTCTTGCACGTCGACGGACCGCTCCTCATTCTCGCCGGCCCCGGCAGCGGCAAAACGCGGGTCGTCACGCACCGCATCGCCAATTTGCTCCGCACCGGCATCCACGCCAACCGCATCCTGGCCCTGACTTTTACGAACAAAGCGGCCGAGGAAATGCGCCGCCGCGTCGAACGCCTCGCTCCCGGCAAACCGGTCTGGGTCAGCACGTTTCATCGCTTCTGTGCAAAGCTTCTCCGCGAACATGGTCGGCTCGTCGGCCTGAACGAAAACTTCACGATCTACGACACCTCCGACAGCCAGTCGACGCTGAAGCGCACGATCGATCTGCTCGACATCGACACCGGCCATTTCACGCCGCAGCAGATCGCCCACCATATCAGCTGGGCCAAGAACAACCTCATCCCGGCCGCCCAATATCAGCCGCGGCCCGGACATCCGCTCGGTGCCGTGGTCGCCAAGATTTATCCGGCCTATCAACAGGCGCTGCTGCAGGCCAACGCCGTCGACTTCGACGACATGCTGCTCCACGTCGCGATGCTGCTGCGTGAGAACCCCGAAGTCCGCACGCTGCTCGACGCTCGCTTTCGCTACATCCTCGTCGATGAGTACCAAGACACGAACTTGGCGCAGTACGCCATCGTGCGAGCCTTGTCGATGGACTACCCGAACTTGTCGGTGACGGGCGATCCCGACCAATCGATCTACGGCTGGCGCGGCGCCAACCTCAGCAACATTCTGGAGTTTGAGCACGACTATCCCGACGTCAACGTCGTGCGGCTCGAGCAAAACTACCGCAGCACCAAGGCCATCCTCCGGGCCGCGGCCACGCTGATTGCCTACAACAAGAAACGTAAAGAGAAAGACCTCTTCACCGACAACGGCGAAGGGGATCCGGTCCGATTGACGACCTACTTCAGCAACCGCGAAGAAGCCCAATCGATCGCCTCAAGGATCGTGTCCGACATTCGTGCAGGCCGCCGCCGCCCGCGCGACTTTGCGATTTTTTATCGCGTCAACGCGCTCTCGCGGTCGCTGGAGTTCGCCTTTCGCGATGCCGGCGTGCCTTATCAGATCGTCAACGGCGTCGAGTTCTTCCAGCGGCAAGAAATCAAAGACGTCATGTCTTACTTGCGGCTGCTCAACAACCCGTCCGACGACGAAGCGTTTCTGCGGGTCGTGAACACGCCGGCCCGCGGCATCGGAAAGACGTCGCTCAAGCGATTGGCCGAACATGCCCGTAGCCATCGCGTGCCGATGCTGGCGTTGGCGGGCCGGGCCGAAACAGTCGAAGGGCTCGGCAAGAAGCCGGTCGCGGCGTTGCGCGAGTTCGCGATTCTCATCGATCGGCTGTCGCAACTTACGCTCAAGCCGGTGGAAGAGTTGCTCGGTCACGTGCTGAGCGAGTCGGGCTATCAGGCTCATCTGCAAGCCTCGGACGAAGCGGCCGACGAAGAGCGATTGGCGAACGTCGAAGAACTCTTGACGGTCGCCCGCGATTTCGACGAGCGCACGCCCGGCGAAGGCCATCTCGAAGAATTCCTCGAAGAGATTTGCCTCGTCAACGACACCGACTTCCTCGACGGCGAAGAAGATCGCGTGACGCTCATGACGCTGCACGCCTCGAAGGGCCTCGAGTTTCCGGTCGTGTTTCTCACGGCCGTCGAACATGGCCTGCTGCCGCACGAGCGCAGCCGCGAACATCCCGACGAACTGGAAGAAGAGCGGCGGCTGATGTTCGTCGGCATGACGCGAGCCCAAGAAGAATTGAACTTGAGCATGGCCCGTTATCGGGAATTTCGCGGCCAACGCCGGCTGACGGTGCCGAGCCAATTCTTAATGGAACTGCCGGTCGCGGAGTTTGAAAGAAACGAAGCCGCCGAGAACGTGTGGCACGACTTCGCGGAGTACCCGGCCGGCCCCGGTTCGTCGACTTCCGACGACCATCACTTCGGCGACGATTCGCACGCGGAGCAGGGGACCGACGACGACGGCGGCGACATTTCGTTCGACGTCGACTCCTTCGACGCACCGACCGCGCCGACCAAGTCGGCCGCCGCACCGGCGCCGAACTACGCCCTTCAGACGGCCGCCCAACTGGCGGGCCACGATCGGTCGCAGGGTGCGCCGCCGGCGGTCTCTCCCGACGTCTTCCACCAAGGGATGGTCGTGCGACACCCGGAATACGGCGTCGGCAAAATCTTGGCCCTGAGCGGAGCCGGCGTAAAACGCATGGCCACGGTCTCGTTCCCGACGCACGGGCAGAAAAAGTTCATGCTTGCCGTGAGCCCGCTGCGTCCGGTAAAGGGCTGACGACGCGAGGTCTTAGCCCCCGGCGAGCCGCCGGGGGCAGCGTCGATTAGGCATCAGCGCGATTCTTCGTCGAATTGATTCGGAGAAGTTGTAGACGACGGCGGCCGCTATGCGTTTGTACGCTTAGGCCATCACCGTCCTTGCTGCGCCCAAGCTATGCTCAAGCCCATCGCCTGCCTCACGCTCTTGCTTGCCCTCGCGGCCGGGCTGCTTGAAACCTTCGCCCAACCGCCGCAAGGTCCGATGATGGGCCCGCCGCGACGGCCGCCGTTTCCCGGAGGTGCCGGCGGTTTCCCCGGCGGGCCGCGCCCCGGAGGCCCGGGCATGCGGGCGGACGCCGCCTCGCGCAAAATCGATAACACTGCCCCCCGCCGCAGTGCTCAGGAAGACGCCAAAGCCGATCACGGCCTCGTCGCGAACTCCGATCTCGAGCTTCCGGCGCCAGGGGACAAAAGCCCACTCGGTTTCGAAATCGAAGGGGACGTTGTTTACGGCTACCTGGGCAATCCGTCGACCGACCGCACCGGCTGGGGCGTACGATTGGCATCGGGCCGCGACCTCGACGGCGACGGCACGCGCCAAGGTCGACTCACGACGACCGTCAAGAACTTACCAGCCGACGACGGACGTTGGTACCGTTTGCACATTCGCGGCCTCGCGCAGGAAAAGTTTTCGTCCGCCAAGAAGCAACTCTTTCTCAAAGCCGAATTCTTCGCCGACGACGGCCGCAACGCGCTGGACTCGATTTCGCAGAATCTCTACGGATCGCTCGAACAGCTGCGCAGCGATGTTCCGAGCGGCGCGACCGGAGCGACGGCCACGGCGATTTGGCGCACTTACGCGATGGAGTTCCGCACGCCGTTTCCCGAAGTCGATACGTTGCGGCTTACGGTCGGCTTCCGCGACGGCGACGGCCCGAGCGAGCGAGGCGAGTTTCTCGTCGACGAATTCAAGCTCAAAAGCATTCCCGACCCGGCGGAGTACGTCGCCTTGCAGTCGGAGCGGGCGACGGCGCGAAGCAAACTCGCGAAGCCCTCGGCGTTAGAGAAACTCGTGCCGCTGGGAGGTCGCTGGTATTACGATCCCCGCGACGGCGAGTCGCGCACGCTTCCGGAGAAGTTTGACCATACCAACGCCGACCGGCTTTACTACCTGACCGAGCGCCTCGAAGCGCCGTTTGCCGACAACACCACGGCTTGGCTCCGCCGCGGTTATCTCGACGCGGCCGGTAAGAAAGTCGAACAAGATCGCTTCGTGCCGGACAATCTCGTGATCCGGTTCTCGAAAACGCATCTCGAGCTGACGTCGCACAGCCTGCCGAACCATCCGACTGCCGTTTTTCCCGACGCGGCCCGCGCGATGGACGGTTCGCCGAACTTTATCCGCGAACAAATCCGCACGTTCTTCATTCCGCTCGAGCCGAAGGAGAATCCCGAGCATCGCGCGATGACGGGCTACGAGAATCGCTACGTTATGAATCCCGGGCCGATCGGCGTGGCGATCAACGGCGTCGTTTTTTTTGATCCGTACGACGCCGACGCGGTCGAGGCGTTCTGGCGATTGGACCGCTGCTGCGGCCATCCGAGCCCGCAACAGCAGTACCACTATCACAAGTATCCGGTCTGCGTGAAGTCGCCGTGGGTCGACGACGGGAGCGGCCACTCGCCGCTGATCGGCTTCGCGTTCGACGGCTATCCCGTCTACGGACCTTACGAATCGGCCGGGGTGATGGCGAAGGACCTCACCGACAATCGGCTCAACGAGTTCAACGTCCACACGGACCCGACACGCGGGCCGCACTACCACGTGACGCCGGGCAAATTCCCGCACATCATCGGCGGCTACTGGGGCCAAGTGGAAGCGAAGAACGTGCGGCGCGGGCCGTAATCGAACGGCCGGCAGCGAGCGGCGACAAGCGTGGTCGCCGTTGCGCCGTCTCTACTCGCAGTCGTTGCGAACTGCGGCCGACTCTTTTGCGGCCTCGGCACAGTGCGCGTCAAGGAGCTTTTTGGCCACGCACATTTTTGCGCGCTAATCAAGGCGCTTTTTGGCCGGCGGACGGCCCACCCGCCGATGCGGCGAAGAGCTTTGCGCAAGGCAGGCGGTGCGGGACATTTGAGCGGCGCGACAGGTATTGCGCCTGCGGAGCGAAGGCTTTCCAGAAAATCGCGGCCGGCCAAAAAGTGATTGGAATCGACGGCCCGGATTTGGGACATTACGTGATGCGCCGTTGCGCGATTGCGCGTCGCACTTAGCCCCTCGGCAGATCATGCCGGGGGCAAACGATGTGGAATCGCCGCAGTGCCTCGCCACGACATACCAGCCCCGAAGCGCAAGCGAGGGGACATGGCCGTTTTCCCAATATTCTCCGCCGAAACAACCATTCCGCCCGCATTGCCCCCGGTTTGAAGAACCGGGGGCTAAGGTCCTCGCAAATGAATTACCGAAGCCAACCTTTAGACGACGTCCCCCTCACCCGGCCTCCGGCCACCTTCTCCCGAAGGGAGAAGGATGACGTCTCGATTTCTGTTCGGCTGCTCGACTTATTAACAATCGTTTTGCAATTACAACTGCGCTACCGTAAGTGCGTACATTTTGGAGGGGGGTGCGTACATCGAGGTCGAAAAAGTACGCACGACTTCACTTAGAACTAAGGGTGCGTACATCTCGGGCTCCGATGTACGCACTTGCAGTTTTGGAGTAATTGCAATTCTGTTGCGATTAGGGCGCAATGCGGTGCGCGCCGTCCGGTCGACGGCCATGAAGTTCGGGAGCTTGTTCGGCGTCTCGAACCGCTGTGGCGCGCTACGCGATGATCTGGCGAATCGGTTTGCCGAAGTCGATCTCCAACCGCTTTCGACCGGGAATCTCCAGGCGTCGCGAATCGAGGCCGAGCTGGTGCAGCACCGTGGCGTGCAGGTCGGTGACGTAGTGGCGATCTTCGACGGCGTGAAACCCGAGGGCATCCGTGCGACCGTGGACGACGCCGCCGCGAATGCCGCCCCCCGCCAAGGCCACGCTAAAGGCGAACGGATGATGATCGCGTCCGTCGGCCCCTTGCGAGCCGGGCGTGCGGCCAAACTCGGTTCCGATGACGATCAGCGTCTCGTCCAACATGCCGCGTTGTTTCAGGTCCTGAATCAATCCGGCGATCGGGCGATCGACCTGCCCGCAAAGATTCGAGTGCCCGCTCTTGAGTTTGCCGTGGCCGTCCCAAGCGCCGGCGCCGCCGTTGGAGCCGTGAAAGATTTGCACGAACCGCACGCCCTGTTCGACCAGACGCCGAGCCACCAAGCATTGTCTGCCGAAGTCACGAGTGGCGGCTTGCTGGAGTCCGTAAAGGTTTTGCGTCGTCGCCGTTTCGCCGGAGCAGTCGACCACTTCCGGCACGGCCTTCTGCATCTGATACGCCAGTTCGTAGCTCTTGATCCGGGCCTGGAGATTGGCGTCGTGCGGATACTCGACGGCCGTCAGCCGATTCAGTTTGTGCAGCAACTCGAAATCGGCCGCTTGCTCTTCTTGGTAAACGTCGGGCCCGGGCGACGAATAGGGCAACGCGTTTTTGGGATCGACTCCCATCTGCACGCCGGCATGTTGCGGCCCGAGATACGCGGCGCCGTGTCCGCCGACGCCGCCGCAACAATCGGCCAACGGAGTTCCCATGACGACAAATTGCGGCAGGTTGTCGTTAAGCGAACCGAGGCCATAGTGAGCCCAAGACCCGAGCGTGGGGAAGCGGCCTTCGAGCGAATGCCGGCCGGTGTGAAACTGGATCTGCGCGCCGTGGTTGTTGTCGGTAGTCCACATCGAACGGACGATCGCCAAATCGTCGGCGCACTCGGCCAGATGAGGCCACCAGTCGCTGATCTCCATCGCACTTTGGCCGTGTTTTCTGAAACCAACTTGCAACGGAAAGAGCTTCAAGCGTTGTTGACCGTTGGCGTCGTTGGGGACGACCACGCGCAGATTTTCGTTGAATTGCGCCGTGAGGACGTCGGCATGCGGCGTCTTGCCGATCTCCACGCCCGCATATTTGTTCAAAGCCGGCTTGTAGTCGAACGACTCGAGATGGCTCATGCCGCCGACGAGAAAAATCCAAATCACGCTCTTGGCCTTGGCGGCGTGATGCGGTCGTCCGTCGGGCGCGGTGAAGGCGTGAACTTCCGAAGCCGATGCGCGTCGCACGACGCCGTCGCGCGCGAGCAGGGCACCCAGCGCCAGGCCGGTAAATCCCATGCCCACGTCGGCCAAGAAGGCCCGGCGCGGCAAAGCTTGGGGACTTGTGATTCGCGGCGTCATGGGTCACCGAATCGTTACGAAGTCGTTGTGATTCAAAAGCACGAGCACCAAATTCTCGTAGGCGCGCTGCCGCGGGTCGGTCGCCGGCGGAGTCTGCGATTTCGGACCCGAGGTAAACTTGGTGAGCTTCGCGGCGTCGGTCAGACGAAGCGTTTGCTGAGCGAGAAACTCGGAGCAGAGCGACAGTTCTTCCGAAGTCGGGGGACGATTAAGGATGCGAGCAAATGCGGCGGTGATGAACGGCGACGAATCGGAAGTCGGGGAACGGGAATCGAGCGTCGCGACGACGGCTTTCGCCAGAGCGCGAGCTTGCGTTTGCGCCAAGGTGCTGTTGGCCACGGCCAGCGCTTGTTGAGGAACGACGCTTTCACTGCGTCGATAACATTCCACGGCATTGGCACGATCGAACACGTCGAGCAGTTCCGCCTTCTTTTCCTTCGAGTGGCGGAAGTACAGGCTCCGACGGGGATTCGTCTCGGCTTGTTCCGGCGGCAAGTCGGGGCCTCCGCGCGCGAGATCAAGGGTTCCGGCGACGGAAAGGATCGAATCGCGAAGCACCTCCGCTTCCATGCGGCGCGAGTTCATTCGCCACAGGGTTACGTTTTCCGGATCGTGCCCGCGGTTTTGCTCAGCGACGGCGTCGGTATCGTTCGACGTGCGGCGATAAGCGGCGCTGGTGACGATCTGCCGATGCAACGGCTTCATACGCCAGCCGTCGGCGATCAGTTCGCTTGCCAGCCAGTCGAGCAGAGGTTGGTTGGTCGGGAGTTGACCGTTGCGGCCGAAGTCGAACACGCTCGGCACGATCGGTTCGCCGACGTGCCGCATCCAGATGTGGTTCGCGGCGACGCGCGCCGTGAGAGGATTGTCGGGCGAGGCGATCCAACGCGCCAGCGCGAGGCGGCGGCCCGTGCTTTGCTTGGGGTAGACGGAGCCGAACGACGTGTAGACGCCGTCGGACTTCTTGAGATTCGCTTCGGCCGCGGCGAGGGCTTTCTGAGCGTCGTCACGCTTTTTCTCGGCGTCGACCACGGCCTTCTTCAACTTCATTTGTTCGGCCGGCTTGCTCTCCGCAGTCTTCTCCGCAGCTTGAGCTTCGGCGAGCTTTTGCACGGTATCGGCCAAAGTATCGACGGCCCGCAAATGCGCGTACTTGCGTTCGGCGGCGGCGGCTTGCTTGTCGCGCGCGGCGTCGCTTCCTTGGGCGGAGTACTTGGCTTCGTCGGCGGCCAAACGGGCTTCGACGGCGGCGAGCGCCGCTTCGGCCACTTGCAGCTTGCGCCGTGCTATCGCTTGGTCGCCGCTCTTCGACGCAGCGAGGGTTTGACGAGCTTGCTCCAAGTCGCTCTGCGCACGCGACAGTTCTTCGGCACGAACAAAAGCCCGCAAGCCGGGGTAATACGCGGTCGTCGGCAAATCGACTCCGGTGATTTTCGGTTCCGTCGCAAACAAGCGCGAAACGCGCGGGCTGAGCGGACGCTCTTTGACCGGCTTCGCTTCGTCGCCGCGGGTGAAGAGATACGTCGGCGTGTCGGCCGAAGCATCGTAGGCCCGAACGAGGCCGTCGACGTCGGTGTTTGGTTGGCCCGGCAGTCGATCCGTGCGAATTTGGTGCGGTTCGAAAAAGGCCCGCAGCGAGTAATAGTCTTGCTGCGAAATCGGATCGAAGAAATGGTCGTGGCACTTGGCGCAATTGAACGTGAGCCCGAGAAACGCCTTGCCGGTGTGCTCGACCGTCGATTCGAGCCACACGTTGCGATTGAACTTGAACCAATGTCGCGCGAGAAAACCGGTGGCTCGAAGCACGTCGGGGTCGTCGGGGGCCAGTTCGTCGCCGGCGAGCATTTCGACGATCATGTTGTCGTACGGCTTATCCGCATGGAGCGAATCGATGATCCACTCACGCCAGCGCCAAATGTGCGGCTGACTTTCCCGGACTTCGGCGCGATAGCCGTCCCAATCGCTGTAGCGCCAGACGTCCATCCAATGCCGGGCCCAACGCTCCGCGTACTGCGGCGAAGCGAGCAGCTTGTCGACGACGTTCAGATACGCTTGTTCTCGCGCCGCCGGGGGGTTCGTCGAGTCGTACGCCTTAACGAACGCTTCGATCTCTTCAGGCTTTGGCGGCAGACCGATCAAGTCGAGATAGAGTCGGCGAAGGAGCGTGCGCGGTTCGGCTTCAGGCAACATCGTTACGCCGCGTTTCGCGTGCTCGACGGCCAGCAGCGCGTCGATCGGATGCAGAGTCGCCGAGGCATTCGTCGCCGCAGAGTTCTTCAACGCGGGAACCGGCGGCCGCGTGAGCTTTTGGAAAGACCAATACTTGCGCGGATCGGCGGGCAACGGTTCGTCGGGGGCGGGAGCGCCTGCCGCGATCCAATTCTTGAGGAGGTCAATTTCGGCGACGGTCAGCGGTTCGCTCTCCAACGGCATGCGCTCGATATCGCCGTCGCCGCGCACGGCCGAGAGCAGCAGGCTTGCCTCCGCATTCTTCGGAACGATGGCCGCACCCGAGTCGCCGCCGGTGAGCATTACGCCGCGCGTATCCAAACGCAGGCCGCCGCTTTGCTTGAGGGCCCCGTGACAG
>JAFLCO010000016.1 GCA_017303535.1 Planctomycetota bacterium
GCCTTGCGCTCGATGATCTGGTTGTGCAGCGTGTCCATCAGCCCGCGTTTTTCGATCTGGGCCCGAGCCCGACGGATGCTTTCGCCCGTCTGTTCGGCGATCAGCGCGATTTCGTCTTCGTAATCGTCGACCGTGGCGTCGATCTTTTCGTTCTCGGCGATCCGCTCCAGCACGAAGTGCTCCTTCAAGCTCTTCGCAGTACTTTCGCGGCTGTTTTGCATGAGCTGGTTAGCATGAGCCCGAATTTCGGCTTCGCCGAAGCCGCTGCGGCGCAGCTCGAGAACGCTCCGCTCGAACTCCCGGCCGGCCTGGCGCTTCAGCAATTCCGGCGGCAAGTCCCAATCGGCGGCCACGGTCAGAGCACCGAGAATCTGCTTACGCGCCTGTTGCTGCTGGTGGTACTTCAGGCGACGTTCGAGGGCTTTGCGAACGGTGTCACGCAGTTCGCCTTCGTTTTCAAAGTCGCCCAAGCCGCGGAGGAAGTCCGGCGTCATTTCCGGCAGTTCGATCGACTTGACGTCGAGCACTTCGAGTTCAAGCGAAACCTTCTTGCCGCGGAGCGCTTCGTTGGGCGAATTCTCGCTAATTTCGACTTCAGCCGTCTTCTTGTCGCCGGTCTTCGCGCCGACGAGCAGCTTTTCAAAGCCGTCGAGCGTGGCGTCGTGGAACGAAAGAGTCTTGCGAACACAGACGCCTTCGTGCGTCGTTTCGCTGAGGGCTTCATCGCCCGACTTTGCGGTGATCTTCAGCGTCACGAAATCGCCGGCCGCAACAGGGCCGTCTTTTGGCGCCAGCTGGCCTTGGTTGGCCAGCAGGTTCTTGAGTTGCGTATCGACGTCGGCGTCGGTGAATTCGCGGACCGGGCGCTCGATGGCGAGCCCCTTCCAATCCGGCAGATCGAATTCCGGCCGCACTTCGATATCGAACTCGAACTTCATCGCCCCTTCTTCGGGGATCTGCACGGTCAGCGGATCGAAATCCGGTTCGCTGATCGGCGAAAGCTCGTGCTCGGTGGAGACTTGAGAAAGGCTGTCCATCAGGAGCGAGCCCTTCACCTGTTCAGACACGTCTTTCTTGAACCGCGTTTCGACGAGCTTGCGCGGCGCGCGACCGGTGCGGAAGCCCGGCACGGCGGCCTTCGGCATCAGTTCCTTGAGCGCGTTTTCAAAGTAACGATCGATGCTGTCGCGGCCGATTTCGACCGTGATGTGGCGCTCGCACGCGCTCTTCTTGTCGATCTTCACTTGGAGATCGAGCTTTTGCGCTTCCGTTTCGGCGCCTTCTTCCGAGGCGACGGCATCTTCCTGGTTCGACATGGTGGACCGTACAAAGGGGCTGCGGGACAAAGACGCGCTAGGTTCTGCGGCTCGCGGCCATATAGCAGGGCCGCACCAAGCGTCGCGCGGCGGTCACCAGACTCGCCGCATTCGACGATCGCTGCGGCCTTGGACTCGGCGCAAACGCGTCAACAGTTTTCGAAAGAGAAAAATATACCCGGTTCGTCGCGGCTCTGCGAGTGGCCCGTGACTGGAAACACATGGCCTCTGCCGGGAAACCAATTGGGCTTAGCGATGCCCTGGGCCCAAACTAGCCATCGTCGACCGAGAGCGGCGACGCATCGGCCTCGAATCCCGAGGCCGGAAGAAAAAAGAGAGCGGGCGATCGGATTCGAACCGACGACAACCACGTTGGCAACGTGGTGCTCTACCAACTGAGCTACACCCGCAAATTCGGCACAACACCGACTATCGGCATTCCGCCCGTCGCACATCCAGCGAAAACCGTCGAACGCCTAGCGGAAAAAAGCCCTGGCCAAAAAAACCAAGTTGCCCGCCGCCGGTCGGTCGTCGTGCTCCGTTTAAGCACGAACGGACGATTATAGGTCCGACCTCGACCGACGCAAGTACCACGGCGGCCAAGAAATGCTAACACCAACCGGTGAGAAAAGTTGCGACTACACTATTGTCGGATATAGTGAGATTTTACGGGCTTTGGCGACCCTCTTTCGGCCCGTATTTGTCGGCCTCCGATTCGTGGCACAGTTTTGATTCGCAGCACAGTGAGGTGCCGCGACCCTCTTGTAAGACCATGGCCGGTCGAATGTTTGCGCAGATGTTGTTCCCCTACTTACGCGTTCCCCCAAATTACGCGCGGCGGACCGGCTTGATAAAGCCGGGGAGATAGCAGATGGAAGCAAAGCTGGTAGTTGTCGGCGGCAAGGCCAATATGGGCGAAGTCAAGCTGCGGCTTCCCATGACCATCGGTCGTGGGCACAAAGCCGACTTGATGATTTCGCATCCGACCGTGAGCCGCGAACATTGCCGGCTGTCTGAGAAAAACGGCGAACTGCTGGTTCACGACAACGGATCGTCGAACGGTACGTTTGTCGATGGCGAAAAAATCTCGAAGCCGACGGTGGTGCATCCGGGCCAGATTCTCGCGATCGGCCCGCTCACGTTCCGCGCCGAGTACGAAGGCCCGACGGCGCGCGTCGGCAAGAAGTCGAGCGGGGAATTAGCGGAAACGCAGGCGATCGACAAGGACGAACTCGATCTCGATTTCCTCCTGACCGACGACGAAGCCCCGGCCGCTCCGGCTCCGAAAGCCAAGGCCGATAAGAAGACCATTGAGGCCAAGGCGCCGACGGCACCTGCCGGCAAGCCGAGCAAAAACGCGGCGCCGGCAGCGAAGGAAAAACCGAAGAGCGCCGCACCCGAAAAGGCGCCGCAAGCCAAGTCGCCGGCAATCGTCCCACCGGCCGGAGTTAGCGATACTTCGGACATCGACGTTGACTTCCTGCTCGATGATCTTAAGGAAGAACAAGCTCAAGCACCGGCCTCGCGCGATACGGCCGAAGTGGACTTCGGCGACCTCGATTTCGGCGAGCCGGAAGCGAAGGCCGAACCAGACAAAAAAGCGCCGGAAGCCAAAGGCAAGCAGCCTGAAGCCGCGCCGCCGAAGAAGTCCGACGAGCCGAAGCAGCCGGAAGCGTTTGAGCAGACCGTCGATTTCAGTTCGGCCGGCGATCTCGCGGAAGACTTTCCCGGGCTCATCGACGACGACACGCTCCCGACGGAAAAGAACAAGGCGGGGGCCGACGACTTCGACTTCCTCAGCGATCTCGACGATGCGCCGGCGGCTGCGGAAGCGGCAGCGCCGAAGTTCGATATTCCGGAACCCGAGTCCAAGAAGCCGGAAGCTAAGAAGCCCGAGGTCGCACCGCCGGAGCAATCCGCTCCGCCGCTGGTCGACGACGATCTCGACCTCGATGCGTTCTTGGGCGGCCTTGAAACGAAGCAGCCTGAAGACACGGCGAAGTCCGAAGATGTCGTCGCCAAATTCGAACCGGCAGCTGACGAACCTGCACCTCAACAAGAAGCGGCGAAATCCGAACCGTCACCGGCGGCGGCCGATGCGACCTTCGACGATTTCTTAGCCGATCTTGATCTCGATGCGGGCCCCAAAACGGAAGCCGCGAAAGAACCGGAGTTCGGCGAACTTGAGCCGCCCGCCGAAGTCGCCGCTACGCCGACGGCCGATGCCGAAGTGGCTGCGAAGATTCGCACTTCCGACGAAGCCGCCAAGGAACCGGAGTTCGATTTCTCCGCCTTCGCGGAAACGCAGGAACTTGAGACGATCGACGCACCGCCGACTACGGAAGCGGCCGAGCCGACTCTTGCCGTCGGCGAGGTAAAAGACGAACCGGCCGCGGCCGGCGACGCGATCGCCTTCGATTTCCTAGATGAGCCGAAGACTGAAGCCGTTGCTCCGCCGACGGTCGAAGCTCCGCCGGAAGTCAAACGGCCCGAAGCCGAGGTCGACTTCGATTTCCTCGCGGCTGACGTCGCGTCGGAAGAAGTCGCCGAAGCGCCCGCCGCGGAACAAGAATTTGAAGCGACGCTGAAGTTCGATGCCATCGCCCCCGCCGCTCCGGTCGACGAATCGCCGAAGTTCGATCTCGAAGAACCTTCTGAACCACAACCCGAGGCAACTCCCGCCGAAGCTGCGAAGGCCGCGGACGATTTTGATTTCCTGGCTGATCTCGAAGTCGCAGCTGAAGCGAAATCTGAGGTTGAGAATCCCGAGGCCACCGCTCCTAGCGAAGCTGAGCCGTTTGAAGCGACGCTGAACTTCGACGCCGTCGAACCGGCCCCAACTGCGGCAAATGACGCGGCGAGTGAATCGCCGAACTTCGACTTTGAGTCGGTGGCTCCGGTTGCCGAGAACTCGGCCGTCGAAAAGCCGGCGACGGTCGCAGCAGACGAATTCGATTTCCTGGCGGATATCGGCGCGGAGCCGGCCGCCGAAGCTTCGCCGCCGGCTGAAGCAGCCAAGGCCGAAGTGCCCGCGGAGAAGGCGACGGCCGCCGCCGCCGATGAGTTCGACTTTCTGTCCGGCCTCGAAGCGGAGAAGCCCGCCGAGTCGCCCAAGGCGGAATTCGACGAAACCGCCATGTTCTCGGTCGACGCCGTCGGGCAAACGGAAGCTCCCTCGGCGGAAACCGTCGCTCAAGAACCGAAAGCGGAGATCGAGCCCTCGTGGGATTTTGACGCCGTTGAAACGCCTGCGCCATCCGCGGAAACTCCGGAGGCGCCGCAAACCGAGCCTACTTCCGTTGAAGCGGAAACGGCGATGTTTACCGCTGTCGACGCTCCGGCGGAGCCTGCGGCCGAAGCTGCCGCGCCGGACTTCGCCGCGTTTGACGACGCTGCGGCTGAGCCAGTTCAAGCATCGGAAAAGCCGACAGAATCGGCCTCGCCGAATTTCGACGTCGCCGCCTCCGCCGCGCCGGCCGCGAAGTCGGTCAAGCCCGCCGCCGCGAAAGGTCCGTCGTTCGTCGAGAAGCTGAAAATGCTCTTCGGCGGCTCGAAGGGAGCGGCCAAGAAAGCCCCGGCCGCGAAAAAGGCCGGCAAGTCGGGCCAGGCCGAGCCTGCGTTGCCGAGCAAGCCGATGTATCAGCCGGTCGTCCCGCTGCCGACGGCCCGCGAAGAAGCGCCGATTCCGCTGGACGACATGCCGATCAAGCTCGACGACTTCGCGGCCGAGCCGGCGACGGAAATGTGGTCGCCCGCTGCTGGCCCAAGCCTCGGCGCGCCCGAGTCGACGGCCGGCATCGACGAGTTCGTTGTTCAAGACGAATTCAAAATCGAAGTCGGTCCTGCGGCAAGCGACTCGGCCCCGACCGGTGAAGTCATTACTCCGGCCAAAGAAGAGTCGTTCGACGCGTTTGTCGCCGAATTGGAAACCGTCGCCCCTGCGACTTCGACCGACGAACCGATCGCCTCGACTTCGGCGGATGCGACTTCCGTCGATCCTTTGGAAGCCGATCTGCTCGGCGAAGAACGACAAAGCCTGGCCGGTGATGCTCCGCAAGCCGCGGACGCCGCGCCGACGGCCAAGGCGGACGCTGACTTCATGATGGATTTCGCCGCGGATGAACTCGGCGCTTTGCCGACGGAATCCTCTGCGGGCGACATGGCCGCGGAGACCTCCGAAGCTTCCGCTGCTGACGAATTCTTTAACGTCGATCTTGGCGCGGCTCCGGCCCCATCCGAGGAAGCGGCTGCCAGCGCCCCGGCGGATGTTTTTGCGCCGAGCGAGCCGACGTCGAGTGAAGCGGCGCTCCCTGCGGACATTGCGGCCATTTCGCCCGTAGCACCTGCCTCGCGGCGACCGCAGAGCATCGACATCGATCTGCGAACGACGTCGTCGTTGCGGCCGCTGGCTCGGCTCAACCTGCAACGTCCGCGGATCGACACGCCGGAGATGCAACCGGAAGAACCGGCCGGCCGTAGCTTCGCGCCGCGTGCCAAACAAACGCCGCCCCCCGTCGCGCCGCCGGAAACGCCGATCGACGTCGGTGCCTCGCTGACCGACGACGTGCCGAATGACGGCGCGTTCGCGTGGGACGCTCCCGCGTCGGACGTACCGCCCGGCGATATGTCGATGGGCGACGCACCGGCCACGGATGCGCCGGCTGCCGAGTTGGGCGACGCCGACTTCGACTTCTTCAGGAAGGAGCAAGAAGCCGAAGCGGCCCTCGACGCGACGGCGGCGACTCCCGCCGAAGCCGAAGTCGCTCCAAGTGCCGAACCGGCCGCCGAGTTCGACTTTTTGAGCGACGTGACGGCCGTGGCTTCCCCACCTGAGCCGCAAGCCGAAGCCGGCGACGACGAATTCATCCTGATGCTCGACGAAGTCGACGCCGCCGCCGTGGAAGAGCCGATCGCCGACGCTTTGCCTTCAACAACGACCGAAGCGCCCGCCGGCGATGCCTCTGCCAAGGCCGAACTGGATCTCGACTTCCTCGATTTGGAACTCAGCGACGCTCCCGCTCCGGACGCTGCCAACAACTTGCCGCCGGCTGCGGCGAAGTCGGACGAAGCGAAGCCGGAGCAACAGCCCGTCGCTTCGAAGAAGCAAGCGAGCGATGACGCGGAACTCGACGACTTCCTCCGCGATCTGGGCATGAACTAACGCTGCAGTCGACGGGCCATTCAGTTCGCAGTTGCACAATGAAAACGGCCGCGACTTTCGACAGTCGCGGCCGTTTCGTTTTTCTTCAAAACTTCGCTTTTTACTTGGCCGGCTTCTTCGCCGGAGCGGGCTTCGCTTTCTTCGGAGGCGGCATCACACGAGCGCCCGGCGCCGTTTCCTCGAGATTCGGCGTCAACTTAAAGTCGACGTTCCCCGTCGCCCACGCCAAGCCGCCGAGCAGAATCTGCTGGAAGGTCGGGTTCGTCCAAACGTCCTCGCGGTGTCCCATCGAGGTATAGAACACGCGGCCGTTTTGATGGTTGCGCGCCCAAGTCGACGGGAACGGCGGGCGCTCGTAGTCTTCGCCGGTCATCCCCTGCGTGTCGTTGAGCAAGATCACGTGCAGATCGGCGGCGAAGTTCTTCAGCGAGTACCACTCTTCGTGCATCTCAAACGATTCGCCGACGCCGGTCAGGCCGGGGAACGTCGGCGACTTAACGACTTGCCGCGACTTCTGCTGCGGTCCGTGGCTGATAAATTCGCCGCCGAGCATGGCGATGTACGGATCATACTGATCGGGCTTTTGCTCTTCGCGACGTTCGCCCGGCGAGTGAAACGTATCGCTGCCGCAATGCGACGCGAGGAATCCTTTGCCGCCGGCGACGGCGTCGATCAGCTTCTGCTTGCCGGCATTCGACATCGGCGGATTCTTGTCGGTGCCCGCCTGTGTGAGGTCGCCGGTCGTGTAGAAGAAGAAGGCGTCGTATTGTCCGAGGTCGCCGTCGAAGACCGAGCCGTCTTTCGTGGCCGTCACGTCGTAGCCGTGTTGTTTACCGAGTTCGATCAGCGTCTTTTCCGCGAAACCGAGATCGTCACCTTCCTTGCGAGCGATCGCCGAATGCTGGAAGCCGGCGCTCTTCGTAAAGAAAAGCACCTTGCGGCGGGGAGCGGCGGCGAAGGCGGACGCAGCGGGGAGTGCGGCGGCGGCCCATGCCGTGGCCGCGGCGACTTGTAGAAAATCTCGACGCTTCATGACGGGCGTTGCTCCGAATCTTGATGACGGGGGCGTGAGTGAGATGCTAGTTCGCTCGGCAGCATAATTCCCACAGGGGCGGCTCGCAATCAGCGTGCAGTGTTGTAACCGGTGCTGCGGCAAAATTTGACCTCTGCTCTGCATCCACTTAAAACCACGCCTATGTTGCTCTTCAAGAAGAAGTTTCTCGAAGCCATTCGGTCCGGCACAAAAACGCAAACCGTGCGGCTTTGGAACGTTTGCCGCTTCCGTGCTGGACAACGAAGTTACATTCCTGGTGTCGGCTACATCTGGATCGACGCCGTCGATCCGGTGCGAATCGAGGACCTCACCGACGACGACGCCCGCCTCGACGGCTTTCCTTCGGCCGATGCCCTGCGGGCCGAACTCCGTACCCTTTACGCCGAACAGTTGGCGGCCGGATACCAAGCGTATCGCCTCCGGTTTCGCCGGATGAGCGAGGAAGAAGCCGCCGTGGCCAAAAGCGACCGAATCGCCGTGAAACGATCGAGGAATGCACGCCCTTAGAATTCGGCAGGCCGGCCAAAAACGCCCTGGAATCGACACCGAAAAAGTGGAAAATACGGGGTTGGTTCTTTGGCAATTTGGTCTGTTTTAAGCGAGCGGCGGGGTTTATCCCCGCCGTCTGCTCTTGCGGCTTCGCGCGTCAAAAGGACCGGAAGGCGGGGATGAACCCCGCCGCTCGACAGGTCTGAAAATCGACGTAAGTCGCGCAAGCGAATCAGGACTTACGTCAATTTTCCCGTGTGCGCACTCGGGCCGAAGTGCGCACTAAAACAGGCCCTTAGTGCGCGTCGGAGCGCTTACCAACAGGGGTGCGCACTCATTTGGAAAATGAGTGCGCAGTGCGCGGTGAGTTTTGAGTATTGTCGTCGTCGTAAGTCGCCGAAGCGTTTGGGCACTTACGTCGATTTCAAATATCGGAAAGCTGAACCTCTAACCGTCGATGCACTGCCGGCATTCGCTAAATGGGCAAAAGGCATTGCACCGCAGCGGCTTGGCGTTGACGAAAGCCGTCAAAAAAGCGACCATTCCGCCCCCTGTCGCGGATGGATTCGCGGCCGTCTCGTCGTTCGTCAACTCTTGGGCGGAAATGGACTTCCGGCATCGCGCGCTAATTCTGTTGCTCGTGTTGACGACGACCGCCGGTTGTCGCCAGGGTGCCGCACAGCGCGAATTGCTCGAACGCGAGTTGCGGTTGCAGGAAGATCGCATCTACGAGTTGGAAGCGAAACTCGAAGACACGCAGCGTTTGTTGGAGCGAAGCGGCGGCAAGTCTGCGACCGGTGAATATTGCCCGACGCCCGGCGGATCGACGCTCCGCGACGGTATGATCATCGAGCCGTCGCCGAACACTTTCGTTCCCAACTCGTCGGTATCGCCCGGCTCTTCTTCGGGCGAAGCACCAACACGGTCGCCAAGCGCACTGCCGTCGGAAATTCCCAACGACACGTCGCCTCCCAAGGTGGAATTGCCGATGGGAATGCGAAATGAATCGGCGGCGCCGTTTGCCGGAATGCCCGTCATGATTCCGCCGGATCCGAAAAAGCCGGAGGGCTTGCCGAGCCGTGGCGGCCTCGGCGGGATGTTGGCGGAGCTTCTACCGAAGGAAGCGATGAGCACTGCGAAGCCTGAGCCTGCGATCAAGGAAATGTCGTCGCCGAAATTTCGCTCGCCGACTGAAGGGTTTCGCGGCGATTCGCCGCCACCGAACGCCGCGGGAGGTTCGTCGCGACGCGGGGAGAATTCAAGTGTTGACTCCGGCGACGTCAACATCGATCCGCCGCAGTTGCCGAGCGATCTGAACGTCGCCTCGATCGGCTTGCATCGCAACACCGGCGGATGGAACAACGACGGTGTGCCGGGCGACGAAGGTGTTTTCGTCCTGCTCGAACCTCGCAATCAGCACGGACAAGTCGTACCGACAATCGGCGCCGTTTCGCTAGTGTTGATCGATCCGGCGATCGACGGCGAAGGAGGTCGCTACGCTCGCTGGGACTTTACGGCGCAAGACTCGGCCGCGTTATATCGCCCTGCCGCAGCGGGTAGTAATGCCGGCCTGCACTTCGAGTTGGCTTGGCCCGACGCTCCGCCGGCTCACGAGCGGATGAAATTGTTCGTTCGGTTTACGACGGAAGACGGCCGTCGTTTGCAGGCCGAGCGAGACATCAAGCTGCAACTTGGCGCAAGGGCGGCGACGGACGAAGTGATCCTGGAACCGGTGCCGCTCACGACGTCGAAACCGGAGTTTGGCGGGCCGTCGAATGCTCGACCGGCGGCCGCCGTCGGCGTCGAAGAAAATCTCGCGACGCGCGCCGTGCCGCAGGCCGACGCCACGAACTCGCCGCTTCGTTGGGGCGGGCCTAATGTCAGCACTAAGACGCAGTCCGCCACTGCGGTAACTTCCGGCACCGACACTCGTCCATCGTCGTCGAACTCATCGACGCCCGGCGTTCTGGAAGGTCCATCTCTCGGACCGACGCTTGCTCCGCCGCTAAACGGCGGCACTTGGCGACGCTAGATTGCCACATTGGCAGTTGGGCCAGCGCTGCCGGATTCATCGGCGTTCAGGCCAAATCGAAACTGCTAAAACGGCATTTCGGTGGCCTCTGCCCTCACTTGGCCATTTATCGCAAGCCTTTGCAAATCAATGCCTTGCGTTCCATAGCTTGGCATTGGCACAGAGCGTGCATCCTTGCGATTCGCGACGCGGCGTAAGTCGCCAAGTCGCCGAAAGCCGGCATTTCAAACAGAGTTCGGCCGCAATTTGGCAACTTCGTTAAGGTTGCGGCTCGGCAAATTGTTCTCGATATGAGGGAGGGTCGTTGCCATGTCGTACGTGTTGCGTGATTGGTTCCGTCCTCAGTCGTTTGGCCAAGCCCGACGTGAGATGGATCGTGTCTTCGGCGAAGTGTTTGGTCCGGGAGGCGCGGCCTGGGACCGTTTGGCGGTCGGCGGGTATCCGAGCCTCAATGTGTGGGAAGAAGGGGACGCGTTGCACGCCGAGGCGGAACTGGCCGGCGTTAGGGGCGAAGACCTCGACATTTCGGTGGTCGGTAAGCAACTGACGATTCGCGGTCGACGTACCGCCGGCGTCGCGGAGCAAGCGACTTACCATCGGCGTGAACGGGCGGTCGGCGAGTTCGCTCGCACGGTCACTCTGCCGTATGAAGTCGATGCCGAGAAGGTAGAAGCTTCGTTGGTCGACGGCGTGCTGAAGCTTGTGCTGCCGAAAGCGGAAGCCGCGAAGCCGCGAAAGATCAACGTCAATCGCACCTAGAGTCGACGCCAAGGTTTGATGCCCGAAATGGTTTGGAAGCTGCGGCCGAGCGCGGCTGCTCGGCGCAGGACGCACAGCGAAACCGGAAACTCCGTTGTCTCACGACCGGCGACGTCCGGCCTCGCTCGGCCGCAGCTTCCTGAGGAACCACCGACAACACTTCATTCAAGAGGAGATTGGGATATGCAATGCGAACAACTCACTCCGACGGAAGGCCAAGAAGTTCGTCAAGCTCCGACGGAGCTGCCGCGGCGCAATTTCGTGCCGCCGGTTGATATTGTCGAGTTGCCCGAAGAGTTGCTGCTGACGGCCGAGGTGCCGGGCACCTTGGGCGAACAAATCGACGTTCGTTTTGAGGACGGCGAATTACGGATCGACGCCCCGGTGGCGCCGCGCACCGCAGGTAAGAACTTCCTGCTCGAAGAGTACGCCGTCGGATCCTACGTTCGCTCGTTTCGGCTGGGCCAATCGATCGACGGCACGCGGATCAGCGCCGAATACGTCGATGGCGTCCTGACGCTGCACCTACCGAAAGTCGAAGCGGCTAAGCCTCGTCGGATTGCCGTTCGCACGAACTAGCGCGACGCACGATCAGGCGATCGGTTGATCCATCCCGCCCGGCGAATCATGCCGGGCGGCGGCGTTTTTACGGGTATATTGCGTGCCGCCGGGTTCTCGGTCATGCGTCGTTCCGGTACGATCAGGGCATCTCAGCGGAGCGACATACATGCGGAAAGGAATCGGAGTCTCGCCCGGCGTTGCCGTGGGTCGCGCTTATTGCGTTGAAGAAGTCTTCGTCAATCCGCAGCATACCGAACTCGCCGAGCACGACGTGCTCTCGGAGTGGCGCAAGTTTGAACAGGCTTGCGACGAAACCTCGGCCGAACTTCGAGCCTTACAGCACAAGGTCACGCGGCAAATCGGTCGCGATCAAACGGCCATATTCCAAACGCAAGAGTCCGTCTTGCGCGATCCTGCCTTTATCACAAAGGTCCGGGACGAAATCTTCAAACGCCGCCGCACCGCGCCGCTGGCCTTGGAGCATGTCTTCAAAGACTACGATCAGTTGCGGGCACGCACCAAAGACGCGTTTCTCAAACAACGGTTGCTCGACGTTCATGACGTGATCATTCGCTTGAGCGGGCACCTGTCGCCGCTGTTGAGCTTTGAAGGGGATGCGGCCGAAGTGCCGCATGTGCTCGTGGCCCGCGAGTTGTTGCCCTGGCACATCATGGCGATCGGCGGATTGCCGCTGGCCGGCATCGTCACGCAGACGGGGGGCCGCACGAGCCACGCGGCGATTTTGGCTCGGCGGCGCGGGATACCGGCCGTCACTGCGGCGCGAGACGTATTGTCGCAATGCGTAAACGGCGACTTGGTGGTGGTCGACGGGCGCAATGGCACGGTGATCGTCAATCCGGATCCGGAGCAAGAAGGCGCGTATCGAAAGCTGCAGCGCGAGTTTGTCGACCTGCGAGGCAAGCTCGCGGAGAATCGCGATCGACCCGCGCGCACCGCCGATGGCGTGGAGCTATCGCTCTTGGCAAATATCAATGGCGTCGATGATGCTCAAGCGGCCTCGGCGATGGGGGCGCGCGGCGTCGGACTTTACCGCACCGAGTACTTGTTTCTTTCGCATCCGGCGGTACCGAGCGAAGACGAGCAACTCGAAAACTATCGCCAAGTCATTCAGGCGGCGCCAGACCACCGCGTCACTATTCGCACACTTGACCTCGGCGGCGACAAAACGATTCCGTTTCTCGGGCACGATCGCGAAGCCAACCCGTTTATGGGCTGGCGGTCGATTCGACTGTCGTTTGAGCACCCGGAGTTTTTCCTGGAGCAGATTCGCGCGGTGTTGCGAGCCGCAGCGTCGCCCGAAGGTGCCGACGCGGAGATCAAGTTGCTCTTTCCGATGATCACCACGCTGGAGGAGATTCGCCGGATTCGCAATATGGTTCGCAAGGCCGGCAAGCAACTGGCCGCCGAACGCAAGCCGTATCGATTCGTCCCCTTTGGGCTTATGCTCGAAGTTCCCGCTGCCGCTTTCACGATTGACTCGCTGCTGCGAGAGGTCGACTTCGTTTCCATCGGGTCGAACGATCTCGTGCAGTACCTGATGGCCGCCGATCGCGACAACCCGAAGGTCAGTCACTTGTGCGAGCCGCTGAGTCCCGCCGTATTACGCGTGTTGCAACGGGTCATTCAAGCCTGCAACCGCGCCGATAAGCCGGTGAATCTTTGCGGAGAAATGGCGGGTGATCCACGGTCGTTCCTCCTCTTGCTCGGCATGGGCTTACGCAATTTCAGCATGAGCCCGGCGTTGATTCCCACCATCAAAAACTTGGCCGCTCAAGTGACGCTCGAACAAGCAACCGAATGCCTTCGAGACGTCCTGGCCCAGCGGACGACGGAACAGGTTCGCAAGCTTGCGGGCCGTCGCGTGACTGAACTTGCTCCGAATTTAGAATTACTCGATTCCACCAACTAATGCATTGGGCCGAATATGGCTGCTCGGATTGCTTCGCTGTTGGTCGCATGTCTCGTTTCCGTAAACTTCGTCGAGGCCGTTGAATTGAAGTATCCCGAAACACGCCGCTCGGATCACATCGACGACTATCACGGCCGTGGGATCGCCGATCCGTATCGCTGGTTGGAAGAGCCCGATAGTGCCGAGACGAAAGCCTGGGTTACCGCGCAGAACGCCGCAACCGAGGCGTACCTCAGTGAGATTCCGGCCCGGGCCAAGATTCGCGAGCGGTTGCTCAAGTTGTGGAACTATGTGCGTTTCAGCGTGCCGACGGCCCGCGGTGGGCGCTACTTCTACCAGCGCAACGACGGGCTGCAGAATCAATCCGTCGTCTACACGGCCGATTCACTGACCGCTGAGCCTCGGGTGCTGCTCGATCCCAATACGCTTTCGTCCGAGGGAACGGTTGCCCTCTCCGGTTACGAATTCAGCGACGACGGCAAGCTGATGGCCTACGGCCTCGCCGATGCCGGCAGCGACTGGGAAACTTGGCGCGTGCGCGATGTCGCGACGGGCAAGGACCTCGACGACGAAATCCGTTGGGTGAAGTTCTCCGGTGCATCGTGGACGCCGGACAACCAAGGGTTCTACTACAGCCGCTACGACGAGCCGAAAGCCGGCTCGGAGTTTACCGATTCGAACTACTATCAGAAGCTGTACCTGCACAAACTTGGTACACCGCAATCGGAAGACAAGCTGGTCTACGAGCGACGTGATGAAAAGGAGTGGGGCTTCGGGGGGCATGTTACCGAAGATGGCCGGTACCTCATCATCAGCGTTTGGCGCGGCACCGATCCGAACAACCAAGTTTTCTACCTGGACCTTGCCGATCCCGCCGCGAAGGTCGTCGAGTTGATCAGAGGCTTCCACGCCGAATACTCGTTCGTGGCGAACGACGGGCCGGTGTTCTACTTCACGACCGACCTCGACGCGCCCAAGTACCGTGTCATCGCGATCGATACGCGCTCGCCGGAGGCTCGCAGGGAGATCATTCCCGAGGCCGAAGGAGTGCTCGAAGGGGCCGACTTTTTCGGCGACCGCATCTTCTGCACCTACCTCACCGACGCCTACAACCAAGTCCGCGAGTTCGGGCTCGACGGCAAACTTCGCCGCGAGATCAAGCTGCCGGGCATCGGCAGCGCCGGCGGATTCACCGGCCTGCGGAGTGCCACGGAGACGTTCTATTCATTTACGGGCTTCACGACTCCGACGATCATCTATCGCTACGACTTGAAGACCGACGATGTCACGGTTTTCCGTCAGGCAAAGGTGGATTTTAATCCGGACGATTACGAGACGAAGCAGATCTTTTACGAGAGCCGCGATGGAACCCGCGTGCCGATGTTTGTCACGCATCGCAAAGGCGTGAAGCTCGACGGCTCCAATCCCACGATTCTCTACGGCTACGGCGGCTTCAACATTTCCCTAACTCCGTACTTCGCGGCCGGACGTTTGGCATGGCTCGAAATGGGCGGAGTGCTCGCCATTCCCAATCTCCGCGGCGGCGGCGAGTACGGTCGCCAGTGGCATGAGGCGGGCATGATCGAGCGCAAGCAAAACGTGTTCGACGACTTCATCGCGGCCGCCGAAAAGCTCATTGCCGACAAGTACACGCGGCCCGACAAGCTGGCGATTTCCGGCGGCAGCAACGGTGGGCTTCTGGTCGGAGCGTGCCTCGTACAACGGCCCGATTTGTTCGGTGCGGCTTTGCCCGACGTCGGCGTGTTGGACATGCTCCGGTTTCACAAGTTTACGATCGGTTGGGCCTGGGTTTCCGAATATGGCTCGGCCGACGACGCTAAGCAGTTCGAGACGCTGCTCAGGTATTCGCCGCTGCATAATCTTCGCAAAGGAACCAAGTATCCGGCGGTGTTGGTGACGACGGCCGACCACGACGATCGCGTCGTGCCGGCGCACAGTTTCAAATTTGCCGCTGAGCTGCAGCACGCGCAGGCCGGCGACGCACCGACGCTGATTCGTATTGAAACCAGCGCCGGTCACGGCGCGGGCACGCCGACGACGAAACAAATCGACGAGTTGGCCGACGTTTACGCTTTCCTCGTGCGAACTCTTAAGATGGACGTTAAATAAATGGCTGCCGAGCCACGACGCAAACCGCCGCTGATCCGCCGCGACCAGATCGTGATCTGGATCACAATGGCGGTCCTGATTTTCGGCTACCAGTGGTACCAGAACCGCGAAGGTCGCGACGGCGTACCGGTTCGCCCGACGCCGCAACTGCCGCAGGCCTCGGCGACGGGTGCGGAGCCCGCTACGGACAAGCCTAGCGTTTCCAAACCAACCGCCAGCACATCGACGTCCCCGAGGCCGAATGCCGCGGCGACGAAACGTCCCTCGCTTACGCGCAACGTCGTGTTACGCGACCAAGACGGCGATGTGATCTACCGCGGGGAAATCGACCTCGGGCCATCGCTGGAGCGAATCGCCGCGGCGCGGAAATTGCGGTTTCCAAACGACGGCAGCACGTTTCAAAATCGCGAAGGCCGGTTGCCGCGAAAACCGTCTGGTTATTACACGGAGTGGGTCGTGCCGACGCCCGGAGAATCAGGGCCAGGGCCGCAACGAATCGTGCTCGGCGACGACGGCGACGTTTGGTACACCCGCGACCACTACAAGAATTTCGAGAGAATCCCCGGCGGGCTGCCTGCCGCCGAGCCCGCAGGTGCCCGATGATCCCAAACTCAACGACGCCGGAACCGTACTTTCAATTCGTCGACGACCCCTCGGCCTATCGGAACCCGGCTGCGATGGTGATTCGCGTCCCGCGTAAATGCCGAGGCAAGGAAAAGTTGCTCGGAGCAATCGCCAAGCCGCTTCATTTCCCCCGCTACTTCGGCTGGAATTGGGATGCACTGGACGAGTGCTTGCGCGATCTTTCGTGGCTGCGCGGCGTGAAGAAGGTCGTCATCGTTCATGACGGCCTCCCCTTTACCGAGCGCGAAGAACAACTCGCGACCTATTTGCAGGTGCTTGTCGACGCCATGTCCCTGCGGCGTGCCGAGCCGGAATGTTTGCAAATCGAGGTCGTCTTTCCAAAGTCCGTCGAAGCGATTGTTGGGCGATCCTAACAGTTCCGATCACTGCCGCGCCGACATTTCGGCGGCGATGGCCCGTTGATCGTCGGTCGCGCCGTTTGCAAGTGCCGCGATCACTCGCCCTTGTCGCTCCGGCGTGTGGTTCTGATTGAGCTTCCATTTCCCTTCCCAGCGCTCGACGGGAATGCGAAAGCCGATGATCTGCTTGATCAGTGCTTCCGCAAGCGGCGTGGTCGCATCAAATTGCCAAGGCCGTGGCAAGCTCCGCTCGTAGAACTCGACAGTTCGGACCACGATCTCGGTCAACGCCGCAGAGTCTTCAACAACTTCCAACTTACCATAGGCGTGAACCGCGCCGTAGTTCCATGTCGGCACGGTATTCGGTTCCGCGTACCACGCGGGGCTAATGTAGGCATGTGGTCCTTGATACATGACGAGCACCGTCTGGCCGGCGGCATCACGCCACTGAGGATTGGCCCGAGCCATGTGACCGACGATCGCTCCGCACTCCCCGGCACCGCGCTCTATAATCAACGGCAAGTGCGTGGCGAAAGGGGCTCCATCGTGCTCGGTGACGAGCGTCGCGAAGCCGTGTCGTTCGGTAAAGTCGAAGATCGCGGTTTGGTCGTCGAAACGGAAAGAAGTGGGAATATACATGGAGCTTTTCAAAAGGTGAGCGGCGGCCGGGATCGCGGCGAACTACAAGGACCGGCCCTGCACTTGCCAGGTTCGCGAAGTTACAATGCGGCCCATGAAATTATCGCTGATGATCACCTGCCTTGGCGACGTCATCCGGCCGCAGACCGGTCGGGCCGTCGTCGGTCTCTTGCGAAGGCTGGGGCACGAGGTCGATTTTCCCAAGGCCCAAACCTGCTGCGGGCAACCATTCTACAATTCCGGCTTTAGCGACCTGGCGCAAGGGCAGGCCAAGCACACGATCGAAACGTTCGCCGGCGAGCGAACGGTCGTCGTCCCCTCAGGCTCGTGCGCCGCGATGGTGAAGGTCGAGTACCCGCACCTCTTTGAAGAGGGGACGGAGTGGCATCGCCGGGCCGTGGAGCTTGCGGCGCGGACGTTTGAACTGAGCGACTTTCTCGTCAACAAACTAGGCATCACGGACGTCGGTGCGAAGTTCGCAGGAACCGTGACCTATCACTATGCTTGCCATCTGCGAGGGCTGGGCCTGCAAACGGAGGCGGAGCGGCTGATTCGGGGCGTCGAAGGAGTGACCTATGTTCCTGCGGCCCACGAAGATCAATGCTGCGGCTTCGGCGGCTCGTTCGCCGTGCGGTATCCGCAGATTTCCGGAGCGATGGTGGCCGACAAAGCCCGTTGTGTGGTCGCAACGGGTGCGGATGCGGTCGTGAGCACCGATGCGGGCTGCCTGATGAACATCGGCGGCAAACTCCACCGCGACGGCCAACCGATCCGTGTGATGCACTTGGCGGAATTGTTGGAGTGCCGCTGAAGCGTCGGCTATGTCAACCGGCCGCGCGCTTCGACATCCCAAACATCCACGATCTTGCCGCCGCGTGTGCAGTAGAACTTGTCGTGAAGCACCACGGTGAGGTCAGCCGGTCGCCGACCTTCAAGCTTTGTGCGCTCGGGGCAAGTTCGAGTTCGCCGTGCTCGGCCGAGAGCCGCTTTACTTGAATGTCGGCCCGTCCGAGAACCAGTGGCGTGCAGACTTCGACGTTCAGCGTCTTTCGCCCTGCATCGATGATAGCCCGCGTCGGCGTCGGCCGGCTGACGATCGTCACGGGAATCGTGAGCGCGAATTGCAGATTGGGCACGCGGCACTTGTCGCGATAGAACGCGTCCATGAAGATCGCGCCGCCGGCCTGCACTTCGGTGACGTCGGCATGGGCAATCGAGATGAGATACGACCCCGTCCCGGCACAGGAGACGATCGGACAGGGAATGCCTTCCGCGACGAGTTGCCGCTTGGTTTCGCTCAGAATATCGAGGGCCGCGTTAATTTTCGCGAGCTTCTCGTCTTGATCTTCGATCGTCAGCAGATGTCCCTCATAGCCCATAATTCCCGCGAAATCGATCCCCGGCATCTTCACGAGCGCGCGGGCCAACGCCAGCGTCTGCTCGCCGGGATGGGTACCGACGCGGCTGAGGCCGATATCGACTTCGATAATCGCCCGTACCTTTAGCCCCGCTTCGGCCATCGCGCGACTGATCGGCTCGGCCTGTTCGACGGAATCGACGGCGATCACCGGATCGGCCTTCTTTCGCAGTTCGACTAAGCGACGAACTTTGTGCGGTCCCGCCAGCATGTTTGCGATGAGCAAGTCGCGCACTCCGCCGGCGGCAAGCACTTCCGCTTCGCCGAGCTTCGCGCAAGTCGCTCCGATTGCGCCGGCGGCGACTTCCGCACGCGCGATCGTCGCGTTCTTGTGCCCCTTCGCATGCGGCCGCCAGGAAACGCCGCGCTTGGCGCAAGCTTCCGCCACGGCGCGGATGTTGGCTTCCATCACGTCGAGATCGAGGCAGAGACAGGGCGTATCCAATTCGTCAATCGATGCGCCGAGCGGCGCGGCTGCGTGGTTCATGTCTATCGGCACATGCATTAAGTGAGTTGGCATTCGCGGTGAGTCGGCAGTTTAGGGGATGCCGCGATGCTTGCGAAGACTTTGCTTGCGACGGTTTGCGGAATGGGGGTACCATAGGAGTGTCTGTTCCCGCCATCCGATCCCGCCCAGTAAGAGATGCAACGATATGACGTCTGCTCCACGGATGCGTAATCGATTTGTGCTGCGAATTTCCTCTGCGGTGATCGCGACCACGATCGGCGCAGCGTCGATTCAATATTTGGCCGATGTACCGACGGCGGAAATTCGTGCGGCGGCACCGTCGAATGAGACTTCGCGTTCCGTTCGCACTTCCGAAGCTCCGGTCGTCGCCGCCGATGGCCAAAGGCACCCCGTCGATCTGGTGCTAACGCCGGACGAACGCCGCTTGATCACGGCCAATCAACGGAGCAATTCGCTCTCATTGATCGATGTGGAAGCCGGCAAAGTCTTGTCCGAAGTGGCCTGCGGCGAGAACCCGACGGCGCTGGCTTTAACGCCTGACGGCCGCACGCTGCTCCTGAGTTGCCGCTACTCGGGCGATGTGGAACTGTACAGCCTTGAATCTCGCGGACTGACGAAGCGCGGGGCCATTCATGTCGGCATGCATCCGTATGGCTTGGCCGTTGCGCCTGACGGCAAACATGCCTACGTGGCGCTGTCGGCCGATGCCCAGATCGCCGAACTTGATTTGGCGAAGCGACAGGTTGTGCGGACGATCGAGGTCGGTCGCTGGCCGCGGCAAATGGCTCTTTCGCAAGACGGAAAACGCTTGGCCGTCGGCACGAGCGGCGACCAGACAGTTTCCGTCGTTGACATTTCGGCCGGCAAGCTCGACTTCCAGCATCGCACCGGCGGTGGGCTCAACATCGGCCAATTGCAGATCGACAACAGCGGCGAGTTCATCTATTTCCCGTGGGTCATCTATCGCCAGTTTTCCGTAACCGTCGGCAACATTCGCCTCGGTTGGGTGCTGGCAACGCGCATCGCGCGCGCCAAGCTCGCGGAGAACAAGTATCGCGAGGCTATTTCGCTCGACGTGCCGGGCCTGGCCGTCGGCGATCCGCACGGCTTTGCGCTTACGCCGAATGAAGAATGGATGGTTTGCAGCGCCTCGGGCACGCACGAATTGCTCGTCTATCGCACGGCTGATCAGGAATTTATGAGCGTCGGCGGGCCCGGCGACTTGGCGGATCCGAAGGTGTATCGTGATCCTTCGAAGTTTTACCGCGTGCCGCTCGGTGGAAAGCCGATGAACTTGCGCGTTTCACGAGACAGCAATCGGGTATTCGTGACGAATGCGTTTTCGAATAGCGTTCAGGTCGTCGACCTCAAACAGCGAGAGGTGGCGCGGACGATCGAACTCGGCGGCCCCAAAACCGAATCGCTCGCTCATCGCGGTGAAGCCATTTTCAGCGACGCCCGTCGCAGCCTTGATCAGTGGTACAGCTGTGCGAGTTGCCATTGGGAAGGTGGCCCCAACGCCGTGCCGATGGATACTCGCAACGACGGGTCGGACCGCACTTACAAGACCGTGCCCGCTCTTTACAACCTGACGAAAACCGCCCCCTGGACCTGGCACGGCTGGCAGACTGATCTTCATGCCGCGATGCGAAAGTCGCTGCACGACACGATGCTGGGCCCGGAACCGACGGACGATGACGTGACGGCGATGATCGCATACTTCGACGTCTTACAACCGCCGCCGAACCCGTTTGCTCAAGCTGCGGCTCGCGACGAAAACTTGCGGGCGGCGGTCGAGCGCGGCCGTGCGGTTTTTCACGGCAAGACGGCGGGCTGCGCGGCCTGTCACAACGGCCCGTATCTGACCGACGGCAAGATTCACGACGTCGGACTCGGCTCCGAAAAAGACCGTTACGACGGGTTCAACACGCCGTCGCTCGTCGGCGTATGGCAACGCGTTCGCCTGCTGCACGACGGTCGGGCCAAGTCGCTCGAGGAAGTGCTGACCGGCGATCACAGCCCGGACAAGGTTTCCGGCGAAGGGACGCTCTCAGACGCCGAGCGGGCCGACCTGATCGCGTATTTGAAGACGCTCTAAGCTTGAACTTTTCGTCGCTCTTTCGTCGTGGCTTAATGCGACGGCTTTCTCTAAGGATCATCGCATGTCGATCGTTCGTTACTTGGCGCTGGCGGCCGTCTTGGGCTTCGTTGGTTGTGAAAAAATGTCCGGTGGCGCGGCGAGCGCCGGTGGCTCCCCGGGAGGCTCGGTTGCCGGCAAGCCCGCAGGCGCCGACGTTGCGGCCACTGCCGCAGCCGGCGGCGACGTGAAGCTCGATCTGAAAAGCTCGGAAGACCTTCAAAAGTTGGTGGCGTCGAAAAAAGGGAAGGTCGTCGTCGTCGATGCTTGGAGCACGTATTGCGATCCGTGCATGAAAGAGTTTCCCGGCCTCGTCGGGCTGCACAAGAAGTACGGGCCGGAGAAGATCGCCTGCATTTCGTTCTGTATGAACTACGTGGGGCTCGGCAAAGTCGAGGATGAAATCGAGCCGGTCATCGAATTCCTGCGGAAGCAGAACGCGACGTTCGACAACATCCTCTCGACCGACGAAGACACCATGGTCAACAAGAAGCTCGGCATACAATCGGTGCCGGCGATCTTCATCTACGACCGCGACGGCAAGCTGGTGAAGTTGATCAATACGGAGACGACGTACGCTGAGGTGGAGGAGATCGTAGCGCCGCTTTTAAATTAGAGCGACCGCTTTTGGTCGGAGAAGGCGGAACGCTACAGAGGGAGTTCCCTACAGCGCCGGATGAAGGGCCAAAAAGAAAGCCGCGGCCGAGAATTGATCTCAGCCGCGGCTTCTTGCGTTCAGTTTCGTTCGCTTAGCGAGCGAATACGTCAAACCGTCGAGCTTACTCGATGGCCGACTTGACTTGCTTGATCACCGCGGCGGTGTCGAGCTTGCCGGCGGCGAAGCCCATGCTCGCAACGACCTTGCTCTTGTTGGCGATGATCACCGTGACTTCGGCGTCCGGGTTCAGGCCGTAGTTGGCCGGACCGTTTTCGCTTTCGACCGGCACGACGACCGGCACGTTCTTGACGTCGGCGTGGGCGGCCAAATCAGCGGCGGCCTTTTCGGCGGCACCCTTGTCGGCGTTGAGCACGTTGACGAACACGGCCAGCTTCTTTTCGCTGTTCGCGGCGACGGCCGAGTTCAGTTCCTTCGTCAGGTTGGCGACTTCGCCGTCGGTCTTGCGGGTGAAGACCATCACTTGCGGACGCGGACCGTACTTGCAGCGGTAGCAAAGTTGATCGCCCTTTTCGGCCAAGCCATCGCCTTCGGCGCCGGCGACCTTCACGACTTGGAAAGCACCGATGCCTTCGCCGGCGGCCAGGCCGCTCTTCAATTCTTCAGCCGAAGCGGAAACGCACGACAGAGCCACAACGGCCAAGCAAGCCAACAATTTCTTCATGTGTCCTTCTCCGTAACGAACAAAAACGGGTGTGCAGAAACTCGCAGACGATGCCCGACAATCTACGCGCCGCGCCGGCTTAAAGCAACCACTTGGCTGCGCATCAGTCAGTGAACTATGCACGGCCAATTATGCATCGTGCCGGCAAACGCGTAGCGAGCACGATTCTGATGCCGCTACGCTCGAATGGTTGCACAAATTCTTCGAAGTTTTACGCCATGAAATCGCAGCAGCATCTCCTTCGCAATCCTACGCACGCGCAACGCTGATGGTTCGCAACTTCATACAATCGGAACGTTAGCCGAGCATTTTGAATACCGGGTCGGCTTCAAATGTCGTAGTACAAGCAGAACTCGTACGGATGCGGACGGAGCCGCAGTGCGTCGACTTCGCGTTTGCGCTTGTAGTCGATCCAGGTCGCGATGACGTCCTGCGTGAAGACGTCGCCACGCAATAGGAACTCATGGTCGCGCTCAAGATTCGATAGCGCTTCATCGAGTGAGCCCGGAGCCTTCGGTACGCGGGCCAGCTCTTCCGGCGGCAGGTCGTAGATGTCCTTATCGAGCGGCGGGCCTGGGTGGTATTTGTTCTGCACGCCGTCGATAACGGCCATCAGCATCGCCGCGAAAGCGAGATACGGATTGCAGCTCGGATCGGGGCAGCGGAACTCGACGCGCTTGGCCTTCGGGCTCGAACTGTACATCGGAATGCGACAAGCGGCCGAGCGGTTTCGTTGCGAGTAAGCCAAGTTCACCGGTGCCTCGTAGCCGGGCACCAACCGCTTATAGCTGTTGGTCGTCGGGTTGGTCAGTGCGCACAGCGCAGGGGCGTGCCGCAATAGGCCGCCGATGGCATGCAGGCCCATGTCGCTAAGCCCGGCGTACCCGCCGCCGGCGAAGAGTGGTTCGTTGTTCTTCCACAACGACAGATGCACGTGCATGCCCGAGCCGTTGTCGCCGTAGAGCGGCTTCGGCATAAACGTGACCGTCTTACCATGCTTGCGCGCCGTGTTCTTCACAATGTACTTGTAGTGGCAGATCGAGTCGGCCATGCGAACGAGATCTTGAAACTTCAGATCGATCTCGCACTGCCCGCCGGTCGCAACTTCATGATGCTGGGCCTCGACGTCGAGCCCGCACTCGATCATGGTGTGCATCATCTCGTTGCGCACATCCATGAGCTGGTCCGACGGCGGCACCGGGAAGTAGCCTTCCTTATGCCGGAGCTTGTAGCCGAGGTTCGGCTTTTCATCGCGGCCGCGGTTCCACTCCGCCTCGCCGCTGTCGACGTGGTAATAGCCTTCGTGCGCGTTTTGATCGAAGCGCACGTCGTCGAAAACGAAGAATTCCGCTTCGGGCCCGATAAAGCAAGTGTCGGCGATGCCGGAACTTTTCAAATAGTTCACGGCCTTGCGGGCGATATTACGCGGGTCGCGCGAATAATCTTCCCGCGTGATCGGGTCCTGGATATTGCAGATGAGCGAGAGCGTCGGAATGGCGGCGAACGGATCGAGTACGGCCGTTTCCGCCTGCGGAACGACGATCATGTCGCTCTCATTGATGGCCTGCCAACCGCGGATGCTGGAGCCGTCGAAGCCGAGGCCGTCTTCGAAGACGTCTTCGTTAAGCTTTCCGACGGGTATCGTGAAGTGCTGCCAAACGCCGGGAAAATCCATGAACCGCAAATCGATCGCTTTGACGTTCTTCTCACGGCAGTAGGCCAAGACTTCCTTCGGCTTCACGGGGCTTTTCCTCAGTTCGACGGGCCGCACGACGACGGAACGAATACCAACACTTTAGTCGCTCGCTATGCGGCCGGCGACCGCCAGACAAATTGCGTGCGAAACGGCCCGCACGATCGTTAGATTCGGCCTGTTTGTCGAGCCGCGGCCTCGATGGCTTCGCGGTTTTTCCAAAGGTAAAGGATTCGGAGTCGCAGCGGCGGATGAACGCCGTCGCCGTCGCCGGCCTCCTCGGGAAGTCGGAAGAGCAACCGATCAGGCTGATGCTCCAGCATTTCGACGAGTTCGGCGACCCCGTACTCATCGAGCATCCCGTCGCGGCGGCCTTCGAGAAGCGACTCCCACTCAATGCGCGGAGCGTTCTGAAGCTTGCGAATCTTGCGCATGTCATCCTCGACGGCATCCTCGTCATCGCCGTTCCAAGCAAATTGAAAGAAGCCGCCTAGCGACAGTTTTGACCGTTCTTTCGACCTCCGCTTGAGCGATTCTTTGACGGCCCGTTCCAGTTCCTCGCGGCTCGTGTGGCCGTACGGGATGGCTGCGTTAATGGCTTCGATGATGTCGCGGGCATTGAGATTACCGTGACGACGCTGGAGCAACTCCTGCTGGTGGATGGCCGATTGCAGCTCGCCGTCAACGCCCAGCTTCAGCAACCCGTTGATCGAGACGACGACGCCGTGAACCTGAGCCCCGAGGTCGTCGCACAGGTATTCAATCGCTTCCCCCGTATTTCCGGAGAGCAAGCCGGAAACGAACCACGCCGCGGCACCGCAGAAAGCCAGCGCCACCCAACTCAGACCGCTATCCATGTCGATCCATTGCGTGACGAGCACGCCGCCCAGACCTCCGAGCAAGAGCGTGAGCCCGCGGCAACGATCGTTCAGCAGATAATACTTGAAGTAATGCCCAAGCTCGTGACCGATGACGTCTTGCACCTCGGCGGGCGTGAGCCGATGGAGCATCTGTCGATTCAGATAAACTCCGTTCAGCGATCGGAAGAATTCCGCAAAGCCGAGGTTGATCGCGCTGGCGTTCATCGCTTTATCGGCGGTGATGTAAACCGGCGGCCCTGGTAGCGGTAGCCCGAGTCGATGGAGCGTGTCGTTCACAAGTTGCCGAAGCTTGTGCTTGTCGAATTGCCCGAAGCGCGTCTGCTCTTTGAGGTCGTCGATCTCCTTACGCGGCGTCACGTAATACCGCAGCAGCGCCATGAAATGCGGCCCGACGACGACCGAAGCTGCGACGGCGGCCACGAGCGGCGAATCTAGCACCTGCCGCCAGTCGATCAGCCAAGCCAAAAGTGCGCACAGCAGAATCTGCACGACGATCCAAGGTGCGGCGAGGCCGTTGGCCCGATCGACTTGCCGTAAGAGTTGCGAACGCGTGGGAACCTTTGAGGCGGCGGCCATGGCGTTAGGTTACGGCGCCGAGAAGCTGGCCGATAAAGCTGAACCGCGGCTTCGCACGCGTCTGATAGATCAACTTGCCGGGCCCGGTGAAGCGATTGATGAAGCCTTCGCCCGACATCAGCGAATCGCTCAGCCGTTTGCTCGACTTCACGAGTTCGAATGTCATCGTGTCCGAAAAGGCGACGACGTACCGATTGTCGAGCAGAAACCGCTCCCCCTCGGCCAGTTCACGCTCGACGACCGCGCCGTAGGTCTGGCAAAACAAGGTGCCGCTGCCGGTGATCCGCAGCAGAAAGAAACCGGTCTTGGCCATCCAGCCTTTGAAGCCGCCGTACTTGGCGTCGAGCTTGCAGTCGCCAACGTGCGAAAGATACGCCCCGCGGGTCATCAGCATTGCGTGCCCGTCGACGACTTCCACAGGCTTCACGTCGCCGTAGTTCTCCGGCGCGAGAATCAGCGTCTGCTCGTCGCGATTGGAGCGAAAGACGGCCCGAAAGAACGACTCGCCACCGAGCATCGTTTTGAAGCCGGTCCACCACTTCTTAGAAGCGTTCGGAGCCCCGCCGATCGCGGCGGTCACTTCGATGCCCGAGGTCATCGAGATCATGCTGTCCGGCTGGGCGACGACCTCTTCCCCCTCGTGGAGCGTGAACTCGACAACGGTGAATACGGGAGCGTACAGGAGCCGATGTTCCATGTCGGAAAACTTGCGAAGGGGCACACTTCGTAGAAGCGCTTACTCTGCGCCCCCGTCAATAACCGTAAGCAGGCAAGCCAAAGCCGCCGACTGCCCACATGATTGCCATGCGGGCAGTCGGCGTAATAGCTTAATCCGATTCCACGCCAGGCGCGTACTTTTGCTTGAGCACGTAGCCGGCGAATGCAATAAGCGCCAGGATACCCAAGAAAATGAAGAGGGCCACCATCCGCGGCACGCCGAGAATGTCGGAGATGCCGGTGATGCAGATGTCGTAAATGACGACTCGGATAAACCAACCGATGATCGCCCCAAAACCGCCGCCGCGTGCCGCCAAGAGTTTCATAGATATCTCGCCTAATGCACTAAATTCTCAGTCCCACTAAATAGGGTTAGTTCTCTTTATCGACCCACTTGGACTCTGTCAAGAAAATGAACTCATTATGCGGCAATAAGACGACAAAAAACCGCGCCGCCCAGGCATGGCCCGAGCGGCGCGGCGTAGGTGCTTCCGATTATCGGACGCGTTCGACCACTACTTGATGAACAACATCTCGTGGTAGGTCGGCAGCGGCCAGATGTCGTCCGGAACGATCGTTTCGACCTTGTCGGCGATCGAGCGAACCACGTTCATCGCCGGGATCACTTCGTCGCGAAAATGCTTGGCGTGGCTGATCGAATCGCCCGAGGCCTTATGGTTGATCGCCGCTTCGAGCTTGTCGATGGCCGATTCGAACTGAGCGACCAGTTCGGTGAGCTTGTCGAGCGAGCCTAGGTGCGGCGTCTTGCCGATTTCCTTAAGCGAAGCGGCCGTGGCGGCAAGTTCCTTCTGGTAGCGGTAGGCCGCCGGAAGGATCTGCGTCTTGGCCATGCTCAGCGCCACGAGGCTTTCCGTGTTCACGTCTTTGCAGTAACGCTCGACGTAGATTTCGTAACGGCTGTGGGTTTCACGCGGCGAGAGCACGCCGTACTTGGCGAACAGCGCGGCGTTCTCCTCCTTCATCAGCACCGGCAACGCATCGACGGTGTTGCGCAAGTTCGGCAGTCCGCGCTTCTCAGCTTCACGGTGCCATTCTTCCGAGTAGCCGTCGCCGTTGAAAATCACCGCCTTGTGCTTAGCCGTGATGTCTTGCAGCAGCTTCTGCACGGAAGCATTGAGCTTGCTCGCATCACCGCCCATGCTCTTCTCAAGCTCGGTCGCGATATAGTCGAGGCTTTCCGCAACGATCGTGTTGAGCACGACCAGCGGACCGGCGATCGACTGGCTCGAACCAACCGCACGGAACTCGAACTTGTTGCCGGTGAAGGCAAACGGGCTCGTGCGGTTGCGGTCGCCCGCGTGCTTCGGCAGCGTCGGCAACACGTCGGCGCCGACGGTCATCGTGCCGGCCTTTTGCGACGAGCTGGCCGGGCCCTTCTCGAGCTGTTCGAAGATGTCGGCCAGCTGCGATCCCAAGAAGATCGAGATGATGGCCGGCGGAGCTTCGTTGGCACCCAAGCGATGGTCGTTGCCGCTGAAGGCGACGGCTACGCGGAGCAGGTCGCTGTGCAAATGCACGGCCCGAATCACGGCCGCGCAGAACACGAGGAACTGGGCGTTGTCGTGCGGCGTTTCGCCCGGTTCGAGCAAGTTGGCCGAGCTAGTGCCCAGCGACCAGTTGACGTGCTTGCCCGAGCCGTTAATGCCGGCGAACGGCTTCTCGTGCAACAGGCACTGCATGCCGTACTTCGGCGCCATCTTCTGATGCACCAGCATGATCATCTGCTGATGGTCGGCCGCGACGTTAGCGTTCTCGTAAACCGGGGCGACTTCATACTGGCCCGGGGCCACTTCGTTGTGCCGCGTCTTGATCGGCACGCCGAGCTTATAGAGTTCGCGTTCGCAATCGAGCATGTAGGCCAACACGCGGTCCGGAATGGCGCCGAAGTATTGATCTTCGAACTCTTGACCCTTCGGCGGCTTCGCGCCGAACAGCGTGCGACCAGTCGACATCAGGTCGGGCCGCGCAAAGTAGAAGTTGCGGTCGATCAAGAAGTACTCTTGTTCCGGACCGGCCGAAGCCACGACCGGGCCGGGGTTCGCGTTGCCGAACAGCTTCAGCACGCGCTGAGCTTGCTGGCTCAAAGCTTGCATCGAGCGGAGCACCGGCGTTTTCTTGTCGAGCGCTTCGCCCGTCCAAGAGATGAAGGCCGTCGGGATGCAGAGCGTCGTACCGTTCGGGTTTTCCAAAATGTAGGCAGGGCTCGTCGGATCCCAGGCCGTGTAGCCGCGGGCTTCGAACGTCGCGCGAATGCCGCCCGACGGGAAGCTGGAAGCGTCCGGCTCGCCTTGGATCAGTTCCTTGCCGCCGAATTCGGCCAGCGCGCTGCCGTTGCCGCTCGGCGAGAGGAAGCTGTCGTGCTTTTCGGCGGTCAGGCCGGTGAGCGGTTGGAAGACGTGTGCGTAGTGCGTGGCGCCCTTTTCGAGAGCCCAATCTTTCATGGCTTGGGCGACGACGTCGGCGACCGAACCGTCGAGCTTAGCGCCATTCTTGATCGTTTGTTGCAGGGCCTTGTAGACCCCCTTCGGCAACAGATCCTTCATCTGCTGATCACCGAACACGTTCGAGCCATACAGAACGTTGCTCGGCGTCTCGCGGAAATTCCATCCGCTGTCGACCGGCTTGAAGTTAGTAACCGCGTCTACCGCCTCTTTACGTGCGTTACTCAATTGAGAACTCCCTCGGGACTACCCGCGAAAAATGAATCAGACAAGGACGCCGGCTCTAAGGCATGTGCCGTGCCGCAAGAATTGGCTTCATGCCGCGGCAAAAGACGTAAGTGTCAACCGGCTAAGGTCTTAAGCGGATCGTGGCGCTGTGAAAAGCGGCTCTCAAGGTAAGACTGGCGTGCCGAAGATGCAAGCAGCCAGCCGGAATTTGCCATTTTTTTCAGCGTCGAAAACGCTGACACGCCCGCAGGTCTTACCCAGGTGGAAAGGGCCAACGGTGACCAAGCGCTAAGCCCAGAGACCTTCAGTCGCTGGGACGCGATCCACAACGCCGTTTCCGAATTCGACGTCTCGCTTAGGGGCCCAGAGACCGGAGGTCTCTGGGCTTTGAAAGACGTCGGTTTCTGGCGTTCGAAAGTCGACGTAAGTCCCGAAACGCTTACGCGACTTACGACGAAAGCGCAATTCTGTTGCAATACGCAGTGCGTACTATTTTTGAAAAGAGTGCGCACCCTTAATTCCTAAGTATGCGGTGCGTACTAAAAGGCGCGCGAAGTACGCACCCCGGTCCAAATGTACGCAGCGCGCGTCGACGTAAGTATCGATTCGCTTGCGCGACTTACGTCAATTCTTGGACCAAGCGAGCGGCGGGGTTTATCCCCGCCGTCGATCTTCTCGACACCAATAATGGCAAACGCAGACGGCAGGGATAAACCCCGCCGCTCGCCACAAATCACACCATATTGCCAAAGAACCAACCCCGTATTTTCCACTTTTACGGCGTCGATTCCAGGGCGTTTTTGGCCACTTGCGATTTTGTTCTAACGGCCGCCGGTGCCGCGAAATGCCGAAAAAAGGACCTTATTTCTTCTGCGGCTCAGCCTCTTCGATGCGGATCGCCTTGTGCCCCTTGAGGGCTCCCGCTTTGGCGCGGAACTTCGTGACTCCCTCTACGTTCACGGCCAGCGATGTCTTCACGTCCTTCTCCGTCGTGATGATGTCGCCGATCCGCAGGCCGATGAGATCGCGGGTCGAGATCGTCGTGTCGGCCAGATGAACGACGACCTCCACCGGCGCGCCGCGCAGGTTCTTCGTAATACGGTCGATCGTTTCCGGATTCGACGTCTTTCGGCTGGGGCTGATCCAGCTATTGGCCGAGAGCTTGTTGCCGATTCGCTCAATCGAGTTGAACGGAATGCACAAGTTTAACATCCCGCGCATTTCGCCGAGCGTGAGTTCGAAGCTGATCAGTACGACCACTTCGTTCGGCGGCACGATCTGGACGAGTTGCGGATTGCTTTCGACGCGCACGACCTCGAACGTGATCGGCAGGACGTTTTCCCAGGCCTTACGGAGTTCGTCGAGAAAGAGCGACGTGATGCGGTGCACGAGCCGTAGTTCAATTTCCGTCAGCGGCCGGCGAGTGTGCGTGTTCGGCTCTTTGCCGCCGCCGAGCATCCGATCGATGATCGGGTACAAAATCGACGGGTTGATATCGAGAATCAGATGCCCTTCCAGCGGCTCGGCCTTCAGCAAGTTGAAGCAAGAAGGATTCTCGAGGCTGAAGACAAACTCGCTGTATGTCAGCTGGTCGACGCTCGTTAGCTTCACTTCGACGATTGAGCGGAGCATGGCCGAGAGCGCCGCGCCGTAGTTGCGGCCGAACCCTTCGTGCAGGGTTTGCAGCGCCCGCATCTGCTCTTTGCCGACGCGCTCCGGACGTTTGAAGTCGTACGGCGTCACTTTTTCGCGAGGTTTCGCCGGAGCCGCGGCAGTCGGAGCAGGCTTGCGCGCGGCAGGCGCCCGCTGTTGCGTCGTCTCCATCGCGCTGAGCAGGCTTTCCACTTCCGCTTGGCTGAGTACATCGCCGCTCATCGGGGCATCCTTGCCGGTTGATGATTTTTCGTGCCATGCCGTCACGGCGAAGCCGGGTCGGCATGCGCTTCTCGTCTCGAAACATGCCGACCTCGCCTGCGGCGATGACGGCATGGCACAACTACATTTACTGTCTTACTTGGCCTGTGCCGTACACCACGTACTTGTAACTCGTCAGTTCTTTCAATCCGCAGGGGCCCCGGGCATGGAACTTGTCGGTGCTGATGCCGATCTCGGCGCCGAGTCCGAACTCGCCGCCATCGTTAAACCGGGTCGACGCGTTGACCATCACCGCCGCACTATCGACGCGGGCCGTAAATTCCCGAGCCGCCGCGAGATCGCCGGTCACAATCGCATCGGTGTGATGCGAGCCGTATTGGTTCACATGAACGATCGCTTCGTCGAGCGAGTCGACCACTTTCACGGAGATGATCGGCCCAAGATACTCGGCCGCAAAATCAGCCTCGGTCGCTTCTTTGGCCGTCGGCACAAGCTTGCGCGTCGCCGGGCAACCGCGGAGTTCGATACCTTGCGCCGTAAGGGCGGCCGCCACCTGCGGCAGGAACTTTGTCGCGACGTCGCGGTGCACCAGCAGCGACTCGGCCGCATTGCAAACGCCCAACCGGTGGCACTTCGAGTTGACCGTGATCGTTTCGGCCATCTCCAAATCGGCGGTCACATCGACGTAGACATGGCAATTGCCGTCGAAATGCTTAATCACCGGCATGCGGGCTTCGGCGGCCACGCGACGAATCAGGCTTTCGCCGCCGCGCGGGATGGCGACGCTCACGTACTTGTCGAGCTTCAGAAAATAACCGACGGCGTCGCGATCAGTCGTGTTGACGAGTTGCACGGCATCGGCCGGGATGCCGATTTCGCGGGCCGTGGCGGCGAGAATTTCAGCGAGCAACGTGTTCGAATGCAGGGCTTCTTTACCGCCGCGTAGAATCACGGCGTTGCCGCTCTTGACGCAGATCGCGGCCGCGTCGACCGTGACGTTCGGTCGTGATTCGTAGATGAAGAATACGACGCCGAGCGGCACCCGCACTTTGCGGATTTCCAAACCATTGGGGCGCACGGAACCTTCAATAGTTTCGCCGATCGGGTCCGCGAGCGCGGTGATCTCTTCGAGAGCCCGGGCCATGCCGTCGACGGTCTTCTGCGTAAGCTTCAGGCGGTCGATCGCGGCGTCGGTCAGTCCGTAGCCGGGGGCTGCCGCAAGGTCGAGCGCGTTGGCACTTTGAATGTCGGCGAAACGTTCGCGCAAGGCCACGGCGCTACGTCGCAACCACGCGTTCTTCAGCGCGCTTGGGACAACAGCCAATTCGGCGGACGCGGCTTGGGCGCGGCGTGCCACATCGAGGCAGTAGTCGCTGAGAGCGGAAGTCGTCGCGGTTTCGGCAATCGCCATACAAGTGCTCGTGCAAAGGGCCGCGCCAGGCCGACGGGGCGGCATTCGGGCGGGGCGGGAGTATCGAAAAATCGGCCGCCGGCGTCAACGCCGATCGGTGTGCCGGCAAGCGAGCGTCGGCGGTCGTAAACGACTGCGCCGGCTGGGCTTACCATTACAGTTTACTCACCGCCGCGGCAGGCGGTGAAGAGGCTCAGGGCTTGTCGGGTCGCGAGAACGTCGTGAACCCGCAATACGTGAACGCCTTGAGCCGCCAAAGCCAGCGACACGCCGAGAGTGCCGTACGTTCGGTCGGCCTCGCGCCAGGCGGGATTCTCGCGGGCCATCACCTTGCCGATAAACGCTTTGCGCGAATGTCCGACGAGCAGGACAGACCCCAAATCGAGAAATCGACGGCAGCCCGCAACCAGCGCCAAGTTATGGTCGTGCGTCTTGCCGAAGCCGATGCCCGGATCGAGGGCCAAACGAGCCGGATCGAGCCCGGCCGCCACGAGTTGGTCGCGGCGTTCGCGCAAGTAGCCGAAAATATCCTCGACGACGTCGCCGTAACGCGGGTCGTCTTGCATGGTCTGCGGCGTGCCGCGCATGTGCATCGCACAAACGCCGGCTTGCGACTGAATCGCCTGTCTCAGCATAGCCGGATCGCCCGTCAGGGCGGTGACGTCGTTGATGATCTCGGCACCTGCTTCCAGGGCGGCTTCGGCAACGGCGGCCTTCGAGGTATCGATCGAAACCGGAATGTTGCTGCCGCGCACGATCTCCTGAATGACCGGCAGCACGCGGCGCAGTTCTTCTTCAGCATCGACCGGCTGCGAATAAGGTCGAGTGCTTTCACCGCCGATATCGAGAATGTCGGCGCCTTGGTCGATCATCCGCGCCGCCGCATCAACGGCGGCGTGCGAATCGAGGTTCCGGCCACCGTCGCTAAAGCTGTCGGGCGTCACGTTGATGATGCCCATCACGAGCGGCCGCCGCTCGAACGTGAGGCGACGAGTGCGAAGCTGCCAGTATGCGACGGGGGGCGAGGAGGCGTTGGTGTCCATCGCTCCATTCTAGCCGCAATTCGGAATTGCAAATTGGTAATTGCAAAATGCAAATTGATTTGCCACGGGCCGGGCGTCGATGCAGCGTTTTTCAATTTGCAATTGCCATTTAGCAATTTGCAATTTCCGCCGCTCTTTACCAGGGGGCTTCCATGAGCCCGACGATCTGCCGGGCGATGCGGTTGATCGCTTCTTGCTGGGCCGTGCTGATCGATTGGCCGAGTTCGGGATAGAACTCTTCGGTGCCGAACACCTGCACCAAGTCCGGCGGCAACGGGATGGGCTGCATGTTCTGCAACGTCACTCCGTTGCGATCGACCCAGGTCGTTTCGACGGTGTAGTACGTCGTGAGTTCGCGCGGGTCGTCCGTCGGGGCCTCGACGGAAACGCCTTTGGCTTCCGTCAGCAGCCGGCCGGTGAGGATGCTGTCGGCATCCGACGAGTTGACGACTTTGTACGGCGTGCGGCGTTCAATTTCGCGCACCACCGCTTCGGTGAGCCGCTCGCCGAGGTTGCGGCGATAGGAGTTCGACTCGAACATCGGCACGTACACCGTGCGGACGTTGCAGGAGTAAAGCGATTTGACGCCCATGCGATAGGGGGCGCAACCGGGGATAAAGGCGGCCAAGGATAATGCCGCGAGTGCCCAAGTCGCTGCGACTCGCCGGCCGATCATGGTTGATCTCGGTACGAAACTTTCTCGCGGGCTAGCCACTTCGTCAGCCAGGGGAAGTGATCCGGCGGCTCCGGCGGCAAATTCTGAATTTCCGCCAGCCGCTGCTTCGCCAAGTCGGCGAACTTCGTTTCGGGATATTCCTTGAGTACGTTAGCGTAGTGGGCGCTTGCGGCGCGATTGTAATCCAGCCGGCGGTAGTACTCTCCGAGGTCGTATTCACGCTCGGCGATCTGCGCGCGGATGGCTTCTTGGGCTTGGTAAAGCCGCGGGCGTTCTTCCGGCATGGAGCCGCCGTAGTTCTTCAGCGTGTGATCGGCCAACTTCTCAGCCTTCGTGAGCGGCGTCGGGTCGTACTGCGGGCCTTGGTAGGCGTTCATGTACGACTGCAGGCCGAGCAGGTGCGCTTGCTCTTGATGTTCGCTCGACGAGTAATCCTTGCGGAGCAATTCGTAGTGATAAGCGGCGTCTTCAAAACGCTCATCAATGAAGTAGGCCGTCGATTGGGCCATGAGGGCGTCGTCGGCGAGCGGGCCGGTCGGGTCGCTCAGGCGAATGTTCTCGTAGCACTTCAGACCGTTGCCGTGCGTGTCGAACCAGGGCCGTGTCTTGTCGAAGAAGTTCGGCGCGAGCATGGCATGGTCGTGCCCTTTTTCGTCCCAGAAGCGACCGATGGCGAACTGGCGCGCCGTCACGCGGTCGAGATGCCGCGAGTTTTCGTACTTCTTAACCAGCGTGTCGAACGCATTGCGCGCCGCATGATACTGGTCGTCGAAGAATAACGCCTCGCCCTGCATGTAGAGAGCGTCTTCTTCAAGCAAGGAATCGGGCCAACGCTCGGCCGCTTCTTCAAATTTGTCCGCGGCCTCGCCGTACTTCTTCTCTTGAAACAACGCATGGCCGGAAGCGTAGGCGTCTTTCGCGATTTTCTGGTCGGGGGCCTTGCCGGTCGCCGCTTTGAATTGCTTCTTGAGGTTTTCCGCGGAGAGAGTCTCTTGCGTCTTTTGCCAGAGGCTCTTTTCTTCTTGGGCCGAGGGGTCGTCGATCGAAACGCCGGGCGTCGAGCCGTCGGCCGGTTCTTCGTAGGCGACCTGGTTGATCGATTGGCCGGGGCGACCGTCGGCCGCGGCTTGGGCCGCTTTGGCCTTCGTCGCAAACGGGTCGCTCAGGCCTTGCAGACCTCCCGCGCAGCCGGCGCAAAAGATCAACGCCGTGCAAGCAAGCGCAATTCTGAGCCGCAGGGCAACCATGCCGTGTGCGTCCCCGTGAGGTGTGGAAATGACGAAGCGACGTGATTCGGACAAGACGTGATTCAAACGAAGTGACGCGGTCGGGCGTGTGAACAAGCGGGCTATTTCGACGCCGCGACGCCGGGTAGCCCCAAGTACTCGTGCATTTTCGGCTTATGGCCGAGCAAATGTGCAATGTATTGACTGACGACTCCGCGCAATTCGCCCGCCTGACGCCGTTCGGGAACTTGCGACGACCAGCCTTCGCCCGGACTTGCCAGGCGCTCGAGCCAGTCGACCGCATCGTTCGACAACGACGCCACGTGCCGCTTTCCCGGACGACAGACCTCGCACAACACTCCGCCCGACGCGAGCCCGAAGGCTTTGCGACGGTCGCCGGTGATCGCTTTGCCGCACTCCACGCATTCGCGCAGCGACGGCAAGTGACCCAGCATGCGTAGGGCCGTGAGTTCGAAGCGAAGCACCGTTAGACCTGCCGGCAACGAAGCGGTTCGCAAGTGTTCGAGGGTGTCGACCGCGAGGTCGAACAGCTCGGGATGCGGATCACCGTCGTGCGTGAGTTCGTTCAGCAACTCCGCGACGTAGTAGCCTCCGTACAAGTAGGAGAGGTCGCTCCCGCCCGCACGAAAGCGGCGTTCCAGCTTGGCTTCCGTCAGCAAGTCGAGAGCATCGGACGTTTTGCGGAGGAACACTAGTCGAACCCGCGAGAGCAGGTCAAGGGCAGACTCGAAAGGGCCTTTCGGCCGGCGAGCGCCTTTCGCGAGGCCGCTGATCTTGCCGAACTCGCGCGTAAACAGCGTGACCACGGCGCTGGTCTCGCTGAACTCGATAACGCGTAAAACGAGGGCTTCGGCTTTCTCGGCGGACATCGGCAGGCAAATGGGGAGTGGGGAGTGGGGAGTGGGGAATTATAGGCGCAAGCTACGCCGGCGATGAATGCGAGATTGTCGCGAAGGCCGAAGTCGCAATGCCGGCAAATGATTCCGTTCAATAGCCCCGGATGAATATCCGGGTGAACTGCCGGACTATTGCAATTCTTCCGGCGGGCTCGGCAGCGAAACTCCGAACGCAGCGAGATACTCGCGCTCCCGCGCACGCATCGTCTTGCGAGGTTCCGGCGTGAGATCGTCGTGCCCGACGATATGCAACGCCCCGTGGATCGCATAGAGGAGCAATTCGTCGTCGGGCGGGATTTTTAGTTCTGCCGCGCTGCGGGCGGCGACATCGGCCCCTAGAACGATCTCTCCTTCGAGAAGCTTGCCTTCATCTTCCAGGGCAAAGCTCACGACGTCGGTCGGCTCATCATGCTGGAGAAACCGCAGGTTGACGTCGTGGATCGTCGCATCGTCGACGACCGCTACGCTGACCGAACCTTTCGACTTGCCGGCGTCTTTAACGATTCGCAAGACGGCGGCCCGCAGACGTTCGACGTCGACCGGAAACGGCTCGTGTTCGACGGTGATATCGACGCGAATCATCGCTAGGCCGACGCCGTGCTGGCGTATTTGACCCGACCGTGATAGACGGCCGTGAGCGACTTGATCAAGCTGTCTTCGACGATCCGCAGTTGTTGCAACGTCAGGCCGCATTCGTCGAATTGGCCGTCGAGAAGTTTGTTCATGCCGATCTGCTCGACAAGATTCTCGATCCGCGACGGCGTGGGCTCGACCAGCGTACGCGACGCGCTCTCGACGCTGTCGGCCAGCATGAGGATTGCGGCTTCCACAGTTTGCGGCTTCGGGCCGGGATACCGGTACGAGCTTTCCTGCACTTCGCCGGCCTCGGGATTCGCTTCGCTTTGTTCGTTCGCGCGGCGATAGAAGTATTCGACCAGGGTGGTACCGTGATGTTGCTCGATAAAATCAATGACCGGTTGCGGCAAGTGGTGTTGGCGGGCTAAATCGGCGCCGTCTTTTACGTGCGCAATGATGATCAGCGTGCTCATCGCCGGCAGCAGATTTTCATGCCGGTTGCCTTGCAGGCCTTGGTTCTCCACGAAGTAGTTCGGCTTGAGCATTTTGCCGATGTCGTGGAAGTACGCCCCGATACGAAGCAAAAGCCCTCGAGCACCGATCTGTTCTGCGGCCGCTTCGGCAATCGAGGCGACGCTGATTGAATGGTTGTAGGTGCCCGGGGCCCGGCGAACGAGTTCCTGCATCAACGGGTGCGACGGATCGGCGAGTTCCAGCAGGCTCATATCCGTGAGCACGCCGAACAGTCGCTCGATGTACGGCAGCAGACCGGTCATGAGGAAGCCGGTCAGGAACGTCCACAAGGCGTTGCGACCGGCGTGGCGTAGCACGGTTTCACCCAGCGGCTGTTCGTCGAAGAGCGCCATGCCGAGCGTGAGCAGAAAGGCGACGACCGCCGAAAGGAGCCCGACGCGAATCAGCTTCCCGCGAGTACGAATCGAATCGAGTTGCAA
>JAFLCO010000160.1 GCA_017303535.1 Planctomycetota bacterium
GAATGTTGAAAGAACCCAATGGTCCCGACTGCCTCATCTCCGGCGGCGAACCGACGGTGCGCCTGGCCGACGAATCGATCCGTGGCAAAGGGGGCCGCAATCAACAGCTCGTTCTCGCGGCCATGCAGCGACTTCTCGAACTCGGCATTCAAGACGAAGTCGCGATTCTCAGCGGCGGCACCGACGGCGAAGACGGCCCGACCGACGCGGCCGGCGCGATCGCCGACTCTCCGTTGCTTCACGAGTGCGCCGACCGCCGCGACGTGATCGCCGACGCGCTCCGCCGCAACGATGCCTACCACTTCTTCGCACCGCACAACGATCTGATTCTCACCGGCCCGACGCACACGAACGTCTGCGATGTTCGCGTGCTCGTCGTGAATCGCGGCAAATAAAATTGTGCGACTGTAGGGAACGCCCTCTGTGGCGTTCCGTCCTTCGCTTCCTTCTCCCCTTGCGGGAGAAGGTGCCGCGCAGCGGCGGATGAGGGGAAAATGAAACTCGTAACCGTCGCGCGGAACGCCACGGAGGGCGTTCCCTACAGCGCATGGACTCACGTAACGAAGACCGATTTCTCTGGACATTACGCGCTCGATCGCATAAGCTGCCGTCGATCGATCCCACCTGTCCGAACTCCCCGCCGCACGTTTCTCCGCGCCCACCCAGGAGCATGCCCCATGCTCACGCTCGGCGATTTTTCGCATCGCTTCGGCCGCCGCGATTTTCTGCGCATCGGCGCGCTCGGCATCGCCGGACTTCCCGCCGCATTGCAACCCGCGCTCCTGCAGGCCGCCATACGTCGCGGACCTTTGGGCGACATCGTGCGCGACCGCTCGATCGTCTTCTTGCACATGCAGGGAGGCCCGACGCAGTTTGAAACGTTCGATCCGAAGATGTCGGCCCCGAGCGAAATTCGCTGCGTCACCGACGAGATCAGCACCCGCATCCCGGGCGTCACGTTCGGTGCGACGTTCGAGAAACTCGCGGCCCGCGCCGACCGGCTGACCGTGGTCCGCTCGTTCGTGCCGGGCGATTCCTCGCACGATATCAAACCGATCGTCAGCGCGGCGACCAAGAAGACCAGCCTCGGCGCGATTTATGCCCGGGTTGCCGGAACCACCGACCCGCGCTCGGGCCTGCCCAACAGCGTGTGGGCCAATCCACGTTCCGTCGAAGGGAAAGCAGCGAGCGCCGAAGTTAAGTTCGGCTCGTTCAACGACCCCGGCGCTCTAGGCGCAGGCTACGCTCCGTTCGTCCCCGGCAGCGGCGGCCCTTTGCAACAAGCGATGCGGCTCAACTTGCCGCTCGATCGGCTCAATGACCGCCGCAGCTTGTTGGCTTCGCTCGACGTCGTCAAACGCTCGATCGACGCAGGCGGCGCACTGGCGGGTATGGACGCGTTCCAAGAGCAGGCCTTCCAAGTCATCCTCAACGGCGCGGGCGACGCCTTCGATCTCGCGAAGGAAGATCCGCGGAACGTGGCCCGCTACGACACCGAGCCGCTCGTGCCGGCGTCGACCATCGACCCGAAGTGGAACAATTTTAAGCGTTACGTCGATCACGGCCGGAGCCTCGGCAAGCTGATGCTCCTCACGCGCCGTCTGGTCGAGGCAGGCGTCGGTTTCATCACGGTCAGCACCGATTTCGTCTGGGATGCCCATGCCGACAACAACAACTGCGGTGTGGCCGAGAACATGCGTTACGCAGGCCTTCCGTTCGATCATGCGGTGAGCACGTTCCTCGACGATCTCGAAGCCCGCGGCTTGAGCGACCGCGTGCTCTTGGTCTGTTGCGGCGAGATCGGCCGGACGCCCCGCATCAACAAGCGCGGCGGCCGCGACCATTGGGGCGGCTTAGGCCCGCTGATCATGGCCGGCGGCGGCCTGCCCCGCGGCCGCGTCTACGGCCAATCCACGCGCGACGGCGGCGAACCCAACGGCGACCCGGTCACGCAAGAAAACCTGATCGGCACGCTCATGAACACGGCCTTCGACGTCGGCCGACTGCGACTGGTGCCCGGCATGCCGACGGATATTCTGCGGATTGCGGAGTATCAGCCGATTGCGGGACTCGTGTAGCGGTACGCTTCGAACGCGTTGCGACTTTGCATCCGCATCACGCGACGGCTTCCACCAAAGTGGAAATGACTTCGCCCTGTCGCACGAGCGCTATCCCAAAGACTTCGATTTCCCCTGGCGGCGGCGCAAACCGCCACAGTTCGTCGCCGTCTAATCGTTTCGCGAGCAGACGCTCCCAGTCTTCGCGGAATTCCGGATGACAATCGCCGAAATCATAGACCGAGAGCACCTCGTCGAGTGTTACGCGCTCAGTCAAATGGTCGCTTGGAAGTCTCACGGGCACTACTCGATTCTCAGTAGCATTTCATAGCCGACAAATACGCGAAATAGCTGTTCTCGCACCGCAGAGTATGCCGCATCGTTCAGCGCTACAGATATGCGAATCTCCTCGTATCCGCCCATGTATTCCGTGGCTTCCGGCGTAAAAACGACGGTCAATGTGGTGCGAGTCAAAACTACGCCGGCGATCCCACCATGCCCGTCCCAGGCTTGATCATCACGTTCCACCCACACATTCCCGGCATTGGGGAGAAGTGGGTCTCCCTCGAACTCTTCGTCCCGCTGAAACCACAAATACTTTTCTGATTCGTTGTTGGCGAAACCGAGAAATCTCGCGGGGATATCTATCTCATGATACGGAGCGTCGAATTCATCGATTCGCATCGAGCCCATCCCTTTGTGATTGCTCCGCAGCTTCCAACTCTGACACGAACAAATCAAGACGATTTTTGGTCACCCCGCAATTTTCTTGCGGGTCAAGCGCGTTTTTGGCCACTGTAACAGGCACACTCCGTTTGCCCGTCGGTCGTGGAATTGCACGTGCGTGTCAGATTCCTTGCAACATAACTGCTATGTCTCATCGCGGCGGCGTTGGTTAGTGGGCGACGGCACACGGAGTGTGCCTGTTACATTGATAAAATCGCGGCCGGCCAAAAACGCCCTGGAATTGATCTCGCAAAAGTGGAAAATACGGGGTTGGTTCTTTGGCAATTTGACTCTCGTTCCCGGGCTCCGCCTGGGAACGCAGTGACCCGAGGCTCCGCCTCGGCGATTCTTTGTCGACACGAACAGCGAGCCACTCGGCGTGAGCGACCGGAGTCTTTTGCGCCGTCACGAGTTGCGGCGTTTGGTTGGAGGGTCTGCTCCCTCATCCGCGGCTTCGCCGCACCTTCTCCCTCAGGAGGGAGAAGGGATCGTTTGACGCCGTCTAAGAATTGACGTAAGTCGCGCAACACAATTAGGACTTACGTCGATGCGCGCTGCGCACATTGAGGACAGGGTGCGCACTTCGCGCGCGAAAAAGTGCGCACCGCATACTTAGGAATTAAGGGTGCGCACTATTTTCAAAAAGAGTGCGCACTCGTAATTGCAACGGAATTGCGCTTTCGTCGTAAGTCGCGCAAGCGTTTGAGCACTTACGTCGATTTTTCGCTCGCGGATTTCGTCCCTGTCTTAGCCCTGGGCGAGTCGCCCAGGGCAGCGTCGATTAAGAATTGGCGGCGACGATCGTTCGACGCTGCCCCCGGCGTACGCGGCTTTGCCGCTATCGACGGGGGGGTAAGACGCATCAAATGCCGAACGCCAAATAGAGGGCCATGCCTGCGCCGAGCGCGGCGAGCACCAAGGCCGAGACGACGGCGAGCGAGAGTTTGCGGAACTCGAGGCGCTCACCGCGGTCGAGCCGTGCGATCGTTTTCCAATAAGCGGCGGCCGAGAGCAGCGTGACGACGACGCCGAGCACGACCAAGGCCGTGCCGAAGTAGAGCGACAGGCCTGTATGCTGCGGCTGTGCCGGCGGGAGATGAGCCAAATCGCGGGCCGCCGCGAGTTCGCGGAGGAACAAGCCGAAGCGGGCCACGACGAAGCCGAAGCCCATCATGGCCAGCCCGGTGCGGACCCAAGCGAGCAGCGTCCGTTCGGCCGCGAAATAAATTCGCGGGTCGTCGACCGGCCCGTGCTTCGGCTGTTCCGTCATGTTGCTCAAGCCCAATCGAAGCCGAGGCCTGGCGCATTCAAGCAGGCGGTGCCGACCGTGCCGTCGGTGATCTTGAACATCGTCGGGTAGCGCTCGCGCCAGGCGTCGTTGGCCTTCGGGCAGTATTGGCGGCTGTTCCCTTCGATGGCTTGCACCGTCGGGATGCGGGCCGACAAGCTGGCCGAGTGCAAGAAGGAAGCGCCGGGGCAGGAGAGATCTTGCACACAGAGGAACATGCCGTATTTCTGTGCGGCGGCTCCCATCAGCAGAGCTTCGCCGTGGCCTTTGCAAGCCTTGAGTGCAACGCCGGAGTAGCCAAGCTCGCGGCAGAGCAGCAGGCTCTCGAGATCAACGAGCGACTCGTCGATGACGACCGGCTTGATCTTCGCGGCCTCGTGCATCTTGTTTTCAGGGTGTGCCTTGAGGTCGCGGTGCGTCGGCTGCTCGATGTAGTGCACGCGATCGAAGGCCGCGGGCGAGCGCTCCTTGACTTGGCCGAGGAAATCGAGAATGTACTGCACGTTGGCGCACTTCTCGTTGAAGTCGAGCGAGTAGTTCCACTGCTTGCAGCCGCGAGCCGCCTGAGCGGGCGCCGAAACGCGTTCGACTTCGACGACGCGAGCGACGTCCCAAGCCAGATCGTCGCCGTTGAGCTTGATCTTAAGATGCGTGAGGCCGTTGTAGGCGATCCACTCGGGCAAAGTGTTGGGGAGCCCGTCGTCGAGGCGTTGGGTGACGTCGGCATCGGAAAGCGGATCGAGAGCGCCGACGAGATGATAGAGGGGCATCCGCGGCTTCGGCTCGCGAAGCGTGTACCGATCGAGGTACTCGCCGGCAAAGTCGGGGGTGAGGTAATGCGCGAGATCGTGAGCGACGAACTCTTTGCCGAGCAGGTTGTAGGAGTTTTGGCCGAGCGCGACGCCTTGAGCGTCGTGAATCGCGGCCTCGACGGGGCTGGCGGCGACCATCTGCGCGAGCCTTGGCATGGCTTCGGCGAGGCCGGCTTCGCGAACGATCGACGCCGCGAGGTCGCCGTGGACCGAGGCGAGATCATGAGTGATGTCGAGCGGGTGGGCGCAGCCTTTGTAGTTGCCGGCGGCTTTGGCGAACTGCTCGCCGAACTTGATCAGCGCGGCTTCGGTATCCGGCGCGGCGAGCTTGCTGGGCCAGGCCCAAACGTTGCCCATCGGCATGGAGCCGCGGCCCGTGGCGCGGCGACCGTCGCGCGTTTCGACTTCGACGAAGGCGTGAAGCAGGACGACGTCGGTGACGACGCGGCCGCCGAACTTGATGGGCGAACGGTAGGCGAAACGTTCGAGCTTGGTCTGGGTCGAAACGATGCGAATGTCGGTCGGTTTGGCGGCGGACGAGGTCACGGCAGGCTCCACGGAAGGGAGAAGAACACAGCGGCGAAGAACACGAGGCGGCGGCAGGCCGCGGCAGAGCCCTAGTTTATCGCAGCCGGGGGCCGGCCGAAATCGCCGATTTGCGAAAGGCAACCGTGGAGTCGGTTGCCGGAAGTACAAGACGGCACTAGTGGGCAAGCCACCAGTGGCACCCGAGAAATGAAGGTTGCTAGACGAGGTTTTTGCGCACGGCCCAAACCGCGGCTTGGGTGCGATCGTTGACGCCGATCTTGCGGAGGATGTGCTGCACGTGTTCCTTAACCGTCTCGTAGCTGATGCCGAGCGACTGGCCGATCTCTTTATTGGTGAGACCGTGAGCGAGTTGCCGCAGAACTTCGGACTCGCGCTGCGTGAGCGGCACTTCGACTTCGCCCGACATGCGCGGCGTGGCCAAAGCGCCGGTGACGCGACGAAGCTCGTCGCGCGTCCAAGCGTCTTCGCCGCCGGCGGCCTTCTCGATGGCGGCTACGAGGTCTTCGCGCGAGGCCGACTTGAGCAAGTAACCGTTGGCCCCGAGAGCCACGGCCCGGGCGACGTACGTGGGGTTATCGTAAGTGGAGAGCATCAGCACTTTGACGGCGGAGTCTTCCATACGGAGTCGGCTGAGCGTGGTGAGGCCGTCGCTGTCGGGCATGCGGACGTCGAGCAAGATGACGTCGGGCTTGTGAGCTTTAACGGCCGCCAGCGCCTGCTCGCCGCTGGCCGCGTCGCCGACGACGACGATGTTGGAACCGGTCAATAAGCTTTTGATTCCTAGGCGAACGACTTCGTGGTCGTCGACGATCAGCACTTTAATACTCATGACGCACTCTCTTCCGTATCTGGGGGCATGGGGCGCGTCGGCAAAAGGGCCGTGATGCTGGTTCCCTGGCCGGGGCTGCTTTCGATTTCCACCGAACCTCCGACGAGCCGCGAGCGTTCGGCGATGCCGCGTAGCCCAAAGCGGCGACTCTTGCGATCTTGGGTGCTGAAGCCTTTTCCCCAATCGCGAATATTCAGTTCCAAGTGATCGTCGCGAAGCCTCAACGTCACCAGAGCGCGCGAGGATTCGGCGTGGCGAACGACGTTTTGCAGGGCTTCTTGCGTGATGCGAAACACGGTCGCTTCCACTTCCGACGGCCAGCGGTCGGCGCCGAGGTCGCAAACAAACTCGACGGCGAGGCCCGACTCTTTGCGATGTTGTTCGACGAGATATTCCATGGCGCCGGCGATGCCGCGCTCGTGCAGCACAGGAGGCTGCAAACCGCCGATGAGCCGGCGGGCGTCGTCGAGGGCGTCGCGAAGCAGGCTCAGCACGCCGCCAAGTTCAGCGTCGGCCTGCGGGTTGGCGGCGGCGTGCTTGTTGCGATAGGCCTCGAGGTGCAAGACGGCACCGGTGACGAGTTGGACGAGGCCGTCGTGAAGGTCGAAGGCCGTGAGCTGGCGCTGACGATCTTGCCACTGAATGAGGTGACGCAAATAGCGGCGTTCGTTTTCCAGCGCCTCTTGAGCTTCTTTCGTGGCCGTCTCGTCGCGAAACAAAACGACGCCGCCCGTGATGCGTCCTTGAGCGTCGCGGATCGGAGCGCCGTTGACTTTCAGCCAGCGCCCCTGCTGCGAATCGGCCGGGCGATGATACATTTCGACGTCGCGCAGCGATTCGCCGTCGAGCGCGCGAACCAGCGGCAGTTGATCATGCGGGAACGGCGTCTCGCGGTCGGGCAGGTAAAGACCGTAAGTTTTCGGCCAAGCTTCGTAGGGGCCTTCCGTCGCACCTTTTCCCAGAATCTCTGCGCCGGAGGGATTGAACTGCAGGAACCGTCCAGAACGATCAACGGCCGCCAAGCCTTCGGCCAGGCTATCAACGATCGTTTGCAAAACTTCCGCCTTAGCGCGTAAGGCTTCGACTTCGGAAACCGGGTTTAGAGCCGCAACCGACGACGCTCCCCGCCCGCCTGCGGACGATTGCCCCGCGGCCGAAATTTGAGTTGGCGTGGCAACTCCGCGAGGGTAATTCGAGGCTGCGTCGCTCAAAGCCAATTCCTAAGTAGTCTGTTGAATAACGAAAGTACCTAGAGAGGGTGCTGCCGCCTACGGTCAGAAACTTGATCGTGACATAGACCTATACTCGCGACATCCGCCGTGTGTGGGCTCTGGCTCTATGTACCGCCACGACACGAATTGCAGCGATCGGGGGGATCGATGCAGTCACTATTATTGGGGACTCCCAAATATTGGCACCCGCAAAAACTACGACCCCATCCCCCATATAGTAGCAGCTAGAAAGTTCTCCGCACCCTCATGTGGAGTGGATAGCCCATAAAATGAATTCACTGCAAAACTCATCCTTTGGGGGTATTCGAGAAAATGTACATCAATCCGCTTCGGGCGTCGTACAATTTGCGGTTTCCCTCGAAAGAATTGCGGAAAATCTGCATTCAACTGCGATGAATAAGGCCTTCGTTCGCGAGCCCGACGCTGGAACACCGCTGTGTCCGCATTGCGGAACGCCCGGCATTTTGGTCGGTGAGCAAGCCCTGGCATCGTTTGTCCCGCCGGTCGAATGGTCGGGTATCGCGAAGCCGGCTTACTTTTGTGATTATCCGCGATGTCCGGTCGCTTACTTCGACGAGTTTGAACGCCGGATCGACGCCGATAAGCTCACGCGTCCGATTTGGCCGAAGGATCCGCAGGCCCCGCTCTGCGGATGCTTCGGGCTCACGGCGGACGACGTTCGTCAAGACGTCGCGGAAGGGGGAGTGACGAGGGTTCGCGCAACGGTCGAGCGTGCGAAGTCCGCCGAGGCGCGTTGCGCCGAATGTTCACCGACGGGAACGTCGTGCGTCGGAGCCGTGCAAAAATTGTACTTTCAGCTTCGCGGCGGGAGCGGATGAGCGCGGTGTGAGGTTCGTCACTAAGTCTAGGTGCCGAAAGCTTTTCGCTTTTTCGGGGCATAGGCTACGATGAACCTTAGAAGCGCCGAGCGATTTCGATCGTTTTCGAGTTGTCGCGCGGCCGTCACGGGTGTTGGAAATTCTCAGAGGAACCACGCCATGTCGCAGGCGATCGTCAATCCGGCCGATTTGCGCCGCTTCGCCAATAACCTCAAGGTGTTCTGTAGTGAGCTTCAGTCGCAGTCGACGCTGCTGAAAGCGCAGATGGGGAGCCTCGGACAAACGTGGCGAGATCAGGAGCATGAGAAATTCATGCAAGAGTTCGAGCACACGATGCAAGTCGTCGGCAAGTTTCTGGAAGCCTCGAGCCAGCACATTCCGTTTCTGCTCCGCAAGGCGGAACGAGTCGAAGAGTACCTCCAACAACGATAGCGAGGGGGCATGGATTCGCAGGCCCGCGTCGGTTCGATCGAGGTCTTTGACGAGTTTCGCGCGGCCTATGCGAAGTTCGGTCAAGCGGGGCGGAACGCGCTGATTGCCGTCGATCTGGAAATCCGCCGTATGCTCGACTGGCTAGAAAAGGACCAAGTCGCCTATTGGAAGGCCGAAATTCGCCGCCGCGAGGAAAAGCTCAACGAAGCCAAGACGGCCCTGCATCGCAAACGAATCACGGCCGCTTTTGGGAACATGGCGTCGGACTCGGAAGAAATTCTCATGGTCCGCCGCGCGCAGGCCAAGCTGGAACAGGCCGAGGCGAAACTCAAAGAGGTCAAGCAGTGGTATCTCACGCTCGAGCATGAGGTCAACGAGTACCGAGGCCCGTCGCAGCAACTCGGCAACGCCCTCGATGCGGGCGTGCCGCGCGCGCTATCGGCGCTGACGCGCATGGCCGAGGCCGTCGAAGCCTATCTCGCCGTCGCAACGCCCGGCGCTTCGACACCGTCGCCGTTTACATTCGCCGCGGGGAATAGCGCCGTTCCACCTCCGACTCCGAGCGCCGCCGCGCCGACAACCTCGGCAAACTCCGCGACGGCCGCTCCGGCAGGAGAAGCCAAGCCATGAAACAGGGCGACCTTTCTCCGATCGTCGGCGGCCTGAAGCGATCGTTTCAAGACCTCCAGGCCCGCTGGGAAGAAACGCGCGAGGTCTGGAACGACGAGGTTTCGCAACGCTTCGGCGACGACCATATCGTGCCGTTGGAAGCTCCCGTCGATATCGCCTTAAAGGCGATGGATCGCTTGGCCTTGGTGATGATTCGAGCTTACGAAGCCTGCTCGCCCGATCGCGAATAAACGATTTACGAACTTTGAGATCAGCATGAGCGAGCCACGACTCATCGAGCGGCAGAACCAGGTTCTTCACGACTTGCTCGAATTGGTCCGCCGCCGCAAGGCCGCCGGCGCGGAAGCCGAAGCCCGCCATCAGAAGAGGCTGTCCGAAGGGCGCGTCGCGCATCAGGCGGCTTGCGACGCCGCACAAACTGAATACTCCGAACAGCGGGCACTGCTTGACCGCGAGATAGATGAAATCCGCACGGTGCTCTCCGGCCGGTTGCGGGCCGAGTACGACGCGAGCGAGCGAGAATACCACACCGCTTTGCGCGACGCGGCCGATGCGTTTGCCATGGAGATGCGGGCCGCCAAGCACGATCACGAGCAGGCACGTTGGGAAGGAAATACGGTCTTCGACGCCAAGAAGCACGTGCCGCGGCGTGAATTGAAGGAACGCCAGAAGCAAATCAAGCAGCGTCAGGAACGTGTCGCCGAAATCGAGCGAGTATTCTACGAATGGCTCGTTGATTTGCGACGGCCGGCGATGAAGCCTGCGGTCGAAGACGAGACGATAGCCGAAGAGACCGCCGAAGTCGCAGACGCCGGCGAACCGCTGGAAGATCCGACCAAGCAGTGGGGCGATCTTGCGCAACGGGCCGAACAAGTCGTCGTTCGGCTTCGCACGCGGTTCGTACCGTCGTTGTTCCGCGGTATTACGCCCGCCTGGATATTGCTCGCTTCCAGCGCCTTGATCGCCGTACCCGTCGGATTTCTGAGCCGTTGGAACGGCTGGGGCGTCGGCACCGGCGCGGCCTTCGGGCTGGCGCTCGGCATCGCATTCACGGTGTGGCTCTGGAAGCTCGCCGGTCGTCAAGTCTATGCGTTGCGAGAAGAATTTCTTGACGTCACAGGACAAATCGAGACGCTTCGCAAGCGTTGGCTGCTGCAAGAACTGCATCGCTCGCGGCGGATGCAGGCCGAAATTAAGAAACGGCATCGCGATGATCTGGCCCGGGCCGATGCCAATTACGCCGCTCGCGAACAGGCGGCCATTGCGCTACGCGATCGCTCGCGAACCGAACTGGAAGCCCGCTACACCCCGAAGTTGCAGACGCTTCGTGAACAGCATGCCGAGCAAGTCCGGCTGGCCCAAGTCAGCTTTCCCCAGCGGGCTCAAGACTTAGAAGCGAGTCTGCAACGCAACCTTGCGGCAGCCGACGATCAACACGAGCAAGCCAGGCTCGCCGCTCAAGAAGCGCTCGACGAAGACTGGCGGCACATCTCCACCGACTGGCACACCGGTATCGAACGGCTCCGCAAAGAGAGCGGCGAGATTCTCGCGACTTGCGATCGCTTATTCCCCGGCTGGACCAACGAATCGTGGGATACTTGGGAACCGGGCGACGATGTCGCGCCGGTTCTACAGTTTGGCCGGCTGGAACTGTCAACGGAGCACCTCCCCGAAGCCGCCGTGCCGCAGGACCGACTGGGCAACCGCAACCCGCCGCATTTCGAACTGCCGGCGATGTTGTCGTTTCCCGAACGCTGCTCCATGTTGATCAAGACGAGCGGCGCCGGCCGTGCTGAAGCCGTGCAGACGCTGCAGACCGTGATGATGCGGTTTCTCACGTCGCTGCCGCCGGGCAAAGTTCGGTTCACGATCATCGACCCCGTCGGACTCGGCCAAAACTTCGCCGGGTTCATGCACTTGGCCGACTACGACGAGAAACTCGTCGGCAGCCGCATCTGGACGGAGCCACAATTCATCGAGCAGCGGCTGGCCGATCTGACTTCGCACATGGCGAACGTCATCCAGAAATACCTGCGCAACGAGTTCGATACGATCGAAGACTACAATCGCCACGCGGGCGAAGTCGCTGAGCCCTATCGCATTTTGGTCGTGGCGAACTTTCCATTTAACTTCACGGATACGGCGGCCCGGCATCTGATGTCAATCGTCTCCAGCGGAGCACGCTGCGGCGTCTATTCGCTGATCAGCGTCGACATGAAGCAACGGCTGCCGCACGGCTTCAGCCTGTCCGACCTTGAACAAAACGCCGTCAAGCTGGTGTGGAAAGACCATCAGTTCGTCTGCAAAGAGGGTGACTGGGAGCATTGCCCGCTTTCGCTCGACGCGCCACCGTCGCAAGATCGGTTCACGCAGCTCCTGCAGAAGGTCGGCGAGCGCGCGAAAGAGGGAAGCCGCGTCGAGGTGCCGTTCGAATTCATCGCCCCGCGCGAAGGACAATGGTGGAGCAAACGCAGCGGTACGGGAATCGACGTTCCTCTGGGACGTGCCGGGGCGACGAAACGCCAGCACCTCACGCTCGGCCACGGCACGTCGCAGCACGTGCTCATCGCGGGTAAGACCGGTTCCGGTAAATCGACGATGATGCACGCGCTCATCACGAATTTGGCCCTGTACTACAGCCCGGAAGAGGTCGAGCTTTACCTCATCGACTTTAAGAAGGGCGTCGAGTTTAAGACCTACGCGACGCACGAATTGCCGCACGCCCGCGTCGTCGCGATTGAAAGCGAACGCGAGTTTGGGCTCAGTGTTTTGGAGCGGCTCGACGTCGAACTCAAGAATCGCGGCGATCTGTTCCGCGATCTCAACGTGCAGGACGTGAACAGCTATCGCGAGGCGACCGGCAAACTCATGCCGCGCATCTTGCTGATCGTCGACGAATTCCAAGAGTTCTTCGTCGAAGACGACAAAATCGCGCAACAGACGTCACTGCTGCTCGATCGATTGGTTCGGCAAGGCCGGGCTTTCGGTATACACGTGCATTTGGGTTCGCAAACTTTGGGCGGGGCGTACAGTTTGGCGCGTACGACGCTCGGTCAAATGGCCATTCGTATCGCACTGCAATGCAGCGAAGCCGATTCACATTTAATTCTCAGCGAAGACAATCCGGCGGCCCGCTTGCTAACGCGCCCCGGCGAGGCAATCTACAACGATGCCAACGGCCGCGTCGAAGGCAATCATCTCTTCCAAGTGGTGTGGCTCAACGACGATCGCCGCGAAGACTATTTGAAACGCGTTCGCGCCATGGCCGAAGAGCGCAACGTGGTGCCTGCGACGCCGCAGATCGTTTTTGAAGGGAACGTGCCTGCGGATATCGGTAAGAATCACCTGCTGGAGGCAGCGCTCGCGGCGCCGGTTTGGCCGGAAGCGGTGCTCGCCGCGCACGCCTGGCTCGGCGAAGCGATCGCCATCAAAGATCCGACGTCGACCACGTTCCGTCGACAGGGTGGCTCGAACGTCGTCATCCTCGGCCAACAATCCGAAGCGGCACTGGCCATGCAAACGGTCGCCGTCGCAAGTTTGGCGGCGCAACACGCCGCCGATCCCGCGCGCGGGGCAAGATTCTATCTGCTCGACGGTTCGCCTCCGGATGCCGCGAACGCCGGGTATTGGCAACGCGCCGCCGGTCAGTTCCCTCACTCGGCGCAAGCCGGCGGACTGCGCGAGGCCGGGCGGTTCGTCGGTGAAATTGCCGATGAGTTGGCTCGTCGCCAAGCCGATAATGCCGCCGGCTCAGGCGAGATCTATCTGTTCATTCACGATCTGCAGCGGTTCCGCGACCTCCGCAAGGCCGAAGATGATTTCAGCTTCAGCCGCACGGAAGAGAAGGCCAACCCGGGCAAGCAGTTGCTGACGATCCTCCGCGAAGGCCCGGCATTCGGCATCCACGTGATCGTCTGGTGTGACTCGCTTAACAACTTCCAGCGGACGTTCGAACGCTCGGCCATGC
>JAFLCO010000161.1:0-5589 GCA_017303535.1 Planctomycetota bacterium
AGGCCGACCGTTTCTGGGCAATCGACGCAAAGGTGATGCTGCGAGGCAGCGCTCCGCTCAGGCCGGCGCCTCAGGCGCGGCCGGTCCAGGCCCGCCGGGTCGTCGAGAAGGCGAGCACGGCCGAAAAGGCCACGATGCCCAGCGCCACGCAGGTGTAGAGGCCCGAAAGACCCCAGCCGAAATGGTCGAGCGCCAGCAGGCTGAAATTGTCCAGCATGGCGAACATCTTCTGGGGGAACAGCGCGGACGGCAGCGTGGGTTGCGTCAGCACGCCGGCAAGGCCGACGATCACGCCGGCGATGGACCTGTACTTCGACGCCGAAACGCATCTCTTGGTCCGCATCGACTGGCGCAGCGATATCCACCGCTTCAGCAAGTTTCAAGAACACGACGGCGCGAAGTACCCGGCCAAATGCATCGGCTACAAAAAGAGCACCGGCAAACCGTGGTACTTCACGGAAGTGCTGGAAGTGACGCGGCTGGACAAATTGCCGGAAGGATTGGAGCGGTAGGATTGCCGAATCACCAACGCGCCGCTTTCATAAGAAAGGGAGATGCTGGAGATGAGAAGGAGATAAGGGGTATGAGGCCTGAAGGGCCGACTTTCCTAAGCCCAGGGCAACGCCCTGGGGATCGTGATCGCCACGAACGGCGACGACGCCCTGAAGGGGCGTGTTCCGAGGATGGGGCACGGACCGCTGCGCCGGATTTCGCCCTTTCAGGGCTTGGATCTATTTTGATCGTACCCGTTGCCCCAGGGCGTTGCCCTGGGCTGAGGGATTGTCGCCCCGTTGGGGCTTAGGAACTGCAGCCCTTCCACCGCACCGTCGCATCCTTCACACTGCCTCTCGCTGCGCTCAGGTTGACGAGCAACCTGTGCTACCCGGTATCCGCTGAGCTACCCGTTTCATTTAGAGCCCGCCATGCAAACACGTCGTCTCGGTGCCGCCGGTTTGGAAGTTTCCTCGCTCGGCTTCGGCTGCATGGGGTTGAGCTACGGGTACGGCCCGGCCGTGGAGAAGCAGGCGGGCATCGACTTATTGCGGGCCGCCGTGGACCTCGGCGTTACGTTTTTTGACACCGCCGAGATCTACGGGCCGTTTACGAACGAGGAACTGGTCGGCGAGGCGCTGGAGCCGGTGCGCGATCGCGTCGTGATCGCCACGAAGTTTGGGTTCAAAATCGATGGCGGCAAGCAGGCGGGGCTCGATAGCCGGCCCGCGCATATTCGCGACGTCGTCGAAGCCTCTTTGAAAAGGCTGCGGACCGATCGGATTGACTTGCTTTATCAACATCGGGTCGATCCCGCGGTGCCGATCGAAGACGTGGCCGGCACCGTGCGCGACTTGGTCAACGAAGGCAAGGTCCTGCACTTCGGGCTTTCCGAGGCCGGCGTCGGCGTCATCGAGCGGGCCCATGCCGTGCAGCCGGTGACGGCTCTGCAAAGCGAATACTCGCTCTGGTGGCGCGAGCCGGAGGAAGCGATTCTGCCGACGCTGGAGCGACTCGGCATCGGGTTCGTGCCGTTCAGCCCGCTCGGCAAGGGATTTTTGACCGGCAAGATTGACGACGCGACGACGTTCGCGGCGAACGACTTCCGCAACGTCGTCCCCAGATTCTCGGCCGAGGCCCGCAAGGCGAACAAAGCGGTGGTCGATCTGCTGACGACGATCGCCGCCCGCCTGAAAGCGACGCCCGCGCAGATTGCGCTCGCTTGGCTCTTGGCGCAAAAGAACTGGATCGTCCCGATCCCCGGCACCACGAAGCGGCACCGGCTGGAAGAAAACTTAGGAGCGGCCGCCGTTGAACTCACGCCGCAAGACCTGACGGAACTCACGGAAGCCGCGGCGAAGATCAACTTCCAAGGGGAACGTTATCCGGAAGCAGCGATGCGGATGATTAATCGGTGAGAGAGAATGGTTACGCAAGTAACTGCATTTTCGAGAGGTGGAACATGAATACGATCTCTCGGTCGCCATTTAGGATTTGGCCAAGCGTTTTGCTTTTGGCGTGCGTATCGTTCGCACAGGGCGACGATCCCGACGGAAATGACGCTCCCAAGGCCGCTCCGGAGAATAACCACAAGCAAGCATTCAAGCTCACGGAGGACAAGACATTCAGGCCGTGGCTTGTTTTTACACCTCCTTTGGACTCTCAACGGCAACGCCCGGTGGAAGTTGCCAAGCGATTCGTTTCCAAGATCAACGAAGGAGATTTTGCCGGTGCGCGCAAGGATTGCGTCCTCGACTTGCATCTAAATTCCAGCCAACTCGGCGGAAGCGGAAATCCTTCCGTCGGCGAGGAAGGCTTTGTCGAGTTCTGCAAACTAGTGCGAGCCAACATCGCGGAAATTTCACTTGCGACCGTTGCCGTCAACAGCAAAGGTGAGTTCTGGGAAGTGCATTACACGGCCAAGAATCACAACAACGAGAAGTTGAAAGGAACGCTTGATCTGGTTCAAGAGAAGGGACGATGGGCGGTTCTCGAAAAGCCCCATTGGGATCGCGTTCTGAAGAAACTCGATAGCGACGCTAAGTGGTAAGCACGTCGATTTGTACATATCGCAGTCGGCCTGAAAGGCCGAGATTCCTCAGCCCAGGGCAACGCCCTGGGAACCGTCATCGCAGCGAATGGAGATAACGCCCTGAAGGGGCGTGTTTCGATGACCGGCGTGGACCGATGTGCCGGATTTCGCCCCTTCAGGGCTTTGATTTATTTTGATCGTCCCGTAAACCCAGGGCGTTGCCCTGGGCTGAGGGATTGCCGCCCCTTTGGGGCTCCAAAGATCGGAAGCGATCCGAGATCCTCTTATCACTGCGCGACCCCGACAAGCGAGTTGTCGGGGCCACCCAACTTGTCGCTCTAGCTCGTTTGCTTGCGTTTCTTCTTTTTCTTGAAGTCGCCGCCGGTGGGGGCTTCGGCGTCTTTGTAGCGGCGTTTTTTCGGCGGGGCGTCGGTGCGGTTGGCGGCGTAGCCGTACGAACGGCTCGGGCGGCCTGCGCGGGCCAGGCCGAGGCGTTTGCCGCCGACTTGGATTCGCTGCAACCGCTCCAAGGTTTCGTCGCTCATGCCGGCGAGCATGTCGACGAGGCTGTGATCGTCCATCAGCTTGATGCGTCCGATATGGCCGCCCGTGAGGCCTCCTTCGTGCGTCAGCGCGCCGACGATCTGGCCCGGGTTCACGCCGTGGTCGCGGCCGAGTTCGATGCGGAACGTTTCCGTCGGGCCGTCCATGCGATGCCCGCGCGGGCCGGCTTCACGACGGTCGCCGAAACGGGACGGCCGATCACCGTGTCCGCCACGGTCATTGCCGAAGCCACGCCCGTCGCGATCGCCTCGTCCCTCGCGGAAGCTTTGTGGTTCGCGGAAGCCGGTCGGGGCGAAGTCGTCGGTGACGAACAGCGGCGTATCGCCGACGGCCAAAGCCGCCAGTGCCGCGCCGACTTGTTCGACCGTCGCTTCAGGATGCTTGGTCCGATACTGTTCGACCACGGATTGGAACTTGTCGATATCGGGCCGGGCCAAGGCCGCCGTGATTCGCTCGTGAAACTTCGCGACGCGCCGCTGGTTGATCGCTCGCTTCGACGGTACGTCCATCGGTTCGAGCTGCACGCCCGTGGCTCGCTCGATGCGGCGGAGCAGATGACGATCGCGGGTCGTGAGAAACAGAATCGCGTCGCCGGCGCGGCCGGCGCGACCGGTGCGGCCGATGCGATGGACGTAGCTTTCACTATCGAACGGGAAGTCGTAATTGATGACGTGGCTGATCCGCTGGACGTCGAGCCCGCGAGCCGCGACGTCGGTGGCGACGATCACGTCGATCTTGCCGGCGCGGAGGTTGTCGACGATCCGCTCGCGTTGGGCTTGAGCGACGTCGCTGGAAAGCGCGGCGGCGCGATGGCCTTGGCCGTTTAAGTATTCCGCCAAGTATTCCGTCGTGTTCTTGGTTTTGACGAAGACGATTGCGCCGTCGACCGGTTCCCCTTCGAGGATGCGTGAGAGGGCGGCCTGCTTTTGCGGCGGCGGGACGACGATGAACCGCTGACGGATGGTGTCGGCCGTCGACGTGCGCTGCTCGATCGTGATCTGCGCGGGGTTGCGGAGGTGCCGCTTGGCGATGCGGCGGATTTCATCGGGCATCGTCGCCGAGAACAGAGCGATTTGTCGCTCGGCGGGCGATTGCTCAAGGACCCATTCGACGTCTTCGGCGAAGCCCATGCGGAGCATTTCGTCGGCTTCGTCGAGCACGAGGCATTGCAGCGCGTCGAGCTTGAGCGAACCGCGACGCATGTGATCCATCACGCGGCCCGGCGTGCCGACGACGACATGGACGCCGCGGTCGAGAGCGCGAAATTGCACGCCGTAATCCTGACCGCCGTAGATGGCCGCGGCGCGGAGGTCGTCGAGCCCGGCGGCGTAGCGCTCGAAGGCTTCGGCGACTTGGATCGCGAGTTCGCGCGTGGGCGTGAGCACGAGCACTTGCGGCTCGCGACGTTCGAGGTCGATGCGTTGCAACAGCGGCAGCGCGAAGGCGGCCGTTTTGCCGGTGCCGGTTTGCGCTTGGCCGAGCACGTCGCGCCCTTCCAAGAGCAGCGGAATGGCCCGGGCCTGAATGGGCGTGGCGATCTCGTAGCCCGAGCTTTCGATGGCCGCGAGCATTTCAGGGCTGAGGTTCAGATCGGCGAAGGCGAATTCGCCTTCGGCGAGTTCACGAGCCGCGGGATCGACTTGCGTGGCCGCTTCTTCGGCGGCAACAACATCTTCAACTTCAACGGCGACAACTTCTTCGACGACGACTTCGGCGGCGGACAAATCGGACGACATGCGGCAATCTTCTTTCTGCAATGGATGCAAACCGACGACGCGGCCTCGACGCACGAATAGACGACGACGCAAAACGGCGGCGACGGCGGGGCCTACGTGAGGCCTCGTCGCTCGTGCAGTTTGCGGCATTGCTCTTTCGAGCGGGGGCCGGCAATCGGGCTTCACCGGTTAAGCGGCGAAGTCGAGGAAACGAACACGGATTTCGAAACGGAGTTGATCGAGAACGCGACGGGTTCTGTTCAGAAGGCTCTTCCGTAGAGGAGCGATCAACTCACGGCCTCGCGACGATTTCCCCAAGAGGCAAAATCGGCTTACGCGCGGCGAAATCTGAAACCGGCCCGAGCGGCAATCGATGACTGAACACTAGTTTACGCGAAACGGGCGATTCGGGACAGGGGCGGTTTCGCGCGGAATTGGCGAAATGGGCCGCGAAACTGTGGATCTACGCGGGCTCGGCGCAGGTTTTATGGCGCCGCTGCGGGGATGTCGGGTTAGTGCCGGCGTTGCCGCAAGCGTTGGGTGGGGCTGCTCGAGTAAACGGCGACCGCGGCGGGCTCGCACCTGACGAACTGCTACAATCGGCGCCGCGGCCGCTCCTGTGCGACCGCCTCCCCGACGCGGCACCTTTGAGCCATCCGATGTCGTCTTTGCAGCCCGTGGTGCCTGCCGTTGAGCTTCGCCGGCTTGATTGGGCGAAGGAGTTGACGGACGAGACGCTCGCGGCGTTTGTCGGCGTTGCCGAGTTGGTCACCTACCAAGCCGGCG
>JAFLCO010000161.1:5599-13182 GCA_017303535.1 Planctomycetota bacterium
TGGCGATTGCGTTCCGGTAGATGCTTTGGAAGGTGGAGGCACACCAGCTTGCACAGCACGAGAAAGAGAAGCAGCAGTCGCAGTGGAAACCGACGCGGTAGGTCTGGTAGTGGTCGACGTCGAAGCGGAACAGACGCACGCTTATTTCATCGTTTCGGGCCGACTGACCGCCGAACTGTTCGACTTGCTCGGCAAGCGCATCCAGCAATCGACGTTTACGCGCGGCACGGCGCTCGGGCTGTTCGCTATTGCACTCGTCGACCGCTCGCACATGAAGACCGTCGCCGCGGAGCCGACCGTGGCGTATCGGCTCACGCTGGCGACGCTGCTGCAACTGAGCGCCGGCCACGCCGACTTTCAACGGGCCGTCTGGCAGCTGGCCGCGCGCTTGGTCAAACAGGTCGTGACGGTCGATCGTTCGCTGCGGCCGGCGCAAGTCGTCGGCATCGTCCATCAAACGCCGGCCAGTCGACCGCTGGCCGCGAAGCTTGTCGGCCGGTTGCACGGCCTCGACGAACAGCTTTGCGTTTTGGGAGACGACGAAGCACACCGGCCCGACGGCGACGTTCCGTTTCGCCTGCTGGTCCGCGAAGGCCGATACCTCGACGATGCGGAGCGCGAGGCGCTCTCGAAAGAGTGGGCGAACCGCGGTCGGTTTCTGATCGACGTCGGCATCGATCACGACCTCGAGCGGTTCGTGCAATTGCTGCACTTGTCCGAGGTCGTGCTCTGGTGTTTGCGGCCGGAAGATGCCGGGGCCGCCGAGGAGCTGCTCTCGCGGCTGTCCGTGGCGGCCCCCTGGATGCGCGAGAAGCTGCATTTCGTGTGGTTGCTCGATGCCGCCGCGGAGGCGGCTCCGTACGTGCCGGGGCTCATCAAGCTCGCCAAGCGCGATTTCAAGCTCACGCTGGGCGTTCCCGTTTTGCCGCGCGGCCCGCTGACGGCCAACGGTTTCGAGCGGCTCGTGCACTTCTTGCGCGGCGTGCAGATCGGCTTGGCGCTCGGCGGCGGTGCGGCCCGCGGCATGGCGCACCTCGGCGTGATGAAAGTGCTCGAGGAATACGGCATCTACGTCGATCGCCTCGCCGGCACCAGCGCCGGGGCGATGACCGGCACGATCTACGCCGCCGGCAACGACGCCGACCATGCCACGCATTCGTTTAAGACCGACTTGCAGCCGTCGTGGTTTTTTCGCAAGCTCCCCGGCGGCGGCTATTGGTACTTGCTCTGGAAGTATCGCCGCCGGCTGTTCGAAGCGATGCTCCGCAAATACCTGCGCGACTATCGGCTCGAGCAATTGCCGATTCCCATGACGTCGATCGCCGTCGACCTCGTCGAGGGCAAGACGCTCGTGCGCGAGACGGGCGATGCGACGGTCGCCATTCTCGAAAGCATCAACTTGCCGCCGCTGGCGTTGCCGATTTTCAGCGCCGAGCAAGCGCTGGTCGACGGCGGACTGCTGAACAACGTCCCGGCCGACGTGCTCGTTTCGCAAGGCTGCAACTTCGTCATCGCCTCGACCGTCACGGCGAAGCTCGAGCAAGACTTCCTCGGCATTCGCAAGCAAGGCAAGCCGAAGCTCAGCCGATTTTTTTCGACGCTGCAGGTCATGATGCGGCAAAACATGATTCTGAACCACAGCATGAACGCCGTCGGCGTGCAACCGGCCGACTTCGTCATCGCCCCCGACGTCACAAAGTTCGACATCTCCGAATTCACCCGGGCCGATGAAATGTCGGTCATCGGCAAAGAAACCACGCGCGCGACGATCGACGAGCTGAAGAAGCTGCTTGGCCGGCTCGACCCAAAGCTTTTCCCGCCGGCCTCGCGTTAAACGTAATGACTCGTGGGAACATAGCGAGGCACGCTCGCGGCGGGCTCGTTAGGATTCCGCCGAATCCGCGTTTCGCCAAGTTTTGACCGCTATTCGAACACTGTTAATGAGTAATAAGTCATCCCCTCCGACTGCTCGCTGGGCAGAACTAAACACATCCACGATGGCTGTCACATTGTTTGCAGCTTCCGCAATCCAGCTTTCGAGCTTGTCTGGCTGGTCCGGCGGGTCACCCCACCCCTCGGGATCGTAACCCGCAACGTACCATGCCATCGTCGCTGCTGTCCCAAGCGGGGTATCTGCTGTGGCAGGCGGGTTCCTAGTCAAACTCCACCAAAGATCGCCCAGCCGTTTTAAGTCGTGCTTGTCTTTCGAACTATCAATCCAAATGTGCAACTCGGCGAGAATCTTCTCAACGAATTGCTTCTCTTCGTAGTTCGAATTCGCGAGAAGTAACGCCGTTTCTACGGCAGCTACGGCGGCAAGAACCGCCGGTTCTTTGCCAAGCTCAATGAGAGCGAACGCCCAATGCGCCAACTCCCCTATGGGTACGGGAAGGTCTGGGAAACACAACGATTGCTCTAACCAGTCGGAGAGTTCCGCTGCCGAAAGCCCAATATCGAGTGGCTCCGGCGCCCCGCTTTTTCCTAACGCCCGATCAACGACTTCAAGCAGCATGAAAGTAACCGACGCGAGTGTGTGCAATTTCCGATCGGAGCGCGCTTTCCGAAATAGTTGTTAGAGGAATGCGCGAGGAATTGCAATTCCCACGTTCTCACGCTCCGCGTCAACGCTATTGTAACGCGGCCCTCATCCGCCCTTCGGGCACCTTCTCCCAGTGGGAGAAGGTTTAGTCGCGGCGTCGATTGAATGTTGCTTACTTCCGCGCGATCACGCGATGGAAGTGCAGTTGCACTTCGCGGTTCACCACGCGGCGGACCCCTTCGACCAAACAGCGCGGTTCGTTGTCTTCTTGGCCAAGCCGCATGATCTCCGCGAGCGGCGTGCCGGGCGGTACGGTGAACGTCGCCTGTTGAATGATCTGATTTCCCGCGTCGAGCTCGGGCACGATGAAGTGGCACGTCGCGCCAAACGTGAGCATCCGCGAGGCGTAGGCGTCGTGGTACGGTCGGATGCCTTTGAAGCTCGGCAGCAGCCCGTGATGCAGGTTGATGATGCGGCCGCCCGCGTATTTCCAGCAGCTCGACGCCGGCAAAATACGCATGTACCGGGCCAGGATGATGTAGTCGACGTCGTACTGGTCGCACAGCGCGATCATTTCGTCGTCGTTGGCGAGCCCCTTTTCATCGCCGATCGAGTGCCAGGGCACGCCGAACTGTTCGGCGAGCGAGCGGCAGTTGGGCCGGTTGCCGATCATCAGCGCGGCCTCGGCCTTGAGTTCGCCGTCGCGAATGGCCCGCAGCAGCGCGAGCGGCGGCTCGGGCCGGAAGGTCGCGCAGATCGCCAGCCGCGGCTTCTTCGCGCGCAGCTCGGGCGACCACACTCGGACCGAGAGCCCGCGGTCGTCGCCGATCTTGGTCAGCTTCTTGCGGACGTCGGCGAAGTCGTCGACGGCCATGTCGACTTCCGCGCGGCAGAGCATCGCGAAGACGCGCTCCTCGTCGTGGTCGTACATCTGGATTTCGGCGATGTTCGCTCCCTCGCCGGTGAGGAAGTGAATGATCGGATCGGCGAGGCCCTTGTGATCGGGCCCGACGGCGGTGACGACGAGTTGCATTGCGGGAACAGGTTTGGAGGTTCAGGGTTCAGAGTTCGGGGTTCGGGGTTCGGCTCATTTAGCCCCGGAGCTTGTCTCCGGGCTTCGGGGCTCGTCCCCGAGCTCCGCGTCCAGAAGCAACGGACGCGCCGCCCCGCCCAAGTTTACGCCGCGGTTTGCCCGCGCCCGGCCGGCGATTGTCGATAACCGGCCCATGTCGTTCCGCGCAACCCGTACAGCCGACCGTCCTGTCCGTGCGGCCGGATTGCGCGCCGGCGTGCGGCGCAAACCCGCTTCGGGCGTCGTCGCACGGGCCGTCGTAAACTTATACTCGTTTTGCACTTGAAGCGACAGTGACGCTCCCGCCCGTCGGCAAAACCCGCCCCCTGCTGCGATTGACTTCAAACCCCTATTTGTCAAGATGGGAACTTCGAGCAAAGAGCACGGTCGCCGCCGGAAGATTCCCCTTCCCGCAAGGTCGACTCATGCCGTATTTGGGGTGCTGTGAAACAGCCGGAAACGACGCGATGTCGCGTCGGGTTCGGCCCCGGCTCGAATGGGAGCGACTTGGATGAGCGAAACGATGAGCGAGACGACGGAAGCATTGGTCCTCACCAAACTTGTTTCCGCCGACACCGCGGCCGCCGACGCGCCGACCGGAACCGTCGTGGCCGATCATCCGATGGAAAAGTGGCACGCCCGCCTCGACGAACACGGCCGCCTGCCGCATCCCGCGAGCGTCCGCAAGAAGGTCGTCATGTGGGACTACGCGATCTCGTTCGTCGTCTTCCACGCGGTCGCCTGCTTGGCGTTCTTTCCGTATTTCTTCAGTTGGACCGGCGTGTTTCTCGCCGTCGCCGGCTGTTACGTCTTCGGCACGCTCGGCATCAACCTCTGCTTCCACCGTTTGCTCACGCACCAAGGTTTCGTCGTTCCGAAGTGGCTCGAACGCTCCTTCGCAACGCTCGGAGTTCTCTGCGTGCAAGACACGCCTGCGAAGTGGGTCGCCATCCATCGGTTGCACCATCAATATTCCGACGAGCAACCCGATCCCCACAGCCCGCTGGTGAACTTCTTCTGGGGCCACATGGGCTGGCTGCTGGTCGATAACGTGCAGATCCATAATCTGAACCACTACGAGAAGTACGCCCGCGACGTCCTGAAAGACCCTTACTATTTCGCGCTGGAGCGGAAGCTCGCCTGGGTTTGGTTGAACCTCGCCAGTTGGGTCGTTTTCTTCGGCCTCGGCTACCTGGCTTACTACGTGGGCCTCGTTCCCGGCTCGGTGCCCGACGCCGGCGAGGCGGCTCAATTCGGCTGGAGCGTTCTGATTTGGGGCGTTTTCGTTCGCACGGTCCTCGTCTGGCATATCACCTGGAGCGTCAATTCGCTGTCGCACGTTTGGGGTTACCGCAACTACGAAACCGACGAAAACAGCCGCAACAACTGGTTCGTGGGTCTGGTCAGCAACGGCGAAGGGTGGCATAACAATCACCATGCCGATCAGCGCAGCGCGATGCACGGCCACAAGTGGTGGGAACTCGACGTCACCTGGCTGACGATCAAATTCCTGGAAAAGGTCGGGCTGGCCAAGCAGATCGTGCTGCCGAGTCGGCGTTTGGAACCGACGACGCCGGCCCGCTAGAACTCTTTTGCAAGCACGACGGACGATTTGCCGCGCATGAACGCCGAAGCTTCCGTCGTCATCACAGGGCTCGGCATCGCCTGCCCGCTCGGCATGGGCCGCGCCGCGGTTTGGGAATCGCTCCTGGCCGCGCGCTCCGCCCTGCGGCCGATCACTACGATCGACACCACGGGCCTTGTCGCCAAGGTGGTCGGCGAGGTGGCCGATTTTGACCCGGCCGAATACGTGAAGCCTCGCAAGGCGCTGAAGGTCATGGCCCGCGACGCACAGCTCACGCTCGCGGCCGCCGGCCTGGGGCGCGACGACTCCGGCTACACCGAAGGCCAAGTCGATCCCGAACGCTTCGGCGTGATCTTCGGCGGCGAAGTGATTCGCAATCCGTTGGAAGAGGTCGCCCTGCCGTTTCAGGCCAGCATGGTCGACGGCGAGTACGACTTCGCCAATTGGGGCGCCGTCGGCATGAGGGCCTGCTACCCGCTCAGCATGTTGAAACTGCTCCCCAACATGCCGGCCTGCCACATCTCGATCGGCAACGACGCCCGCGGCCCGAACAACACGATCTGCATGGCCGAGGCGTCCGGCATTTCGGCGATCGGCGAGGCGACGCGCGTCATCCAGCGCGGGCAGGCCGATCAGATGATGGCCGGCGCCGCCTCGTCGCGCGTCAATGCCTACGATTTGCTCCGTCGCCAACTGGCCGAAGAAGTGTCGCCGAGCGCCGATCCCGAGCGCGCCTGCCGCCCGTTCGACGCCGAGCGCGACGGCCAGACGCGCGGCGAAGGAGCTGCGGTGCTGATGCTCGAGAATCGCGAACATGCCGCCGGCCGGGGCGCGAAGATCTATGCCGAAGTGCGCGGCTGGGGCACCGCCATCGATCCGCAAATCGCCGGCCGCTCGTTCGGCGGCGACTGCGTGAAGACCGCCATCCAGCGAGCGCTGGCCGATGCTCGGCTTACGCCCGGCGACCTCGGCTTCGTCGTCGCCCATGGCTTGGCCACGCGTGCGGGGGACGCCGCCGAAGCCGCCGCTCTCCGCGCGGCCGTGCCCGGCGTGCCGGTCGTCGGTCTCAAAGGTTACATGGGCTGCTTGGGCGTGGCCTGCGGCGCGGTCGAAACGGCCATCGCCGCGCTGATGCTCGACGCCGGTCACGTGCCGCCGACCGCCCATTGCGACACGCCGGATGCGGAACTAGGCCTCAATGTCGTGCACGGCCGGCCGCTCACCGATTTCAAGCCGGCCTGCGTGGTCGTCAGCTACACGGCCGCCGGCCAAGCCACGGCGATTGTCTTGGCAAAGTAAGGTTGCTTCCGCAGGCGCGAGGTTTCCATGGCGCCGTCACTGGGAAAGTACGATCATCTGAGTGACGCCGAGCGTCGTCGCAAGTCGCGCGTCGCCGGGCTCTCCGCCGCCGCGTGCATGGCGGGCTCTTTGATCGTCAGCCGGCTCGATCGGCGATATGGTTGGAGCAGTCAATCGTCGCTCGCGGAGTTGCTCGTCGCCGCCGTCGAGATCGGGCTGTCGATCGCCGGGATCGTGCTCATCGTTCGCTTGATCGCGTTGCAATCGCCGAACCCAAAACGTTTGCCGCCGGCGGAGTAGCTTGGCTCGTAACGCCGCGGATTTCAGCGACATTCGCCACCCCGCGTCGGCTGGAAAATCCCCCCTGCTCTGTTAAACTTGCCCGAACGTTTTTCGCGGCCCGAACGTCTTAGAATCGCGGGCCGTCGCCGTTGTGCCGGGGGCTGGTATGTCGCGTCAGAAGGAATCGTCGGCCGTGGCGGTCAAGGAAAAACAGAAGAAGTCGAAAGACAAATCGTCGCAACGGCAGACGTCTTCGGTCGACACGAAGGCGGCTATCGCGCCGAAGCCCGTCGATCCGCGGGCCAATCGCCCGGTTCTTCAGCCCGGCCAAAGCCTCTGCGATCATTGCTCGGCCAAATGCTGCAAGTACTTCGCTTGGCCGATCGAGCGCCCCGTCGAACGGGCCGACTTCGACTACATCCGCTGGGCCATGCTCCACAGCCAAACGACGTTCTTTGTCGAGGACGACGACTGGTACGTCCTCGTCCACACGACCTGCAAACACCTCCGGCCCGACAACCTCTGCGGCATTTACGAAACCCGCCCGGAAATCTGCCGCGAGTACAGCACCAACGACTGCGAGTTCGACAGCCACTACGTCTACGAAAAGTATTTCGAAACGCCCGAGCAGGTGTACGAATACATGGAAGTCGTCTCGCCCCCCGAAGGTCAAACAAGCATCCGCAGCCCGAAGCCGCCGTTGTTTCAATTTACCAACTGAGGCGCATCGCCTTCCGTCGCACGGGTGGCTGGGGCATAGCGCAGCGGTGCCCCAGTTGAATGTGTTTTCTAACTGGGCCTTCGCG
>JAFLCO010000162.1 GCA_017303535.1 Planctomycetota bacterium
GAGATCGTGCGAGGGGGTCGCGCCGAAGTCTGGCATGGTCGTGGGGAGCGAAATTCAAGGGGAGTTTTTGAGCGGCACGCGTCCGTCGCGATGCAGCCCGTGCGAACTATTAAGAATCGACTCTAACAAGCGAAGAGAGCGATTCAAGCGGCGGAAGCGTGCGAAAACTGCAAACTTTTTTCGGGGGGCCGCACAGCCGTTACGACCGTCACACTTTTGCATGAGAGCCTGGAATTTACGAGGATTGAGCGAGCTGTGCGATCGCCGGCAATGCGCGCTCGCCGACCGCCTCGGACGATAAAGGTACGCGCCGGCGCATCATAGGCGCGCTACGAGCGTTGGTCCGAAAATCAGCCGTGAAGGAACGTGAAAATGCGCGCGACCGTCGGCGTGTCGTTGCTGCTTTGTATCGCACTCGTCGCCCCGACGACGACGGCGCAGGGGCCGTTGCCGACGCGAGTGCCGGCCTTTCCCGGCGTCGAGGGAGCGGGGCGATTTACGACCGGCGGTCGCGGCGGCGCCGTCGTCCGAGTGACGAATCTCAACCCGCGCGGGCCCGGATCGTTGGCTGCGGCCGTCGACGGGCCGAATCGCATCGTCGTCTTCGACGTGTCGGGCGTGATCGACCTGACCGACGTGAACAAGAAAACTCCGCAAGGGGGCAAGCTCACGATCGCTCATCCCAATATCACGATCGCCGGCCAAACCGCGCCGGGCGACGGCATCTGCCTCACCGGCGGCAGCCTCGACATCAGCGCGAGCAACGTCATCGTGCGGCATCTGCGCTCGCGCCGCGGTTGGATTAGCCTCGGCGACTCCGGAGACGCGATTGAAGTCAAGCCGGTGAGCATCGGCGAAGCCCGGACGCCCAGCGGGCTGAGCCAAGCGGAGTTCGACAAGACCCGTGTGAAGAAGGCCGAGCGAGGGAAGTTCATTCACGACTTCGCGCCGCTGGCCGACGTCGTCATCGATCATTGCTCGACGAGTTGGGCCACGGACGAAAACCTGACGGTGACGCACGCCGATCGCTCGACGGTGTCGTGGAGCATCGCCGCCGAAGGTTGCGACTACGCGAACCCGAAGCAGACGCCGCCGAACCATTCCGAAGGTTCGCTCTGGGGCTCGGCCGCGGCCGACGGACGCTCGACGATGCATCACATGCTATATGCCCACAATCGTCTGCGCAACCCGCGTACGACGGGCGGCGCCGACGTTCCGGCGGTGCTCAACTTCTACAACAACGTCGTTTACAACTGGTCGGAGTTCGCCTCGCACACCGGCAGCGAGCGCGTACTCGTCAATTGGCTCGGCAGCTACTATCGGCCCGGGCCCGACACGCGCGAGGAGATTCGCACGCGGATGTTCGAGTTTCACGGCGACCCGGCCTGCCGCATTTTTGCCCGCGGCAACGTGGTCGAGGGGTTCGACGCCGCCGCGGCCGACAACGGGCTGGCCGTCGGGCACAACCAAAAGTTTAAGAAGGCTTCGGCCGAGGAGCGGGCCGCGATGATCGTCGCGGAGCCGTTCGCCGATGCGCCGCAGGTTGTGCAAGCGGCCGTCGAAGCTCGCGACGCGGTCTTCGCCGACGTCGGCGCGACGCTGCCGGGCCGCGATCCGATCGACTTGCGAATCGTGGAATCGGCGCGCGATGGGACCGGCCGCATCATCGAGAAAGAAACGGATTTGCCGGCTGCGGCCAGGCGACTCGACTACCGAAGTCTGAAGCCCGCGGCCGACGACGACGGCGACGGCCTACCGAATTTTTGGGAGGCGCAGTTTGGTCTCGATCGGGCCGATGCGGCCGATTCGGCGCGACTTCACGGCGAGTATGCTGCGATCGAGCACTATTTCAACAACACGGACCCGACGGGCGAGAATCGTGCGATCGTCTACGTGGCGGCGACCGTCTCACGCGGCGATTCCGGGCGACCGGCGGAATGGCTGATCTTCCGCACCGGTGATTTGACGAAGCCGCTGATGGTGCAGCTAGTTCGGTCGCGCTTGCCGGACGGCGGATCGCTTGTGCCGGCGGAGACGTTTCTCGCGGAAATTGCGGCCGGTAAAGCCTATGTTCGTTCAACGATGCCCCACGCCGCGGCGCCGGGTACGTACGTGTTGTCGCCGCAAGCCGATGAGGTGTTTCGTTTCGCCGTCGGTTGCCCATACCAGGCGTTGGTCGTCGTCAAGTAAGTTTTTGGCCGCGCCGATTTTCGCCGGCGAATCAAGAGCGTTTTTGGCCGGCTGACAAAAATCGCCGCCGGCCAAAAAGTGCTTGGAATTCACGGCCGGAATTTGGGAAACTACGCGATGCGCCGCTGCGCGCTTAGGCGCTGAGCTTAGCCCCCGGTTCTTTGAATCGGGGGCATTCGACGGGGAGCGACGCATGCGGCCCGTGATCCGCATACCAGCCCCGACGCGCAAGCGAGGGGACATGACAAACTCCCGATCAATCTGCGTCTTAAAACCGATCCAAACCCGCATTGCCCCGGCATGAAGTGCCGGGGGCTAAGGGCCACGACCATGAATCACCGTTGCCAACCTTTATGCAGCGCGACCCTCACCCGGCCTTCGGCCACCCTCTCCCGGCGGGAGAGGGATTGGCGGCCGGCCGTTAGCCAAGAATCGATTTCTGTTCGGCGATGCGCCTTATCGTTGATCGTGTTGCAATTACAACCGCGCTACGGTTACTGCGTACAAAACGGAGGGAGTGCGTACATCGATGATCGTTTTGTACGCATGGAATCACTTAGAACTAAGGGTGCGTACATTTCGGGATCCGATGTACGCACTTGCAGTTTCGGCGCAATTGCAAATCGGTTGCGATTAGCGTTGCCGGAACGCCACGGAGGGCGCTGCCTACAGGAGGCGATCTATGTTCCGCAACGTTGTTTGCGTCTTAGCCCCGGGCGAGTCGCCCGGGGCAGCGTTGATCGAATCGCCGACGTCGCTGATCGTTTGACGCCGCCCCCGGCGTACGCGGCTGCGCCGCTATCGACGGAGGCTAAGACTTGCTTCCGGAATCAAGGCGGAGAACATACCGCAAACGAAACGGGGGCCTTACGGCCCCCGCTCGCCTCGAATGGGATTTACTCGCGAAGTTCCGGATCGCCGGAATTACTTCCCGGCGCCGGCCAGGCGTTTCGGGCCGGCCTGCGGGAAGCGATCTTGCAGGGCTTCTACGGTCATCGGTTCCGTGCGGAGGGCTTCGATCGCCAGCAGGGCGGCATCGACGGCCGGGATTGTCGTGATGCAGGGGACCCCGTGCGAAACGGCCGCCGCACGGATTTTGCCTTCGTCCGTGCGAGCGCCCTTACCGCTGGGGGTGTTGATGATCAGCTTCACCGCGCCATCGACCAAGTAGTCGATCAGGTTCGGGTTGCCTTCCTGCAGCTTCTTGACCCGTTTAACTTCGATGCCGGCCTCTTCCAGCACCTTGGCCGTTCCTTCGGTGGCCAGCAGGTTGAAGCCGAGTTCGCGGAGCTTGCCGCCGATCTTTACGGCGTGTTTCTTCGTCGGTGCGGCGAGGCTCATGAAGATTGTGCCTTCTTTCGGCAACACGACGCCCGCCCCAAGCTGCGCTTTCGCGAAGGCGATGCTGAAGCGTTCGCTCGTCCCCATCACTTCGCCGGTCGAACGCATTTCCGGGCCGAGCACGATGTCGACGCCGTGAAACTTGATGAACGGGAAGACGCTCTCCTTCACGCTCACCACGGCCGGAATCGGATCTTCGAGCACCCCTTGTTCGGCCAGCGAAACGCCGGCCATGATCTTCGCGGCCACGGCGGCCACGGGCAGGCCGGTCGCCTTCGCGACGAACGGCACCGTGCGCGAGGCGCGAGGATTCACTTCCAACACGTAAACCGCTTGCTTCCCTTCTTCGCGCTTGATGGCGAACTGAATGTTCATCAAGCCGCGAACGTTCATCGTCATGGCGAGGCGGCGAGCCGCTTCACGGATTTCGGCCAGCACAGGCCCGGTGAGGCTGTACGGCGGAATCGCGCAGGCCGAGTCGCCCGAGTGAACGCCGGCCTCTTCGATATGTTCCATGATGCCGGGCACGACGACGTTCTCGCCGTCGCAGATGCAATCGACGTCGACTTCAATGGCGTCTTCCAGGAAGCGATCGATCAGCACCGGCTGCCCCTGCGAAACCGTAAACGCCTCGGCGGCGAACTTCTCGAGCTGCGCGTTGTCGTAGCAGATTTCCATCGCTCGACCACCGAGCACGAAGCTCGGTCGCACCAGCGCCGGGTAGCCGATCTTCTGCGCCTCGGCGCGGGCCTCGCTCATGTTGCGAGCGATGCCGTTGGCCGGTTGCTTCAGGTCGACGCGGTGCAGCAGCTGCTGGAACTTCTCACGATCTTCGGCGTCTTCGATCGTGTCGACCGAAGTGCCGATGATCGGTACGCCGTTGGAGGCGAGAGCCCGCGCGAGGTTCAACGGAGTTTGCCCGCCGAACTGCACAATAACGCCGTCGGGGTCGACGACGTCGCAAATGTTCAGCACGTCTTCGACCGTGAGCGGCTCGAAGAAGAGCATGTCGCTGGTGTCGTAGTCGGTACTCACCGTTTCGGGATTGGAGTTGACCATCACCGATTCGATGCCGAGCTCGCGCAGCGCGTAGCTGGCGTGGCAGCAGCAATAGTCGAATTCGATGCCCTGGCCGATGCGGTTCGGGCCGCCGCCGAGGATCATGATTCGCTTCGTGCCCGGCGTCTTGGCCGGAGCTTCGTTTTCGTCTTCGTACGTCGAATAGTAGTAGGGCGTGAAGGCTTCAAACTCGGCAGCGCAGGTATCGACCGACTTAAACACTGCTCGAATGCCGCGGCGCTTGCGTTCGGCGCGGACATGGCCGTCGTTGTGGTCGAGCATCACGGCGAGTTGGCGATCGGAGAAGCCGAACTGCTTCGCGCGGCGGAGCGTCGCGTCGTCGACTTGGTCCAACGAGCCGAGCGATCGCAGATGGTCTTCCATGTCGACGATCTGCTTCAAGTTATCGAGGAACCACGGGTCGATGTGCGTGATCTCGAAGATTTCCTCGATCGTCATGCCGCTCTTGAGCGCGTAGCGGAGGTACCAAACGCGATCGGGGTTCGGCTTGCCGAGCTTCGCGCGAATGTCGTCGGCCGAGGGGCGGCGATCGGTGTACCACAGGTCTTTGTTGTCGCAGCCGAAGCCGAACGCGCCGACCTCGAGCCCTCGCAAAGCCTTCTGAAAGCTCTCCTTGAACGTGCGGCCGATGGCCATCGTCTCGCCTACGCTCTTCATCTGCGTGGTGAGCAGGTTGTCGGCGTCGGGGAACTTTTCGAAGGCGAACCGCGGAATCTTGGTTACGACGTAGTCGATCGACGGCTCGAAGCAGGCCTTCGTTTCGCGGGTGATGTCGTTCTGCAGTTCGTGCAGCCGATAGCCGACGGCCAGCTTTGCGGCGATCTTGGCGATCGGGAAGCCCGTCGCCTTCGAGGCGAGCGCCGAACTGCGGCTGACACGGGGATTCATTTCGATGACGATCATCCGGCCGTTCGTCGGATTGATCGCAAACTGAATGTTGGAGCCGCCCGTTTCGACGCCGATTTCACGGATGACGGCCAACGAGGCGTCGCGCATCCGCTGGTATTCCTTATCCGTGAGCGTTTGCGCGGGAGCGACCGTGATGGAGTCGCCAGTGTGCACGCCCATCGGGTCGAAGTTTTCGATCGCGCAGATGATCACGACGTTGTCGTCGGCATCGCGCATGACTTCCATTTCGTATTCTTTCCAACCGACGATCGACTCTTCGAGCAGCACTTCGCTGGTCGGCGAAAGGTCGAGACCGTGGCGGCACATGCGCTCGAAGTCGGCCTTGTTGTAGGCGATGCCGGAGCCCGAGCCGGCGAGTGTGAAGCTGGGGCGAATAACGCACGGCAGGCCGATCTCTTGCACGACCTGTTGGGCTTCTTCCCAGTTGTGCACGGTCTTGCCGCGGCAGACGTCGAGCCCGATCTTATGCATGGCCTGCTTGAAGAGTTCACGCTCCTCGGCCTTCTTGATGACGTCGGGGCGGGCGCCGATCATTTCGACGCCGTACTTTTCCAGAGTGCCGCGCTTGGCCAGGGCCATCGCGAGGTTCAAGCCGGTTTGGCCGCCGAGGGTCGGCAGCAAGGCGTCGGGCCGTTCGCGCTCGATCACCTTCTCGACGAGTTCCGGCGTGAGCGGCTCGATGTACGTGCGATCGGCCGTGGCCGGATCGGTCATGATCGTCGCCGGGTTCGAGTTGACGAGGACGACCTCGTAACCCTCTTCGCGCAGCGCTTTACAGGCCTGCGTGCCCGAGTAGTCGAACTCGCAAGCCTGGCCGATGATGATGGGGCCGGAACCGATGAGGAGAATCTTGTGCAGATCGTCGCGACGTGGCACGGCGGAGAACCTCGAGGACTTGGCGAACGTGAGAAGGCGAACACGACGCAACTCGCTGCGGCATTGAGAGCTACGCTCGCTCTATCGGCCGCCGGGTTGCGTGTAAAATCCCACCAAGTTACCACGATGGCCGGCAAGCTCACAAGTACCCGATTGCTGCGGTTTTTTGCCGGAGTTTTTCGCGATGCCGTCCTTACTTTTTCGGAAGGCGCGATCGCGGCTTGCGTTGCGGCGCAGCCCTTGAATAGAACGGCGGCGCTTGTGTTTCTCTTTGCATCGTTGCGTCGGCCGGCCTGAAAACGGTCGAAGCTTTCCGAATTACTTCTCGTGCCCAAGGTTTCGCTCATGAACGCCGCAGCCGCGCCGCAGCCTGCCAATTACGCGATCTTTGAAATGGCCTGCGGCTATTGGGTGTCGCAGTCGCTCTACGTGGCAGCGAAGCTCGGAATCGCCGACCTCGTCGCCGACGGACCGAAGACGGCCGACGAACTGGCGGCGGCCACGGGTATGCACGGGCCGTCGCTCTATCGCGTGCTTCGCGCGCTGGCGAGCAAGGGCGTATTCGCCGAAGACGCCGAGCGCCGCTTCGGGCTCACGCCGCTCGCCGAATGTCTGCTCAGTCGCCCCGGCTCGCAGCGGGCGATGGTGCTGATGATGGGCGAGGAGCACTATCAGGCTTACGGCGAACTGCTGTACAGCGTGCAGACCGGCAAACCGAGCTTTGTGAAAGTGATGGGAGAGCCGGTGTTCGACTATATGTCGAAGCATCCGGAAGCGGCGGCGATTTTTGATGAGGCGATGACCGGCATCCACGGTGCGGAAACGGCCGCGATGATCGACGCTTACGACTTCTCGCAGTTCGGGACCGTGGTCGATATCGGCGGCGGCAACGGGACCGTAATTCGCACCGTGCTGGAGAAGAATCCGACCGTGAGCGGCGTGCTGTACGACCTGCCCCACGTCGTCCAGCGGGCTCAACCGCTCTTCGACGCATCATCGGTCGCAGGTCGAGCGAAGCTCATCAGCGGCAGCTTTTTCGAGAGCGTGCCCCCTGGCGGCGACGCCTACATGATGCGGCACATCATCCACGATTGGTACGACGACGAGTGCCGGACCATTCTGAAGAACTGCCACGCCGTGATGCGGCCCGACGCGAAATTGCTGGTGATCGACGCGGTGATCGAGCCTGGCAACGAGCCGCAATTCGCGAAGTACCTCGACATCACGATGCTCGCGATTCCCGGCGGTAAGGAACGAACGGAAGCCGAGTTCCGCGAACTCTTCGCCTCAGCGGGGTTTGAACTCACCCGCGTGGTACCGACTCGCTCGAGCGTGAGCATTGTGGAAGGGCGAAAAGAGTGACGATCTTCAACCGTGTGCCATGCCGTCACGGCGAAGCCGGGTCGGCATGTGGAGTTGAGTCGACATTTGGCTATGACTCGCCAAAGGGCAGTGATGACTTATCAATAGTGACCGGACCTTGCCTCAGGCCCGCGTAATCGGCAGCGCTCGACCACGGCCAATCCAATGCCCGCTCGCAAAGGCCACGGCGGATTGGATTGCCGTGAATGTATTCGATCTCACTCCAGACAACTTTGGGTTCGACAACATTTCTATCAAACCCTCCTCCACGTTGCCAAAAGCGATGCGCAACGGCGCCGTTGGGCTGCTCGTCACGCATTGCATTAAGATATTTGGGATTCTCTCTGCGGATAAAGGCTAACGCCTTTCGTGACACCGGCAGCTTTATAGCCTCCAAAATGCGACGCATCTCGTAATTTTTGCCAGTTGGCCAGATCAACACATGGGCGTGCTCCGGCATCACGACGTAAGCCCATACATGAAACCCCAGCTTTTGACGCGCCGCTTCCAGCGCCTCGACGAACCATTGTCGCGTGCGATCTTTGGATAGAAACTTGCGCCTTTGGAAACAGCTGAATGTCAATGCATGCGCATGGCCTGGAATATTGTAGCTGCGACGACGTTTGCGATGACCGTCATTCATGGAACGGGCAGCTTGCTAATGTGCTGTGCCCTCACGGCTTAGTTGGTTAGCGAATTGGAGTCAAGGCGACGCCTTACCGACATGCCGACCTCGCCTACGGCGATGACGGCATGGCACACAGCATGATAACTACGACGCCCTCTTCACACCGGTTTGCACATCTCTTCCGTCTCTTCGGTCAGTATTCGCAGCGCCATGCGCGTTTCGTAAACCAGCAGCAGTGAGCCGGTAACCAAACCCATTACTCCGCAAACGCCGGCGAACATGCCGATGCCCAGGGCGATTTGGCGGCCGAGGTCGTGGTGAATGATGAAGAACGCCGCGGCCAGTAAGCTCACCAAGCTCGCTGCGCCAAACGAGCCGACGCTGACGTAGAAGGCCGTGAGCGCGCGAACCAGCATCAGCGCGCGGCGTTCGGCGAAGAGCAGTTGCCGCCGGCGCAGCGCCGTGCCGGGAGTTTCCGCGCCGCCCGAGGCTTTCAACTCCGCCGAGAGTCCGCGAGCCCGATCGATCGCGCGGGCGAACCGGTTGGACGTTCCGAGCGTCATGATCGACGAGGCATTCGTGAGAATCGCCGGGGCCACGATGAACGTCAGGATGCTCAATGGGTTGGTAACGATCGGATCCATCCTCGGTCCTTATCCTTTGTTCGTCCTGCAAAACGTTTCAGCAGTCTTTGCGTTGTCGCGCCAACTGCACGGATCATGTCGTGAGGTGGCCCGCCGACTTTTCGCGGTTCGGCGATTTACTTTATCGACAAGGCAATTTCGCCGGCACTCTAGCAGGACTTGGCAAACTTGTGCGACGACAACTCGACGCGCCTGTCAGCGAAATCACGAGTGTTTACGGCGTCTTACAACCGCTACGAGCCGCATGTCGCGAACCACATTGGCAAGGTGCATTCAAAACGGCGGGAAATGCCCGCTTTCCGCGCAACGCCGCCGATTGACGCCTTGCCATAAGCCATTTAGAGTTAAGCTGTTTAGGCCTATCTCTTCGCGATTTCTCGCGATTTCCTCCCCTTGAGCAAGACCGGCGTGACCCAGAAGGCTTGGAGCGGCGTTTTTGAGCAGGCGACCGACAAACGGGTCGAAAAGTTCACCGAAAGCGTGAGCTTCGACCACCGTCTGTATGACCAAGACATCCGCTGTTCCATTGCTCACGCCCAAATGCTGGCCAAGGTGGGGCTCATCACCGAGGACGAGTGCCGACAGATTGAGCAAGGCCTCGGCGAGATTCGCCAAGAGATTGAGCAAGGGAAGTTTCCGTTCCGCACGGAACTGGAAGACATCCACATGCACATCGAGCGGGCCCTCACGGACCGCACGGGCGACATCGGCCGCAAACTTCACACGGCCCGCAGCCGCAACGATCAGGTTTCGACCGATCTGCGGGTTTGGGTCCGCGACACGATCGACGTGATCGACGCTCGCTTGGTTGATTTACAAAAGGCGTTCGTCGGACGTTGCGCACAGGACGCCGACGTCATCCTGCCGGCCTACACACATTTGCAGCGAGCTCAACCGGTTCTCGCTCCGCATTATTGGCTCGCCTACACGGAGAAGCTCGAGCGCGATCGCGGGCGGCTTGCCGATTGCCGGAAGCGCGTGAACGTTTTGAGCCTCGGCGCGGCGGCGCTCGCGGGCACGACGCTGCCGATCGATCGGCACGACGTCGCCAAACGGCTCGGCTTCGACGCCGTTGCCGCCAACAGCCTCGACGTTTCGAGCGACCGCGACTTTGCGGTCGAGTTTGCCTTCGCGCTCTCACTTATCGCCGAACACCTCAGCACCTGGGCGGAAGAGTGGATTTTGTGGAGCACCACGGAATTCGACTTCATCAAGCTGCCACAGACCTTCTGCACCGGCTCGTCGATCATGCCGCAGAAGATCAACCCCGACGTGCTCGAACTCACGCGTGGGAAGACGGCCCGCGTGGTCGGCAACCTCACGCGGCTGCTCGTGCTCATCAAGGGCCTGCCGCTCGCGTACAACCGCGACCTGCAAGAGGACAAGGAACCGCTATTCGACTCGGCCGACACGGTTCGCATGTGTTTGGAACTCGCCGCGCCGCTCGTGGCCGGCGCCGAACTGAAGCGAGACGTCATCGCCGCGCGGCTCGACCGCGGGCATCTCGACGCCACGACGCTGATGGAGCTGTTGATCAAGTTAGGAGTGCCGCAACGGACGGGGCATGAGATCGTCGGCAGGTTGGTACGCACCGCCATGGAGCGCGGTTGCCGGCTCGCCGATCTCTCGCAGGAGGAATTCTCCGCCGCCCACCCGAGCCTCGACGCTCGGGTTTACGACGTGCTCGGGCCGCAAGCCGCGGTGCGAGCCTTCGTGAGCTACGGTTCGACGGCCCCGGCCGAAGTGGCCAGGCAGGTCGAAGCGTGGCGACAGAAACTCGGCCTCACCGCGTAAGCCGAGCAAGCGCCGCATCGCCGCAACATTGATACGCCCTCCTGATTCGCCTTTCGAGTCGTCCCATGAAACGCATCCTCCGCCCGCTCGCGACGATCGGCCTATCGCTTGGCTTGACATGGTTCGCCGCTGCGGCCGTTTCGGCACAAGACGCCGCCGCGCAACCGGCGCCAGGCTCCGACGATCCGCGAGTTCAGGCGCTTTTGGCGACGAATCCGTCGTCGGCGGAAGACTTGTTTCGCGTGTCGATTTTGTTGGTCGATTTGAAATATCCGCTCGTCGCCAAGCCGCTGGTCGACAAGCTTGTTGAGACGACGACGGAAGATGCCCAACTCGCCGCCCTGGGCCGCAAAGTCGGGATGCTCGAAATTTATCGCCTCACCGAGGTGAAAGAGTTTCAGCCGCAGGCGGCGGAGTTCGTCAAACGAGTCGTCGACGCCACGAACAAGGCCAATCGCGATCCGGCCCGGCTCGCGGAACTCATCGAACAATTAAAATCGCCCGATCTCGGCACCCAGGCGGCCGCCGTCATTGGTCTGCGGGCGGGTGGTGAAGCCGCGGCGCAAGCCTTGGTCGAAGTGCTGGCCGATCCGGCGCGCAACAAGGAACACCGCACCGTCGCCACGGCCTTGGCCGGCATCGGCGACGACGGTTTGGCTCCGCTTGCCGAAATCGCCGCCCATGGCGACGACGCCCAGCGCAAGCTGGTACTCGACGTTCTCGGCTACGTCGAAAGCGACGCGGCCGAAGCTCCGCTGTTTACCGTAGCGTTCGGCAGTGACGCGTCCGCAGACGTTCGCAAAGCCGCCGAGGCCGCGGTCATTCGTCGCAATGGCGCCTTGCCGAAGCCGGTGGAAGCCGCTGCTGCGCTGTTCTTAGAGGCCCGCAATACTTATCGCAAACAACCTCCGGCCGGCGAGCGCGATGTGAAAGCCGCGGTCTGGCGCTGGGACGCCGCCGCCAAGAAGCCGGTCTCGACGCTGGTCGTCAAACGTTCGGCCGATCTCGACCGAGCCGCACGCTTGGCCGCACAGGCCGCGGCGATCGGCGGCAACGATACGACCGCTCAACTGCTCGCCTATGCCGCAGCCCTCGAGAGTGCGCTCGCCGCCGCCGGTGACGATGTCGCAGCTCGGCAGGCCGCTGCTCAAAAATGGGCCGACGCGGTGAAGCCCGACGCCGTGCAGCTGGGTCGGATCCTTGAACTTTCGCTCGATGAAAAGCACTACCCGACGGCGATCGCCGCGGCTCGCTTACTCGGCAATGCGGCCGGTGCCCGTGCGCTGGAAACGGCCAACGGTCGTCCGTCGCTCTTGGTGCGGGCCGTGCAAAGTGCCGACCGTCGCCTCAGCTTTGCCGCGCTCGAAGAGATTGTTCGCTTAAATCCGCAAACACCGTTCATCGGCGCCGGTGCGGTGACCGACGCCCTAGGTTACTTTGCCTCATCGACGGGTTTGCGTAAAGCGCTCGTTGTCGACAAGAACGCGCCGCGCGGCCGTGACGTCGCGGGCATCGTCGCCGCGCTCGGCTATCAATGTGAACTCGCGACCGACGCGCGCTCGGCCGTTGCAATTCTCGGCAAAGACGCCGACTACGAACTCGTGCTGATGTACCGGCCGTTTATTGATCCGGTCTTCGGACAACTGCTCCCGCAGCTTCGGGCCGATCCGCGAACGGCCCAACTGCCGGTGGCCGTTTATTGCGAACCCAGCGATGTCGAATCGACCCGCATTTCGCTCGGCCGCGATCCGTTGGCCGCGGCCATCTACCAGCCGCGAATGCCGGAGACGCTCGCTTCGCAACTTGCCGAACTATTGCAAACCGCGCCCGGAGTGCAGCCCGCTGCTGCTGAACGGCTCAGCGAAGCCAATTTTGCCCTGAGCGCCATCGGCCGACTACTGGCCGCGAAGACCCGCGTCTTCAACTTGCGGCCGTTTGAAACGGCGCTCGTCGCCGCCGCTTGGCATCCGGCCGTTGGTCCGCAAGCTGCCGCAGCGCTCGGCTCGCTCGGTTCGGTCGCCGCTCAGCGAACGCTCGTCGACGTGGCGAGCGCCGGTGCGCTACCGATCGAATTGCGACAGGCCGCCGCGAAGGCGTTTTGCGAAAGCGTCATTCGCTTCAATATCTTATTGACCAAAACCGAAATCCTTCGGCAGTACGATCGGTACAACGCTTCGGAAGCCGCCGGCCGCGAGACGCAGCAACTTCTCGGCGCGATCCTCGATGCGATCGAAGCCCGGAATGCCCCGGTGCGAGCCTTGTCGTCGGCGTCGGCCCCGACAACCGTCGTCCCTGCCGCAAGTGCTCCTCCCGTAGCGGCCCCCGCCGAAGCCGTGCCCGC
>JAFLCO010000163.1 GCA_017303535.1 Planctomycetota bacterium
GGGTGCGTACATCTCGGGCTCCGATGTACGCACTTACGATTTCGGCGCAATTGCAATTCTGTTGCAATTAGCGCCGGCGGAACGCCACGGAGGGCGTTCCCTACAGAAGGCGATTTCTGTTCCGCAAAGCGCTACTGGGCCAAGGCGAGCGGCCGGCATGAGCCGGCCGTTGCGCCGCGCCGGCGACTCGCGGCGCTACTCGCGATCAGACAGGAGGGAGTTGCACGAGCATGTCGAGCAAACGTAACGGGGGCCTCACGGCCCCCGCTCGCCTACGCGTCGTTGCGACAGTCGGAATCGCGACGTTAGTCGCACGGCCGGCGGCGCAGGTCTCGGTCGATTACAATTCTCCGTTTCGTTCGTCGATTCGTGGTTCTCAGGGTCGTTCGAGTTAGCAAGCTTTCCCGCTCGCGCGGCGGCGTCGGTCGTCGCGAGTCGAGCCTTTCAAGTCGGAAAAAGGTGTCGCATGTCGCAGTCGCAGTCGTTGAAACTCGCCGCGTTGGCCGGCGACGGGATCGGTCCGGAAGTCATGCGCGAAGCGATCAAGGTGCTTCGTGCCGTGGAGAATAAACACGGGAAGAAGTTCGGCTTCTCGATCGAGATCACCGAGGCGCCGGTCGGTTGGGCCGGCATCGATGCGGCCGGCAAGGCCCTGCCCGACGCCACGCTTGCGCTCTGCAAGCAAAGCGACGCGATTCTGTTCGGCTCCGTCGGCCTGCCCGACCGCGATCCGACGATTCCGAAAGAAGAACGACCCGAGCGGGCCGCGCTGTTGCGGCTTCGCAAAGAGTTCGGCCTGTTCGCGAACCTGCGGCCGGTCGTGCTTTCGAAAGCGCTCGCGCACGCCTGCCCTTTGCAGCCCGATCGACAGGGTGACGGCATCGATATCCTCGTCGTGCGCGAGCTGACCGGCGGCATGTACTTCGGCCGGCCGAAGGAAACCACGGACCTCGGCGACGGCAAGAAGAAGGCCGTCGACACGATGGTCTACACGACCGACGAAATCGCGCGGATCGCACATGTCGGCTTCCGTGCCGCGCGGCTGCGTCGCAAGAAGCTCACGAGCATCGACAAGGCGAACGTGTTGGAAAACGGCGTGCTGTGGCGCGACGTCGTGACGGCCGTCGCGAAGGAATACCCCGACGTGACGCTCGAACACATGTTCGTCGACAACGGCGCGATGCAGCTCATGCTGAAGCCGACGCAGTTCGACGTCATGCTTTGCGAAAATATGTTCGGCGACATTTTGAGCGATGAAGCCGCGGCGCTCGCCGGATCGCTCGGCATGTTGCCCAGCGCCAGCCTCGGGCAGACGACGGGTGAGAAGACGTTCGGTGTGTACGAACCGGCCGGCGGCACCGCGCCAGACATCGCGGGCAAGAACCTGGCCAACCCAATCGCGCAGATCGCTTCGGCGGCGCTGATGCTGCAATACAGCTTCGGCCTGAACGAGGCCGGCGTCGCCGTGCATAACGCCATCGCGAAGGTCATCGCCGACGGACTCCGCACCGGCGATATCTACTCGGCTCACGACGCGAAGGCCCGGAAAGTCGGCACGAGCGAAATGGGCGACGCGATCGCGACGGCGGTGGCCGGATAGTGGGTCGTACGGACCGTTTGACTCCCCTCGCCCCTTGCGGGAGAGGGGCCGGGGATGAGGGGTGAACGGCGATTTCGCAGCATCATCGGAACTATAAAACCATGTCGCACGGCGAAATCGTCGAACTTACGCAGAACGTCGCCGGCTCGCCGTTTTACAGCCCGGACCTCGCGCCGATTTCGCGGGCCGAGCGCAAATGGGGCCTGCGCGATATCGCCGTGCTTTGGATCAGTATGTCGGCTTGCATCCCGACGTACATGCTGGCGTCGTCGCTGATCGAGCTGGGGATGGATTGGCGGCAGGCGGTCGGCACGATTTTCCTGGCCAACGTCATCGTGCTGGTGCCGATGATCCTGAACGCCCACGCAGGAACGCGTTACGGGATTTCGTTTCCCGTCTATTGCCGCGCGGCCTACGGCATTCACGGGGCGAACGTTCCTGCGCTGCTCCGCGCGCTCGTGGCCTGCGGCTGGTTCGGCATTCAAAGCTGGATCGGCGGCATGGCGATCTACACGATGCTCGGCGTTTGGTGGCCGAGCCTGCACGAGTCGACGAAAGTGGCGGCGCTGGGCAACGTGAACGTCGCGCAGCTCGGCTGCTTTCTCTTCTTCTGGGCGCTCAATATGCTCGTCGTGTGGCGCGGAATCGAATCGATTCGGGTGCTGCTTAACATCAAGGCGCCGCTGTTGATCTTGCTCGGCCTGGCGCTCTTGGCGTGGGCTTACAACCAGGCCGGCGGGTTTGGGCCGATGCTATCGCAACCGTCGAAGTTCGCGGCCGGCGGCGAACGGGCCGGCGAGTTTTGGACGTTCTTCTTTCCCGCGCTAACGGCCAACGTCAGCTTTTGGGCCACGCTCTCGCTCAACATTCCCGATTTCAGCCGCTACGCCTACTCGCAGCGCGATCAGATGCTCGGCCAAGCCTTGGGGCTGCCGACCACGATGGGCCTGTATTCGTTCATCGGCGTGGCCGTGACGTCGGCGACCGTCATCATCTACGGCCACGCGATTTGGGATCCGGTGCAGTTGCTGACGAAGTTTGAAAACCACGCGGTGCTGGTCGTGGCGATGCTCTCGCTCTGCCTCGCCACGCTGGCGACGAATATCGCGGCCAACGTCGTGAGCCCGGCGAATGACTTTGCCCATCTGTGGCCCAAGCGAATCAGCTTCCGCATCGGCGGCTTGATCACAGGCCTCGTCGGCATCGCCATTCAGCCGTGGCGATTGCTGGAGAATGCTTCGGTGTACATCGACAAATGGTTAATCGGCTATTCGCTCCTGCTCGGCGCGATCGGCGGCGTACTGATCGCCGATTACTACTTCGTGCGCCGCACACGGCTCGACTTGGCCGGTCTCTATCGCAAGGACGGACCGTATTGGTACGCGGGCGGGTTCAACATCGTCGCGCTTATAGCTACGGCGGCAGGCATTGCACCTTGTATGCCGGGCTTCTTCGCTGCGGCCGGGTTGGTCGAGCCCGATGCCATCGCACCGTTTTGGAAAACACTCTACGGCTACGCGTGGTTCGTGAGCTTCGGCACTGCGATGATCGTGCACGTCGGGCTAACTGCGATTGCAAACCAAGGTCGCGCTGGCCGATAGCCTTGAAAACATCAAATACCATTATCCGCTGGTTTGGTCCCCTCTCCCCGACGGCAACCTTTGCAGATTCCTTCGGTGTGACTTCGGGGAGAGGGCGAGGGTGAGGGGTCGCTTAGAATCGACTATGCTGCAAGTATGGACGAACCTGCGCAACCGACCGTCGTGTCATTCCCCATCGAGGTGCTCGACCGGATAGAGCACGCGGTCCGCCGCGTTCAAGATTGCTTGGATCATGGTGCACGGCTGCTTCACGACTATGGAATCCGGTACGCCGTCGGGGGAAGTAACGCCGCGAGTCTTTGGATCGCGACCGTCGATAAGTCGGCCGTACGTCAAGCCCGCGACGTCGAGCTGATCGTGCACGCCGCCGACACAGGGCGAGCGAGCGACGTCGTCCTCGCGCACGGGTTCACGAGAATGGAATCCGCAAAAGCTCCGTCATTCGGTTTGATCGACTCGTCGAGCAAGCGCCCGATCTTACGGCTGACGACTTGCGAAGAATTCTGCGAACCGTCCCCGAAGTTCAATGAAATTGTTCGCGTTCAAGATTACGAGACTCTTACGCTCGACGCGTTGGTTCGCCAGATGCTGGTCCGACACAAGCTCGACGATCGCGTCGACCTTCGCGATATGATGGATGTCGGCTTGGTCGATGCAACATGGCCCTCTAAGTTCTCACCGGAACTCGCCGCGCGGCTGCAGCATTTGCTCGATACACCGGACGGTTAGCGTGGTTATCGTGGTTACTCGAAAGCCGCGAAATCGGTGGATACGTCTAAGTCGTCTGCGTTGGCATAACCCAGGAGTTTCACATCGGGTGGCGGAGATATATGAACGTGAAAATGCCGTGTAGTTCCGTCGGGATTATTAGTGACGTAAGCCGTTCTTAGGTACTCATCAACGAGCTCTACCGGCAAAACCACGAATCCTTCGTCACCCATCACAAAAATGAAGTGGCTACAACCGAGTGCCTTGGTTTGGTTGTAGGACGATGGATTGATTCCGTACCAGAACAATTGATGGCGAGCGTGAAGCTTTGAATACTGAATCTTGACCATCCGACCATCGGCAAGACGGTAGCATCTATTCTTGCTACTAACGACCTCGCCGCCACCGAGCAAGCTTATGACATCAAAAACAGATGAGCCAGACTTGCTTTCGTCATCGGAGTCGAAGATAGCGGCAGGATGACTCCGGTCAGGCGAATAGTACTCGGCGCGACCATTCACGATGAATTTTTTCACGCGGTAGATTTCCGTAGGGATATCGAGCGCGTCGCAACAATCCAGCAAATCTTGATTGGTTTCGTCGATAAACACTGCCAACGATGGCGTGACACCCTCGATGAAAAGTTCAATTTGCTGCAATAACCGCGTGGGCACGGTTCCTAGTGAACGACAGACCTCGTCATCAATCTTTCTCGATAGCACCGACTCAAAAAGTTTGTCGCGAACTTGCCTAAAAGTAGCAGGGTTTCGACCAGCCACAACAAATCGAGTGATTTGTTCGGCGATATGCGGCCACACTCCATGAGATAACAATTCACACTCTACAAGCCACCACCTGCGTTGGTCGAAATTGAATGCAAGACCATCGGGAATTCCGTGTTTTCCCGCGGGCGTCGTGATGCGAAATCCCGGAAGCAGCGTGACGTTTCCAAAAAACGTGTCGGCATTTGCAAAAGCCCACGTCTGTAACTCCATTTCGCTGTCGAACTGATGATCAGTAATGGTCATTTCAATTTGCTTCTAAGTGGATAGCTTGGACTGCTCAAATACCTGGCCCCGCGGGAAGCTTCTCGCCGGTTTAGGAAGCCGCAAGGTAGCTTGCCGCTTGCAATCCCAGCTTGCGAGCAAGCTGGGCTACCCGTTTGGCGTTTGATCTTACGGCGCCGTGATCGCCCCGTAAGTTTCTGGCCGGCGATCTCGGAAGAATTGCCACGTGTTGCGCACTTCGCGGATGAGGTCAAAATCCAAGTCGGCCGTGACGATGTCGTCGGTGTTGCGCGAGCCTTCGCAGAGGAGTTTGCCGCGGGGGTCGCAGAAGTAGCTTTGGCCGTAGAACTCGCCGATCCGCCACGGCTCTTCCCAGCCGGGCCGGTTGATCGCGCCGACGAAGTAGCCGTTGGCCGCGGCGTGCGCCGGCTGCTCGAGCTTCCACAAGTACTCGGACAACCCGGCCACGGTCGCCGACGGATTGAACACGATCTCCGCGCCGTTGAGTCCTAAGCAGCGAGCCCCTTCGGGGAAGTGTCGGTCGTAGCAAATGTAGACGCCGACCCGCGCGAACTTGGTATCGAACACCGGGTAGCCGAGGTTGCCCGGGCGGAAGTAATACTTCTCCCAAAAGCCGGGCTGCACTTGTGGAATGTGCATCTTGCGAAACTTGCCGAGGTAGCTGCCGTCGGCGTCGATCACGGCGGCCGTGTTGTAGTAGAGCCCGGTGATTTCCTCTTCGTACATCGAGGCGACGAGCACGATCCCGAGCCGCTTGGCCAAGTCGCACAGGAGCCGCGTCGTCGGACCTTCGGGGATGCGCTCGACGAGCGAATACCACTTGGTCTGTTGCTCGGCGCAGAAGTACGGCCCGTAGAAGAGTTCCTGCAAGCAGACGATCTGAGCTCCGCCGGCCGCGGCCTGTTCGATCATCGCCACGTGCTTATCGATCATGGCTTGCTTGATCTTTTCGACCGGCGACGTGGCCGGCTCGCACAACGTGGCCTGAATCAAACCGCCGCGAACGATTCTCGACATTGCCGGCTTCCCCTCGAATTGCAGCTTCGAAAGCAACCGCTCTATAATGCGGCGCAGGTTGCATTGTAGCCCGTCGACGCCAAGGCGGACACCAATCGCAAGCCCTCACTTCCCATCGCCGCCGACACTTCCCACGGATTCATCATGGCGCTCGCCGAAAGTTTGCAGGACGTTCCCCTTTGGGTCGGCGGCGAGGCTCGCCGCTCGTCGAGCAACCGCCGCTCGACCGTTTACAACCCGTCGACCGGTCAGGCGATCGCCGAAGTGCCGCTTTGCTCGGCCGCGGAGATCGACGAAGTCGTGCAAACCGCGGCCGCCGCACTGCCGGCCTGGGCGGAAACGCCGGCCGTCGAACGGGCCCGAGTCATGTTTCGTTTCCGCGAATTGATGCAGGGCCAATTCGGCGAACTGGCCGCCTTGGTCACGCGCGAGCACGGTAAGACCATCGCCGAAGCCCGCGCCGAAATGCAGCGCGGCATCGAGATGGTCGAGTTCGCCTGCGGCATCCCGAGCCTGCTGATGGGGCAGTCGCTGGAGAACATCGCGACCAACGTCGATAGCGAAACGTCGCGGCATCCGGTCGGCGTGTGCGTCGGCATCACGCCGTTCAACTTTCCGTCGATGGTGCCGCTCTGGATGTTTCCGGTGGCCATCACCTGCGGCAACACGTTCATCTTGAAGCCGAGCGAAAAGGTGCCGCTCTCGGCGCTGCGGCTGGCCGAGCTATTGCACGAAGCCGGGTTACCGGCGGGCGTGTTCAACGTGGCGCACGGCGATAAAGAAGCGGTCGACGCATTGCTCAGGCATCCCAAAGTGCGGGCTATTTCGTTCGTCGGCAGCACGGGCGTGGCGAAGTACATCTATCAGACCGGCACCGCCCACGGCAAACGGGTGCAATCGGCCGGCGGCGCGAAGAACCACGTCATCATCATGCCGGACGCCGACCTCAATCAGGCCGTGAAAGCGCTGCAGGCCTCGGCCTTCGGCTGCGCCGGCGAACGATGCATGGCCGGCAGCATCGCCGTGCCGGTCGGACGGATCGCAGATTCGCTCGTCGAAGGCCTGTGCAAGGTCGGCCAGAGCATGAAGGTCGGCCCGACCGACGGTTCCGGGTCCTTCAAACCGGGCGATATCGACATGGGGCCGCTGATCACGCGCGAGCACCGCGACCGCGTGGCCAGGTATCTCGACGTCGCCAAGTCGGAAGGGGCCGACGTCGCGCTCGACGGGCGGGCATTCGACTTGCCGGGCAACGGGTTTTTGCTCGGCCCGAGCGTGGTCGATAAAGTGACGCCGACGATGCGGCTGGCCAAGGAAGAAATCTTCGGGCCGGTGCTGTCCGTCGTGCGAACCGGTGACCTCGACGAAGCCCTCGAACTCGGGCGGCAATGCGAATACGGCAACGGAGCCTGCATTTTCACCCGTAGCGGTTTCGCGGCCCGGCAGTTTAAGCGGCACTTCAACGCGGGCATGATCGGCGTCAATGTCGGCGTGCCGGCCCCCATGGCGTGGTTCCCCTTCACCGGCTGGAACAAGTCGTTCTTCGGCGACTTGCACATTCAAGGCGTCGAAGGGGTGCAGTTCTACACACAGCAGAAGATGACGCTGACCCGCTGGTTTCAATCGGCCGACGAATCGGCGGCCGACCCGGTGTGGAAAACTTCGGCCAACGGGAAGTAGCTCATGACGCCAAACAACTCGACCACCGCGAAGTTGCCGCCGTGCGATCATCAGCCGGAGCCGTACTCCGGCCCGAGCCGCGCCGAGGTGCTTGCGCTACGGCAGCAGTACCTCACGCCGGGGCTGCTGACGTACTATCGCGATCCGCTGCTCGTGGTCGAGGGGAAGATGCAGTACCTGTGGGACGAGACCGGCAAGCGGTACCTCGACGGGTTCGCGGGCATCGTCACCGTGAGCGTCGGGCACTGCCATCCGACGGTCGTCGAGCGCGTGCGCGAGCAGGTCGGTCGGTTGCAGCACGTCACTACGATTTACCTGCATCCGACGATCGGCCAATTCGGCAAGGCGCTGGCCGAGCATATGCCCGCCGAAAGCGGCCTCAGCGTGAGCTACTTCACGAACTCAGGGAGCGAAGCCAACGAACTGGCGATGCTGATGGCCCGCGAGAAGACGGGCCGCAACGAAATCATCGCCTTGCGCAACGCCTACCACGGCGGCACTTCAGCGACGATGGGGCTGACGGCCGTCGGCACATGGAAGTTCAAATCGAACCCGCCGGCGAACGTCAAGCATGCGCTGGCGCCGTATTGTTATCGCTGCCCGTTCGGGTTGGAGTTCCCCTCGTGCGGACTCAAGTGCGCGCACGATGTGGAGAACGTCATTCGCCAGGAAACCTCAGGCGAGCCGGCCGCCTTCATCGCCGAGAGTATTCAGGGAGTCGGCGGCACCGTGACGCCGCCGCCCGGTTACTTTCAGGCGGTGTACGAGATCGTCCGCAAGTACGGCGGGCTCTGCATCGCCGACGAGGTGCAAGCCGGGTTTGGTCGGACCGGCACGAAGTTCTGGGGCTTTGAAAACTGGGACGTCGCGCCGGATATGGTCACGATGGCCAAGGGGATCGGTAACGGTGCTCCGCTGGGTGCGTGCGTCGCCCGGCCGGAACTCGCCGCGCAGATGAAGAATCGGATTCATTTCAATACCTACGGCGGCAACCCGATCTCGATGACGCAGGGCTTGGCGACGCTCGAAGTGATTGATCGCGAAGGCATCCAAGAGAATGCGCTCAACGTCGGCGGACATCTCAAGGACCGGCTTCTTGCCTTGCAAGAAAAGCGGCCGCTCATCGGTGAAGTTCGCGGGATGGGCCTGATGCTCGGCGTGGAACTGGTGCGCGACCGGAAGACCAAAGAACCGGCCAACACCGAAGCGGCCGACATTCTCGAACTCTGCAAAGAGCGCGGCCTGCTGCTCGGCAAAGGGGGCCTTTACGGCAACGTGCTGCGCATCAAGCCACCGATGTGCCTGACGAAAGACGACGCCGACTTTATGGTGGATTGCCTCGATGAAGTGCTGGGCGTGGTAGGATGTAAATCGTAGGCGGCACTGGTTCGTGTTCACGCAATTAAAAGTGTTCGGTTCGCCATGGCTGATCTCTCCACCGTCGTCGACGGCCTGAAGCTTCCCAACCCGTTGGTGATCGCCTCCGGGCCGCCGGGCACCAATGCCAACGTCATCGGCAAGGCTTTCGACGAAGGCTGGGGCGCCGTCATTTGTAAGACGGTCAGCCTCGACGCGTCGAAAGTCGTGAACGTGCAACCGCGCTACGGCCGGCTGCGGACGGCCGGGTCGCAAGAGATCATCGGCTGGGAAAACATCGAACTGATCAGCGATCGGGGGTTCGATCTGTGGATCGACGAGTTCAAACAGCTCAAGGATAAATATCCCGACCGCGTGCTGATTGCGTCGATCATGGAGGAGTATCGCAAAGACGCCTGGATTGAAATCGTCGAACGGTGCCAAGCCGCCGGCGTCGACGCCTTCGAATGCAACTTCTCCTGCCCGCACGGCTTGCCCGAGCGCAAGATGGGCTCGGCGATGGGGGAGAACCCCGAGATTCTCGAAGAAGTTTGCAAGTGGGTGATGAGCGCCGCCAGGGTGCCGGTGTGGGCCAAGATGACGCCGAACGTCACGCACATCGAAGACCCTTCGCGAGCCGCGCTCCGCGCCGGCGTGCAAGGGATCGCCGCGATCAACACGATCCGCAGCGTCATCGGAGTCGACTTGGAGACGCTCCGGCCCGAGCCGAACGTCGAAGGCTATACCACGCCCGGCGGCTACTCGTCGAAGGCCGTGATGCCGATCGCGCTGCGGATGTGCATGGAAGTGGCCAAGACGATTCGGGACGAGTTCCCCGGCCGGACGCTCTCCGGCATCGGCGGCGTGGAAAGCGGCAACGATGCGGCGCAGTTTATCTTGCTGGGGTGCCACACCGTGCAGGTTTGCACGTACGTCATGAAGGTCGGTTACCGCTGCGTGCGTGAGATGCTCGACGAGTTGTCGGCCTTCATGGACCGGCACCAGTTTAAGAGCATCGACGACTTCCGCGGCCACAGCCTGCAGTACTTCACGACCCACTACGACTTGGTGCGCCGCCAGGCGGAAGCCCGAGCCGCAAAGGCCGGACCTGCGACAAAACAAACGGCGACGCCGGAGAAGGAAGTCGTAAAGGCCGACCACCAATGGAGCGGCGACGACTTTGTAAAGCAGTCGGACGCGCTGGCGCGGGGATGACCTTTATTCGGATATGCGCACGGCCGTTTCCGTCGCGACCGTGAAACGCTCCGCCAACTTCTCGCCGTGATTGGCGATGAGTTGTGCGATGACCGCAATCTTCGCGGCCGCACGTTCGTCGCCAAGACGCAGAAGCACGACGCCGTGGTGCGGTAGGCGGTCGGCAAAGACCCGTTCGCCGAAGTCTTTGTCGTTCGTAATCAGTATCCAATTTTCCGCGAACGCTTTCTCAAGGATCGCGACGTCGTCGATCCCGCGCGCCTCGTCGTACACCGAAAACACTTCGTGACCTTGCTCACGTAGCCACTTCGCGACGGACGGCCCGGTACATTCATCAATGAGAAATCGCACCTAGGCCACCCTCGGCGGGACTCGACAGCGGCAAGAAAGAAACATGCGACACGGCTTGAGCGCCAAAGAGCAAACAGGCTTTCAGATCCGTGAGTTCCAATCCGGCGTACTCCGCAAGGATTTCGTCCTCCGTCGAACCACGAGCCAAAAGGCCGAGAATAAAATCAACGGTGAGCCGAGTTCCACGAATGGTCGGTTTTCCGGCCATGACTTTGGGGTCGACCTGAATTCGGTCGAGCAATTGTTTGTCGGTCACGGTTATCGCGCTCCGGTTTTGACTCCGCTATAAGCATAGCCTGAAACCGTCTCCCAGGCGATCTGTTGCAAAATCTTGTGCTGCTCCGGCGTGACGTCCGGGATCGTCATCGTCAGCCCTTCAGGGCTCGCCTTGTAGATCGCGGCGTAGTTGCAATACGCGGCCAGCGCCATGATCGGGCCGAGGCCGTGACCGATGGGGTCGCGGAACAGTTCCGATTGTTTCGTGATGCCGGGGAACTTGCCGGCGACGATCATGGCCCGCAACTTCACGACGGCGTCGCCCACGGGCGTGATGTAGACGCACTTCTTGCCGTGTTGCTTGTTCAAATCATCGGCCTGGGCCTCGAGTCGGGTACGCCATTCGTCGACCGCCGCTTGTAGATCTTCGATCTTCATCGCGTCGCGCGCCGCATTGTCGCGGATCCGCTTCTCCGGATCGGCGACGTCGAACGGATACCAGGAGGCCTGCAAATAGAACTTCACGCCGGCGTTGTGTTTTAAGCCTAGCTCGACGAAGTTCGTGATTCCTGGATCCGGCACCATCAGGTGCGGGGCCATGGTAAAAACGTCGACTTCGCCTGATCGCAGTGCTTGTTTGGCCGTGTTCTCCGCGTCGGCCTTGTCCCAGTGTTGAATGACTTTGGAGCCGCCGATGCCTTGCCGGCCGGCGGTGCGGTGGTCGGTAATGCCCGCCGATTTGGCGAGTTGGTCGACCAGCGGCGGCACGAACATGTGGAAGCTGTGACCGGTGTAGAAGACGCGCTCGCCGGTCGGCGGCGCGGCGAGCGCAAACTGCGACATGGCTGCGACAATGACGAGCGCCACGTGCGGAAGTCCGGCGGAGCGATTGATACGAAGCATCGGGTGAAATCCTCGACAAAGAGTAACTGTCTTATCCGTGCGTCGGTGCGCGGCGGAGCATTTGGCCATGGTCGGTCGTGCCGCGGAACCGGCCGTCGCGCACTTGGACGCGGCCGCGAACCGTGACGGTTTCGGCGCGGCCTTCGATCGGCCAACCTTCGAAGGCGCTGTAGTCGACGTTCATCTCTTGGCCGGCCGCCATGATCTGGCCTCGATACGCGGGATCGAATACCACGAGGTCGGCGTCGCTGCCGACGGCGATCGTTCCTTTGCGCGGATACAGCCCGAAAATTTCGGCCGCCTTCGTGCTCGCCGTGTCGACGAAGCGATGCAAATCCAACCGGCCCCGGGCCACGCCGTGCGTATATAGCAAATGCACGCGATGTTCGACGCTCGGAATGCCGTTGGGAATCTTAGTGAAGTCGCCGCGCCCCATTTCTTTCTGGCCGTGGAAATCAAACGGCGCATGATCGGTCGCCACCGTGCTGACGAGGCCCGAGCGAATGGCGTCCCAAATCACGTCTTGGTGCCGCTTATCTCGTAGCGGGGGGCTCATCACGTACTTGGCTCCTTCAAAATCAGGCAGCTCCGCATACGAGCTATCCAGCACCAAGTAAGGGGCGACCGTTTCGACCCACATTTTTAAGCCGCGCGCTTGGGCCGCCTGGGCTTCGGCCAACGCTTCGATGCATGAGGTGTGTACGACGTACGTATGCGCGCCAGTGAGCGCGGCGAACGTCGCCAAGTGATGAACGCCCTCGGCTTCGACGGTTACCGGTCGCGATGGCTCATGCCACTCCGGGCCTGTCTTGCCCTCGCTCAAGAGCCGCTGCTGGAGCCGCGAGACGATCTCGGCGTTCTCGCAATGGGCCGTGACGATCACGCCGAGCCGCTTGGCCAAGTCGAGCGTTTGGTATAACTCGGCGTCGTCGATGCCGAACGCTCCTTTGTATGCCAGGAAAATCTTGAGCGACGCCGTGCCGTCGGCGACGATCCGCCGTACCATATTTTCGGTCTCGCCGTCGAAACGGGTAATGCCCATGTGGAACGTGTAGTCGCAGGCCGACTTGCCGGCGGCGTTGGCCTTCCACATTTCATACGCTTCCAGCGGATCGTCGCCACGCGCCGGGCACACCATTTCAATAAGCGTCGTCGTTCCGCCGACCAGCGCCGCGCGACTCGCCGTCACGTACGTATCTTTGGCCAGCGTCCCCATGAACGGCAAATGAATATGCACGTGCGGGTCGATGAACCCGGGAAACACGTACTTGCCGGTCGCGTCAATCACTTCGGCATCGGCCGGCGCAGTGAGATTCGGGCCGATCTTAGTGATCGTCTCGCCGTCGCAAAGGATGTCGGCCTGGAAGCGGCGGTCGGCGTTTACGATCTCGCCGTTGCGAATCAGCAGTGGCATCTTGGGATCTCCGATCCTGTTGTTTCTCAGAACGGCCTTCTTCTTCGG
>JAFLCO010000164.1 GCA_017303535.1 Planctomycetota bacterium
TCGCCATGCCCGGCGGCGTTACAACACGGCAAATTCCGCCCCTGCGAGGCGATGCAATTCTCTCGCCTTTTTCCGGATTTCGACGTAGATTTGACTACCGTCGTCCGCATTGGCACGCCGTGATTTAGCACCGGGACAGATTCGATGTCGAAGCAATTCCAACTCCATTCTCTTGCCGGCGTGGCAGTTTCGGGAACTCTTGGAATCGTCATGCTTTGCGGATGCACGCCGAGCGCCCCCACCGCCTCGGGCTCCGCTTCGGGCACTGCGGCATCAACGGCAGCGAGTACGTCTGCGGCATCCAACTCGGAACTGGGAAAACTGCCGGTACCTGCCGGCGCGAAGGTGGTGATCGTCACCGGAGATGTCGCGACGTACTCGTCGGATTCCCCGGTTAACTCCGTTGCCGAAGAATGCCACAAGCTTTTGATGCAAGGCGGCTGGGTGCCGTACGGCGACGCCGGCCAAACGCGATACTTCAAACGCGGACTCAAACGGCTTACGGCAACAGTCGGCCCGTCGTACGACGGCAAGACGATGATCAGCTACTCGCAGGAACCGTTGCCGGTCGACATTCCGGCGCCGTCGTTCGCCGAAGGCGTGCAGTTCGCCACGACGACGAAACAGTTGAACTTTGAAACCGCCAAGCCGCTCAACGACGTCGTCGGGTTCTATCGCTCAGAATTGGCCGAGGCCGGCTGGAAAGCGACGACGGATCTACCGATCAAGTCCGGCGTCCGAGACGAACTTATCTTCCGTAATCCGGCCGGCGATCTGCTGACCTTGGGCATCTCCGAATATAAGGAACGTCGACGCGTAGCACTGCGCCATCAAAGTGCGGCGGAAGTCGCAGAAGAAGAGAAGAAGTTCAAAGCGGAGATGGCGGCGAAGAAGGCCAAAGAAGAGGCCGAACTTCCCAAGGTGGAACTTGCACTACCGGCGAAGGCCAAAGAAATTGAGCGATCGAAGGGACGCATGAACTTCTCGCTACCGGCAGGCGAGGCGAAATCCTACGTTGATGAGCTTCGCAAGACCTTTGAGTCGCGCGGCTGGAAAGAACGAGCGACGACGCTGGAAAAGATCGGCGGTTTGGTCGCCTTTACAAAGGGCGACCAAACCGTGACCGTGAGCTATACCGACCCGGGGATCGTCGCGGCGGACGTCACGCTGCTGACCTCGGGCGTGGAGATCACCTCGCCGGCCGACGCCAAGAAATAAGCGGCGGACCGGCCGATTCGCGTCGCCGACCTCCTCGCCCGGCTACTTCACTTCGTCGCCGGGCGAAAGTTCGCGGAGTTTGATGTTCTTCCAGCGAACCTCGTACGGCCCGGCGTCTTTCTTGATGCTGTGAACCTGCAGGCCGATAAAGCCTGAGGCATCGGTGGCGTCGCGGAAATCGGCGCAAGCGACTCCGTTGACCCACGAGCGAATACGGTCGCCTTGCGCGACGATGCGATAGTGGTTCCACTCGTCGTTCTTGAAGGCCTTTGCCGCACCAGGTTTGGCGGCCAAATCGTCGAGCCATTTTGTGCGTCGGCCTTCGTCCCAAAAATTCCCGGCCACGCCGTCTTCTTGGCGATCGATTTCGCATTGGTAGCCGTAAACCTCGCCGGCCTTGCGAATGCGCTTCGGGTTCGACGGCTGCGGCGTGTCCTTCTCGTAAACATGGCTGCGAATCTGCACGCCGGAGTTAAGTTTGGAATCGCACTTCACGTCAAATTCCAGTTCGAAATCCGCGTACGGGCCACGGCAGAGAAACGTGTTAGGACTGCCTTCGACCGTCGTACCGACGATCGCTCCGTCTTCCACGCGGTATTCGGCCGTGCCTCCGCGCTTCGTCCAGCCTTCGAGTGACTTGCCGTCGAATAGCTCTACCCAGTCGCCGGCTGCCGCCGTCGCGGAAATGATCGCTGCAGGCAACAGCGCAAAAATAACTCGTAGCGACATGGATCGGCTCCGACTAGATGGAAGTAACGGGCAGGGCGCGAGACGAAGTTCGGCAGACTAGCGTTTGCCGGCCAAGCTTCAGCGGTGTAATCTCGTCGCCAGTGTAATCTGGTCGCACCGATAACACATCGCTTCGAGAATGACGCGCTCTCACCGGCCACTTATTTCATTTCGCCACGGAGAACTTTCCCATGCCTAAGCTCGCCAAACCGCTTACCGCTGCGATGCTGTTCGCCGCCGTCGGGGCCGCCATGTTTGTCGTCGGTCAAGCGTCCGCGGATGCGGAAAAGTCGCCGCCGCTCCGCCACGTGGTGTTCTTCAAGTTCAAAGAGGGGACGAGCGCGGAAACGCTCAAGATGATTACCGACGCCTTCGCCGCGTTGCCGAGCAAGATCGACGTCATCAAGGACTTCGAGTGGGGCACCGACGTCGGCGTGGAAAACCTCTCGAAAGGTTTCACGCACTGCTTCTTCGTCACGTTCGCAGATGCTGCGGGACGCGACGCCTACTTGCCGCACGCGGCTCACAAAGAATTCGTCGACCTGGTGAAGCCACACCTGGACGACGTTTGCGTCGTCGACTACGTGCCGAAGGGCTAGAAAACTGTCTATCCGAAAGAGAAGCGTCGTCTACTTCGTTTCGAAGTCGACCAGTTCGACGCTCGTACGGCGAATCAATTGGCCGCCGGCGTCGAACTCTTGCGTCGTCTGGCTTACCACGCCGCCGGGAATTTCCGGGCAGCAAATGGCCTGTGTCGTGGTCTGCCCGCGAGCGTGCCGTTGTACCGTGCGAACTTCTGCAACCGTGCGATTGCGGGCCAGCACGCGACGCTCCGTCGAAAGCGAAACCACTTCCATAACAGTTTCACCCAACGTCTTGCCGGATGCGGCGTCGACCGTGGACGTGATCTTTCGCAACACGTAAGGCGCGACGTTCGGATTGACCCAGGTCGTCACAATCTGGCGGCGAGGGCCGACGACGCTTTCCGCCCTGCGGACCTCGCAGCGAATCGCGCGACCTTGAATCGTCACGTCTTCCGACGGGAGTTCCTGGGCGACGGCTCCGACACTGATCGGATCGCCCAGCGGCCCCTGGCGCAACTCCTGCGGAGGGTTTTCCAGTTTCCTGCCGCCGATTTCCAGCGACGACTGCACCTTCAGTGTCAGCGCCTGGTCGTCGGCATCGGCCAACGTCATCTTCGTTTCGCTGACGCTGCGATTAACGACCTGGCCTTCTGGGTCGAGCGACTCCATCCCTTGTCGCATTACCACCCAACTGCCGGGACGAAATCGCCCCCACTGGTGAATGCGGCGGCCGAATTGAATCGCGTCAGCATCAGTCGATGTAATAATGCAAACCACCAGCAGCAGCGCCAGTCGGCTGCTCCAGGCTCGAATCATTCGATTTAAATAGTGGTCTTGCATCATTGCTCTCAGTCAAACCCCCTATCTTACTGATTTGCGGGATTTTGGGAATGATGTCAGAAAAAATCGCCCCGCTTAATGGTAGGGATGAAATGCGATAGTTCGCCAAGACGCAGGATTCGTCCTCGCAGCGAATCGCTAAATGCCAATGCGGCAGCAGGTTGCGACGGCAAGCATGGCGTTGTCTTCCACGACAAACGAGCACTGCTCTGACGCTTCTAAAGCTGAGATCAGCGGGTCGAAAGGCCCTGTTGCGACGCCGATGGGAACGGATCGTTCTTCACCTTTTTAAGAAACGCGTCGCTCGGCGGTTGCGTGATTTTTTTTTCAACCGACGAGGGCGTTACCGTCGAACATCCGATGCAGAGCAAAAGCCCGAGGAAGAGCATCGCCGACAGACGTTGCTTGGCCGGAAGGTTCGGCATGTGTCGTACCTTTGTGGGCGGCGGACAGACGCAAATAGCGCCGATCAAAAACTCGAAGAATTAGCGAACGCGCTCTTGGGCGAAAAAGTTGGATGCGGTACGCGGCGCCACCGTGGCCTTCGGAGCGAACAACGTACCCAGCGGTCCCGTTTGCGGCTTGCCGCTGACAGTCTGCGGGTCGGGGTGCAGGCCGAGCTTAAATTGGCTCGGTTTCTTTTGCGGCGGCGCTGCACGAAGCGGCTTCAGCGTCACCACGTCGACCGTAGTACTCCATGCCTTCTTCGTGACTTTCGCGGACGTGCTCAGCGCGCGCTTCGAAGCAGTCGTCGAGACTTCAAGAGTCTGGCGAACGGCTTTCGTCACCCCGAGATTCGGCGGCTTCGGTAAGTCGGGCAACGAGGTCGGCCAGAGTTTCAATCCCTCGGCACTCGCTGATGCCGTAACCAGCAAGACGGCAATCATCGGCAGCGTTATCCAAGCCGAACGTTCTAACCGCGACATGGCATCCACGCTCCCAAGATTCGGCATCGCAAAACAAGCACCTGCGAAGGGGCGGGAGTGTGGCAAAACGCCGCCCGGGCGTCCAGAGCGGTTTGCCCTCGCCGGCTTGTCGACTAAACTGGGAAATCCCGTCGGCCGCAGTCGTTCGACGGCCCCTCACCCCGGACCGCCGGCAAAGATGATGCTGTCGCAACGAATCGGATTTCTCGGCGCCGGAAAAATGGCCGCCTCACTGGCCAGCGGGTTCATTCGCGCCGGGCTCACCACGACCGATGCCGTAACGTTTCACGATCCCGTCGCTGCGGCAGGCGACGCCTTCAAGGCCTCTGCCGGCGGCAAACCGGCGGCGACCAACCGCGACGTGGCCGCCGCGGCCGAGATCCTCTTTCTGGCGGTGAAGCCCCAGCAGATCGCAGCCGTCGTCGGCGAACTCAAAGGCCACGTCGCGGGGAAACTCGTCGTCTCCGTCGCCGCCGGCGTGACCTTGCAAGCCTTGCAGCACGGCCTCGGCGAAGGAGCCCGGGTCGTGCGCGTGATGCCCAATACCCCGTGCCTTATCGGTAAGGGAGCTTCGGCCTTCGCGCTCGGACACCATGCCACGGCCGACGATGCCGCCGTCGTCCAGCAATTGCTCGAATCCGTCGGCTCGTGCTACAAGCTCGACGAAAAGCTCCTCGACGCCGTCACGGGCCTCTCCGGCTCGGGCCCGGCGTTCGTCTACGTGATGATCGAAGCGCTCGCCGACGGCGGTGTTCGCATGGGCCTACCGCGCGACGTGGCCCTCGGTCTCGCAGCCTCGACGGTCTGCGGCGCCGCCGCCATGGTGCTCGAAACCAACGAACATCCGGGCCGACTCAAAGACCAAGTCGCCAGCCCCGGCGGCACCACGATCGCCGGCCTCCAGGCCTTGGAAGCCGGTGCGGTTCGCGGTGATTTGATCTCGGCCGTCGAAGCTGCGACGCGCCGCTCGATCGAACTCGGTAAGGGCGCGTAAATTTCGGCGTTTTTCCGCAGCGCCGTGCGAAATGGCCCGGGCCGCAGTGAGCCCGCGCCTTGTCGATCCGGCCTGCGTACAATACAAACGTACGTTTGAGTTCGCCTCTCGGCCCAGGGTCATCGCAATGTCGGAAAACATGTTCGTCGTCGACGACAAGTTTATCCCCCTCTACCGCGTGCTGTGGATCGGCAAGACTCCGCACTACTGCGGCGAGGAAGACTGCGTGCGCGAAGGCTATTACGAAGTTCGCCTCGAAGACGGCGAATCGATTTGGGCCCGCCAAGAAGAACGCGACGGCCTGCTCGACGCCCTGGAGATTTGGTGCGGCGGCACCGACGAACAAGGCGGCGAAGACTGGCGTTAACGCACCGCTCCTAACGAGGTCTCTCGGCGACCGGCCCCCCTTCGCATGACGTCGTACGATTGCATCGTCGTCGGTTGCGGTGCGGTCGGATCCGCGGCGGCCTACCATCTCGCCCGCCGCGGCCAACGGGTTCTGGCCCTCGATCGCTTCACCCCGCCGCACGATCGCGGCAGTTCACACGGCCGCACGCGGATGATCCGCCAGGCCTACTTCGAACATCCCGATTACGTGCCGCTTGTCCTCCGCGCGTATCGGCTCTGGGAAGAACTTGCCGCGACCGTCGGCGATTCTGAACAACCACCGTTCTTCCAAGAAACCGGCCTGCTCGAAATCGGCCCACCGTCCGGCAATGTCGTGCCCGGCGTCTTATCCGCGGCGTCGGCTCATGGGCTGGCCGTCGATTCGCTCACGGCCGACGAGATCCATCGCCGCTTTCCCGGCTTCCGCGTTCCGCAGAGCATGGTCGGCGTCTTTGAACGGCACGCCGGCTTCCTCCGCGTCGAACGTTGCATCGCCGCCCATGTTCGCTTGGCCCGCGACCTCGGAGCCGACCTACGCTTCGACGAACCGGCCCTCTCGTGGCGGCCCGACGGTTCTGGCATCGAGGTCCGCACGGCTCACGGCACCTATCGCGCGGCTCGGCTTATCCTCACGGCCGGCGCCTGGGCCGGCACGCTCCTCGCCGATCTCGGCATCCCGCTCCAAGTTCGCCGCAAGCCGCAATACTGGTTCTCGCCGACCTCCGCCGAATACGCGCTCGCCGCCGGCTGCCCGTCGTTTCTCTATGAAACGCTCGACGACCTCGGCCAACCCGCCGGCGTTTTCTACGGCTTCCCCGTCGTCGGTCCCGAAGGCTTGAAGTGCGCCGAACATAGCGGCGGCACTCCGGTCGCCGATCCAACCCACCTCGACAAAGCCGTCAACCCGATCGATCTCGCTCGCGTGCAGAATTTCCTCCGCACTTACATGCCGGGCGTTACGCCGACCGTGGTCGATCACGCCCCCTGCATGTACACGATGTCGCCCGACGAAAACTTCCTCGTCGACCGCCACCCGCAACATCCGCAAGTCGCGTTCGTCGCCGGGCTGTCCGGCCACGGCTTCAAGTTCTCGAGCGTGCTCGGCGAAGCGCTGGCCGATCTTTCGACGACTGGCGAAACTTCGCTACCGATCGACTTTCTCAGTTGCCGTCGATTTGCGAACCGCTGACGTTCGTCGCCGGCGCACCGATCTGCACTTCCACGCCGCCGCCCGCCGCGGCATTCTGCGGAAAGCTGCGTCGCAACTGCCCGCAGGCCGCGTCGATCTCGTCACCCTTGCGCGTCCGCACTTGCACGTTCACGCCGCCGTCGCGAAGGATATCGAGGAACCGCTGCTGGGCCCGCGCCGTCGGCGTCTTATACGGCAACCCGGCCACGGTGTTGTACGGGATCACGTTGAGCAAGGCCGTCCGTCCGCGCAAAAGCTCGACCAACTCCTCGGCATGCTCCGGTCGATCGTTCAATTCACCGAGCAGCACATATTCAAACGTCAATCGCCGGCCGTTATCGGCGAAGAATCGATCGGCCGCTTCGAGAATCGCGGCGATCGACATGCTTTTGTTCACCGGCACGATCTGGTTTCGCAGTTCGTCGTTCGGCGCATGCAGCGACACGGCCAGATGATAGTTGGTCTGCATGGCCGTGAGCCGGTCCATCGCCGGCGGCAGCCCAACGGTCGAAATCGTGATATGCCGGCCGCCGATGCCCAGCCCCGCCGGATCGCCCGCCTTTTCGAGCGCCGGCAACAAACGATCGAGATTCGCCAGCGGCTCCCCCATGCCCATCACCACGATGTTGCTCAGCCGTTCCTCGTCCGATTGCACGCGGTTCAAGAGCAGCATCTGCTCCAAGATTTCGCCGGTCGTCAGGTTACGTGCCACGCCGTCGAGTCCGCTCGCGCAAAACACGCACCCCATCGCACAGCCGACCTGCGTGCTGATGCAAATCGTCCGCCGCTTCCCTTCGCGGATCAGCACGCACTCGATCCGATTGCCGTCTTGCCACTCAAGCAACAGCTTCTCCGTACCGTCCTCGGCCGTCTTATGCGCGACGACCTTGCTCAAAAAGATCACGAACTCTTCGGCCAACCGCGTCCGCAAATCCTTCGGCAGATCGGTCATCTCCTCGAACGAGCCGGCCCGTTTTTCAAAGATCCACTTCTGAATCTGCGCAGCCCGAAACGCCGGCAGACCACGTTCGGTCAGCCATTGCTTCAACTCGGCGAGCGTCAGATCCAGCAGATGTCGCACGGTCAATCGGTTCCTTTCACGGCCCCACGTCGCACGCCGGCCCTACGTAAACAGCAGAGACTTCAATTGTCGAACCATCCGGAAAAATTCCAAGTCCTCGCGGCCCGAAGCTGCTGAAAACGGCTAAAATCGTGTTGTAGCGCCGGTAAATGTGCCACAACTCTCACCATTCCCACGATGACTCCCGCCAAAACGTCTGCTTCGCGCACCAAGAAGCCCGCGGCCAAGAAACCGTCGCCGTCGCGCACCGACGACTCCACTCTCGATCTCGTCATGCGCCTGATGGCCGTCCCGGGCCGTAGCGGCGAAGAGTCGCAGGTCGCCGCGCTGATCCAAGACGAACTCCGTCGCGCGGGGGCCGACATGTCGCAGGTCCGCACCGACGACACCCCAAAACGATCTCCGCTGGGCGGCGAAATCGGCAACCTCACGTTTCAACTGCCGGGCACAGCCAAAGCCCCGCGCCGTTTGTTGGTTGCACACATGGACGCGGTCCCGCTTTGTGTCGGCAGCCGGCCGGTGCGAAAAGGCAAACTCGTGCAATCGGCCGACAAGTCGACCGGCCTGGCCGCCGACAACCGAGCGGGCTGCGCGGCGATCCTTTCGGCTGCGTTGGCCATTCTCAAACACAAGCTGCCGCATCCGCCGCTGACGTTCCTGTGGTGCGTGCAAGAGGAAGTCGGCCTGTTCGGCGCTCGGCACGGCGACTTGAGCCTCCTCGGCAAACCGAAGCTCGCCTTCAACTGGGACGGCGGCCCCGCCGAGAAGCTGACCATTGGCGCGACCGGCGCCTTTCGCATGAAAATCAACGTCGAAGGCCTCGCCAGCCACGCCGGCGGCGCTCCCGAAAAGGGCATCAGCGCTGTGACCATCGCGGCCCTGGCGATCGCCGATCTGCAAAACGCCGGCTGGCTTGGCCTGATTGAGAAGGACGGCATCCGGGGCACCAGCAACGTCGGCGTCGTCACCGGCGGTGCGGCCACGAACGTCGTCACCGATTATCTCGAACTCCGCGCGGAATGTCGGGCCCACGACGCCAAGTTCCGCAAACGGATTCTCGACGCCTTTCGCGCCGCGTTCGAGAAGGCCGCAGCCTCGGTCACCAACCACGAAGGCGTCGCCGGTAAGATCAAGTTCGAATCGCGGCAAGACTACGAATCGTTCGCGCTTCGCAGCGACGAACCGTGCGTCGTCGAAGCGGAGCGAGCCGTGCGTGCGGTCGGCCTGAATCCCGTCCGCGCCATCAGCAACGGCGGTCTCGACGCCAACTGGCTTTCGGCCCGCGGCATCCCGACGGTCACGCTCGGCTGCGGCCAACAGAACGTTCACACGACGAGCGAACGGCTTGATATTCCGGCCTTCGAATATGCCTGCCGGATCGCCTTGAAACTCACCGCACCCGACGCCGACGCCTAACTTTCGCAGCGGTTCGCCATGCAACTCGACGACGAAGTCTGCCTCTGCTTTCACGTCACGAAACGCAAGTTGCAAAACTTCCTGCGCGTCGAGAAGCCGCGTCGCGTCGCGCAGATGAGCGATTGCTTCGGAGCCGGCACCGGTTGTGGTTGGTGCCGAAAATATTTGCGCGTGATGTTCGACGCCCATCAAGCGGGCAACGCCGCGTCCGCAGAAGATCCGGCAAGCGTCGATTACGCAAGGAATCGCGCGGAGTACATTCGCGCCGGCGGCGGCACTCCGCCACCGGGCGCGACGCCGATCGATCCCGCTTCGTGATGCCATCGCTCGTTTCATCGCTCGCTACTTCGCCAAGTGCTTTCGAAAGAAGTCCCGCACTTCGTTCTTCACGGCGTCGGTCTGAAACGCCGGGCCGCCGTGGCCGCCCCCCTTGACGACAGTCAGCGTCGATTCCACGCCCGCCTTCTGTAAGGCTTCGTGCAACTTACGGCTCTGCTCCAACGGCACGCCCGGGTCTTGGTCGCCGTGCATGATCAGAAACGGCGTGTCGCCGGCGCTCGCCTGATAGTAGGCGCTCGCCTGCTTCGCCAACTCCGGCCGATCGCGCACGATGCCGCCGAGCAACTGCGCCCCGTTCGCTTTTGCCAGATCGGCTTCGGTCTTGCCCGCGCTGAGCACGTTCGGCGGCATCGTCAGCAGATCGCTCGGCCCGTACCAATCGCAAACGGCTTGCACGCGCGACGAAACGGCTTCGTCCGTCGGCACGTCGAGCGTTCCCATCAAGGCGACCAAGTGCCCACCGGCCGAACCTCCCCAGACGCCGATCTTGTCCGTGGCGATGCCGTACTTGGCCCCTTCACGCCGCAACCAGCGGATCGCTTCGCGGCAGTCGTCGATCTGCGCCGGCCACTTGGCTTCCTGAGTCAGCCGGTAATTGATGCTCGCGACCGCGAACCCTTCGGCCGCCAGATAAACGCCCGGGCATCGGGCTTTGTCGCCGGCGTTCCAACCGCCGCCGTGAACCCAAACGACCAACGGCAAAGGGCGCTCCGTCGGCTTTGCGGGCAAATAGAGATCGAGCCGGAGCGACTGGTCGCCGCGGCGCACGAATTCCAAATCGCGCTCGACGCGCACGCCCGGCGGGAGTTCAAGTTGCTTCTTGGCGACCGGCTTCTTGGCGACCGTCGGCGATGCGGAGTCTTGAGCGACGCCGATCGTTGCCGAGGCCAACCAGACGCCGCAGGCCGTCAGGATCGCCAGCGGAACAGAAACCGCCTTCGGTGCGAAAACCCATTTGCGACGTTTTGCGAACCCTAATTGCAACAGATTTGCAATTACCCCAAAACGGCAAGTGCGTGAATCCGACCCCCTTGTGCACGCACCCTTAGTTCTAAGTGAAGCCGTGCGTGCAAAACGGACCTCGTTGCACGCACCCCCTCCGTTTTGCACGCAGTAACCGTAGCGCGGTTGTAATTGCAATTCGATTGACGATAAGGACCGGAGCCGAGCAGAAATCGCGACCCAATCCTTCTCCCTCCGGGAGAAGGTGGCCGAAGGCCGGATGAGGGTGACGTCGGTTAAAGGTTGGCCGCGGTGATTCATAGTTTCATGGTCCTCAGCCCTTGGCACTTCATGTCGGGGAAATAGGGGCAGACGTGCTTGCTTCGGCGTTGGCGGTTTGAAGAACTGTCATGTCCCCTTGCTGGCGCTGCGGGGCTGGTATTCGGGACATTCATCGTCGGGCGACTCCGCGTCGATTGCCCCCGGCATGAAGTGCCGGGGGCTAAAGTCGGCGCGGTGTGCGCAGCGGCGCATTGCGTAATATCCCAAATTCCGTCCGGCGATGCCACGAGTTTTTGGCCGGCCGCAAGATGTGACAGGCCACGGAGTGCGTCCGCTCGAATAGCCGGAAAATAAACTTGCTTTTGGCCACGGTCTCAGTGCCGGCCAAAAATAACTTGACGGCCGACAGCCGATCAGTTTGCAGGCTCCGACGTCGCTTTCGAGTCGGCTTCCAATTGCCGGAGTTCGTCGATGCGCTCGTCGGCCGCGGCGATGAGTTGTTCGAGTAGCGCTCGCTTCATATCGAGGCGGGCTTCGATTTCGCGGGCCGTTTCGTAGAACTCGACCAGTCGTCGGTCGTCAACGACGGCGTGTGCGGAGATCGTCGTTTGTTCGACGATCGGTTCGGCGGTCTTGCGAGTGCCGGGCTTTGCGATTTGGTGCCGCCCGCGCAGCCGCATGAGCACGGCCAACGTCAGGGCCGCGGCCAAGGCCGGCGTCGTCCAAGTGCTCGGATTGAATTCGGCGAACAACATCCGTGTCGTCTCAGATAATCGTGTTCCGACGTTGGGTGCCACTGGTGGCTCGTCCACCAGTCCCCCTATCGATATGTTCTGAAAGCACTGGTGGGCAAGCCACCAGTGGCACCCGATCCCCGTCGATCCTTTATTGTCCCGTACTTGGCGGCGGAGTTTTTGCGGCATCGAAAGCTCGGTGAGCCGCTTCGTAAACGTCTTTCAGCGGCACGCCGTGCTTTTCGGCCACGACGCGGCAGGCCTCGAACTCGGGCGAGAAGCTCGGCTCCTGGCCGGCGATCCAACCGAGTTTGCCCGCAACGGAACCCCAGGGCGTTTCGACGGCGTGCTCCTTTCGTTCCAACTTGTGGCGGCTCGCCGGCCAGCGACGAACGCCGAGCGTGCCCGTCTCGCGGAAGAGAGTTTTCTCGATCCGCTCCAAATCGGCCGCTTGGCACAAGACGGTGAGCGTCGTGCCGGGCCGGTTCTTCTTCATCTGAATCGCGGTCGTGTAAACGTCGAGCGCGCCCTTCTCCCAAAGCTTGGTCGTGCAGTAGCCGATGATTTCGCCGCTCACGTCGTCGAGGTTCGTTTCGACGACCCACACCTGATCGCTGGCCGCGGTCGCCGTGCTCTCTCCGAGAAACAACCGCAGGATGTTCGGATGCGAGGTGAAGTCTTTGTCGCCGGAGCCGTAACCGATGCGTTCGATCTTCATCGAAGGGAGCGGCCCGTAACCATCGACGAGCGTCGCTAGAATCGCGGCTCCGGTCGGCGTCGTGAGTTCTGCATCGACGTGCGACGCGGCCAGCGGCACGCCTTGCAATAGCTCCGCCGTCGCAGGAGCCGGCACGCTGCAGCGGCCATGCTCAATTTGCACGAAGCCGCGCCCCGTCGGCACCGGCGAGCAATAGATACGGTCAACGCCGAGCAAATCCCAGCCGACCGCCGCGCCGCAAATGTCGGCGATGGAATCGACCGCGCCGACTTCGTGGAAGTGCACTTTGCGGATTGTCGTACCGTGGACCTTAGCTTCGGCCTCTCCCAGCTTCGTGAAAATCCGCTTCGCCAGATCCTTTTGCCGGGCCGTCATGGCCGAGGCGTCGATCATGTCGGTGATGTGATGCAGGTGGCGATGGGCATGTTCGGGCTCGTGCTCGACGGTGACTTTCGACGCGCGGAACCCTTTGCGTTTGACTTCATTGCAGACGAGCTTGCACGTGGGCAACTTCAGCGAATCGATGGCGGCCTGAATCGCCCCGAGGTCAACGCCGGCATCGACCAAAGCGCCGAGAGTCATGTCGCCGCTGATGCCGCTCAAGCAATCGAGATACGCAATCTTCACGCCGGGCCGCCTGTCGTGTTGTCGAACTCTGCTGAAGGAAACGGCCAAGAATCAGGCCGGAAAGTCGCCACATTCTAAAGTGCCGGCCGTGCGCGTGCCATGCCGTCGTCGCCCGCCGCGCCG
>JAFLCO010000165.1 GCA_017303535.1 Planctomycetota bacterium
CCTCGAAACGGTCGCTCAAGGCGCGCAGGGCAGGGCGGTGGCGCGATTCCCAGTTTCCCCCCAGACCGATCAGACCGACGCGAAGCTTCATGCTGAAATGGCCGCGGAGATGCGACCCTAAATTTGGGCGACCTTCAAGATGTGCGACCGGAGAGAATGGGCGATCTCGGCGAGCGTGTAACTTGCCCGGCGACGGGCCTGCGCGCCAAAGTGCATCTGCAGTCCGCCGCGGCGACCTATCGGCGGCCGATTGTAGCGAACCGCTACGTAAATCCCAAAGGAAAAATGATTTGGGAAGATCGACGCACTGGAGATGACGGCCGTTTTAGGAAGCGCTCGTCTTCGGGTCAGTGAAATCAAAGCGGAATACCGGGCGATGCGGTATTTGGCGGGTTGATGGTCGGCCTTAGACCGGTAGACTGGGGAACCCTTTCCGCGGGCGCAGACTTTGACGCCGGGCAGGAAGCGGACCGCTCGAAATCGCGAACGGGTCGGGAACCTTGTCGGTTCGGCCTTATTTCGACGCGGTGAGGAGAGACACGAAGTTAATTCGCAAGGAGTGGTAAACGGTGATTTCCACGGCAATGGCGGCTTTGTTGCAAACGGTGGTCCTGTCGGCGAGCCCGACGATGACTTACGAACAGGCCTACGCGGAGACGGAAAAGACGGGCAAGCCGCTCGTGGTATTGATCGGCGCAGATTGGTGCGGAGCCTGTCGCGTGATGAAGAATACGGCGCTGCCCCAAGTGGCGCAGGATGCGGTGTTTAAGGACGTCGCGTTCACGGTCGTCAATACCGACACCCAGAAGGACATCGCCAAGCAAGTCATGCAGGGAGGTTCGATCCCGCAACTGGTCATGTTCCAGCGCGACGGGGACAAGTGGACGCAGCAGCGGCTTGTCGGAGCCCAAAGCCCGGCGGCGATCATTCAGTTCCTGCGGGCCGGGGTGAAGAACTCATTGGGCAAGCTGGCCGGTCGCGAGTAGTTAGACGACTCAAGGGTGCCACTGGTGGCTTGCCCACCAGCGTATTGCCGACGTGGAATGGGGCACTGGTGGACGAGCACCAGTGGCACCCCAACACACAACTTACAGCAGCGTCAGCGGATTCACGCGCGTCTTGAGCGGCAACGATACCGGGCCGCCGACGCGTTGCGACTCCAGCGCGGCCACGATCATTTCGACGGCCGCGCGGGCATCGTAGGCGCTGCAGATCGGTTGGCGATCTTCTTCGACGGCCGACAATAAGTCTTTCACGGCGGCGATGTTGCCGGCGTGTGGCCCGGAGTCCGTCGCCGTTTCGGGCTTGCCGATTCCTTGCGTGCTCACGGCTTGCCATTGAATGCCGCTCCGACCGGGCGACCAGGCCGGATCGCCGAGATAGTTAACGATCGGGTGGTAGCCGCTCGTGACTTCGATGATCCCGGCGGTTCCGAGAATCTGCAAAGCGAACCGTGACTTGCCGCCGCCGGCGTTGCGCTGGGTGCCGAAGTAGGCGGTCACCCCTTGATCGAGGCCATACATGGCCGACACCTGATCGCCGGCCAGCGGCCCTAACCCCTCGGCCCCTTCGGCGACGTCGGCCTTCGTGAGCCCGTGACCGTTTTGCAGAACTTGCGCGAAGCACCAGCGTGGGTCGCCGCCGAACGTGCGGATGAGGTTCATGATGTGGGAGCCGAGCACCCACAGGTCTTCGCTGCCGCCACGACGATCTTCTTTGCCGCGGCCGCGTAGTTCCAACATGCGGCCGATCTTTCCGGCGGCGATGAGCGAGCGAACCGTTTCAATCAGCGGACTGTAGCGTGTTTGATGGGCGACGGCCAGCTTGACGTGCGTCCGCTCGCAAGCGGCGATCATCGCATCGGCTTCGACCAAGGTGCGGGCGAACGGCTTTTCGAGATACATGTGAATGCCGCGCTCGGCGCAGGCCAAGACCATGGCGTGATGCTGGTCGAGCCAACGCGGGCCAATGCCGACGACGTCCGGCTTCGCACGGTCGAGCATTTGCCGATAGTCGGTGAAACTCTCTTTGGCGCCGGTCGCTTTCATCGCCGCCGGAATGGCCGCTTTGTTGTCGTCGGCCACGGCGACGACATCTACTCCGGGCACGTCGCGCCAAACGGTGTCGATGCCGTGTCCGTAGTTGCCGCGTCCGGTGCTGCCGATGACGGCCGCACGGTAGGTTTTCGCCATAGTTACGTGCTCGCGCTGGGGGCGGGAACTGCGAAGCGAGAGCGCGTAGTATGCGGCACGACGCGGCTGAAGGGAAGAATTTCCCTCCGCCGAGGCTACTAAAGCTTGAGCAGCGAAACGCTCACTTGCATCATGCGATCTTCGAACATCACCGCTTCGGGGTCGTTGTGCTCGAAGCAGACGGAGAGAAACTCAAGCCCCTTGGCGTAGGTCATGCGGTAGCCGCTGCCGACGATTACCGACGGCACGGTAATATGCGGGAACGCCCAAGCCGTGTTGGCCAGCGCCGATTTGATTCCGCCGACGATGATGTTCGTAATTTCGCCCACTCCGTCGACGACCTGCGCCGTCAACGATTGATAGTTCTCTTGCAACAATCCGCCGACCGCTTTGATGGCCACGCGCTCGGCGAGGTTCACGTTGACGAAGCCCGACACCTTGCCGTGAACGCCGATCATGCCCGTGATGCCGCCCGGCTCATACGCCGGCACCGTGCTGACGCCGACGCAGCGAGCGCGGCAGTTGCACATCATGAGGCAATTGTTGACGGCGTCGCAGATCGATTTGTAGAGCGGACCTTCGGTCGCCAGACTGAGCGAAGGTTCCAAAACGGCCGTCGACATCGATAGCTTCCTAGAAGTTAGGCGAGGGGAAACGCCTCCAAATCTAGGTCGCCGTTTTGCATTGGGAGGATGCGCATTCGTTGCGGAGGCCCACGACTTCATGCCGTCCGAACGGCCGAGAAGCGGCACAATCGTTACCAGCGTTACATCACGGTCCGACCGCGGCGTCGCCGTCAACTCACTCGATTCTGCGGCTGTTCGTTCTGTTCGTAACGCCGGAGTTTGCGATCGAGGGTCGAACGCTCGATGCCGAGGATCGTCGCGGCTTGGCTCTTGTTACCGCCGGTCGATTTCAGCACGGCCAGGATGTGTTTACGCTCCATCTCGGCCAACGAGCAAGGTTTGAAATCGACGGGCGTGCTCGGGACGTCGACCGTATCGCCGGACGTCGGCAGTTTCGAAAGCAACAAATCGTTGTCTTCGATGTATTCGCCTTCGGCCAATACGATGGCCCGCTCGACGACGTTCTTCAGCTCGCGCACGTTGCCCGGCCAGCGATAACGCATCATCTGCTCCATCGCCTTGGGCGTGAAGCCTTTGAGCTTGCGGCCGGTCTCGCCGGTGAAGCGGTTAAAGAAGTAGTACGCCAGCTCGGCGATATCTTCCGGACGTTTGCGGAGCGGCGGCACGAGAATCTCGAGCACGTGCAAACGGAAGTAGAGATCGCGGCGGAAGATCCCTTCGGTGACCGCCTTTTCCAAATCACGATTCGTCGCGGCGATCACGCGGACGTCGACCTTCAGCGGTTCGCTGCCGCCGACTCGCTCGAAGGCGTGCCCTTCCAACACACGGAGAAACTTCGCTTGAATCGCCGGGCTCATCTCGCCGATTTCGTCGAGCATGAGCGTCCCCTGGTGGGCCGCTTCGAACTTCCCGGCTTTGCGGCCGATCGCGCCCGTGAACGCTCCTTTTTCGTGCCCGAAGAGTTCGCTTTCCAACAGTGTTTCGGAGAGGGCGGCGCAATTGATGCAAACAAACGGCCCCTTGCGGCGAGGGCTCGAGAAGTGCACGGCCCGAGCGACCAATTCTTTGCCGACACCGCTCTCGCCGCGGATCAGCACCGTGGCATTGTTCGGCGCCGCACGGCTGATTTCTTCGGCGACTTTCTGCATGGCGCGACTCGCGCCGACGATCTCACTTTCTGCACCGAGCCTTTGCCTAAGTTGGACGTTTTCGTCGCGGACCGTGTTGAGGTTTTCCGCGAGTTCTTGGCGGCGTTTGAGGTTTTGCAGGGCCACGCCGACGGTTTCCGCGACCGCGAGCGTAAACTCCAAATCGTCCGGGTCGGGCATACGCTCCGGCCGAGTCGAATACAGATGAATCAGGCCAACGATCTTCTCCATGCGGCGAATCGGCGCGCAGAGCACGCTAACCGCTTGAATTTCGCCGCGGCTGTCGCGACTCATCACCGAGCTATCGCCGATGACGTTGCGGGCCAGGACCGCCTCGCCCTCGCGGAGTACGGTCGCCGCGAGAAACGGAGAGATGCGGTGATACGGCAGGCTAGTGCTCGATTGCGACGCGACGACTTCCAAATCGGCGTCGCGCAGTTCGCCGGCCGTCGCGTTGCGTCGCAACAGCAACACGGCCCCGGCATCGACGGCCGAGCCTTCGAACAAGCCTTCGAGCGCGATCTGCGCCACGGTGTACGGATCGGTCGCCTTGGCAAGTTCGAACGCCAATCGACAGAGTTTTGCCGCGGCACGGCCCGCCTTCGGCACCGCGTCTTGATCGTCCTTGATCGGCTCCAAGAACTTCGTCTGCACCCTACGATGGGTGATCATCGTCGGTTCGTGGACGTTGATCGACGAATCGCTGTCGCCGATGCCGACCGCCGTTGCCGCCATGCCGGGGATTGGCATCGTGCGCACGGCCGAACCTGATTCGGGAAACGCTTTCGTCAGATCATGAACGAAGGCCAACTGCGAATTGCCGATGCGAATCACTTCGCCGGCCGTCAGCGGATGTTCGGCGTGAATCTGAGCTTCGTTGACGAGCGTGCCGTTGCGGCTGTCTAAATCACGGACGTACCACTGGTCGTCGCGGAAGAAAACCTCGGCGTGGTTGCGGCTGCAGCGATCGTCTTTCATGACGATCTGATTCGTCGGCGCACGACCGATGGAAGCAACCTGGCCCGGCACGAGGCGAAAGACGTCGGTCCAGCGAGCCCCTTCGCGAATCACCAGGTATGCGAGGCTGGGGGGCATAATAGCGGCGAAGTGCCGTCAAAGAGGGAGGTGCGAAATCCCGGCCGTCGGCCCGACGGTGCGAGGTAAACACGGCCGAAACCTGTCGTCGCCGGGAGATTTCGTTACCTTAGCCTTGGCCGACCACGGCTCGCAAGGGCTTCGCACTCCTGCTTAAACGGTCGGTACTCGGACGGGTCGTAGCGATTACGCAGGGCCCAACACCGCAGAGACATCGGATTTCATTGGAATTGTTGCAACTCGACTTACCCCGGACTATCGTGAAAACCTGGGCCAAACGGTAGGTTTCACCGTTTCGCTCCGCACCGCTCAGACCCATTTTCTCGTAAGGGCATGGCCGACGATCTCGGCGGCCCCGGCGCTTTCTCGCCCGCTTCCCGTTTCGAACCCGACAGGGTTCATACGGTCGTGGCCGATAATTTGCGCAGAATACGGGCATTTCTCCGGTCGTGGCGGTGCTCGGCAAGTTAGAGTGGATTAGTAGAGCATTTCCCGTGAATTCCGGCAGTCGCCACGGTGCCCCTCCGGCGGGCATCGCCGTGGCGGGCAGGCTGGAAACATTTCATTCCGTGCGGAGACATCCATGACGTTGCAAAGCCGACTTCTTCAACCTCGAAGCTGGTACGCCCTAACGGCGCTACTGGTCGTCGGTTCCCTGTTCTTCGGCAACCGCTTTCAACCGCTGAGCACCAGCGACGGCTGCGTCGGTCGCGTGAGCGCGGTCGGCGGCGTTCGCATTGATGCCTCGGGCGCGATCGAGCGGCTTGATCTCGATTCGTTGAATACGCTCGGCGCGCAGCGCCGCGACGCCTTGGTGCAAGCCGACGGTGATCTGCAGAAGGCGAGCCCGATGCGCAAGATTTCCTTGCGTGCGCTGGAGAAGGCCCTGGCCGACAACGTCCAAGAGGGAACCCCGATTCCCGAAGAGATGTTGCTCTTGGCCGGCCTGCAAAAGATTGAATACGTCTTCGTCTATCCCGAGCAACAAGACATCGTGCTGGCCGGCTTCGGCGAAGGCTGGAAGACCAACGCCCGCGGCGACGTCGTCGGCGCTACCACCGGCAAACCGGTTCTTATGCTCGACGACTTGCTCACCGCGCTCCGCTACGCCGAACAAGCCGCGCAAGGGGGCATTTCCTGCTCGATCGATCCCACGCCCGAAGGCTTGGATCGGCTCCGCAAGCATGTCGCCACGCTCCGCACGATCGGCAACCCGCAACAAACGGGCAAGGGAATCGAGCAAGCCCTGGGGCCGCAAGCCGTGACCGTGAGCGGACTGCCGGCCACATCGCACTTCGCCCACGTGCTCGTCGCCGCCGACTATCGCATGAAGCGGCTCGGCATGAACCTCGATCCGTCGCCGGTCGCCGGCTTCGTCAGCTACCTGCAACTCTTGGGCGGCGGCGGTCGCGGCATCTCGGCCATCGCTCCGCGGTGGTGGCTCGTTCCCAACTATCAACCCGTGCTCGTCGACGCCGAAGGCTTGGCCTTCCAGATTCGCTCCTCGGGCGTGAAATGCCTCACCGAAGACACCGTCTTCGCCGCCGACGGCTCCAAGGCTCAAGCGGGCAAGTCGAGCCCGGCCGCTCAGAAATGGGCCGACATGATGACCTCGAAATACCCGCAACTGGCCGAGAAGGAGCCGGTGTTCGCGGAACTGCAAAACATGATGGACCTGGCCGTGGTCGGGGCCCTGATCTTCAAGGAAAACCTGGCTCAAAAGGCCGGCTACAGCATGCCGCTCTTGTTGAACTCCAAAGAACTTCCCAACGAAACCTACCAGGCCGTCAAGCACACCGACAGCGTCGCCAGCCTCATGCAAAAGGGGACCAACTGGGTCATCTCGGCTTCGGGCGGCGTACAAATCGACTCGTGGAAGCTCGCCGGACAGAAACAGGAAGAGCCCAAGCTTGCCGAACTTCGCAAGCCGCTCGGACAAGACCTCAAGACTTGGTGGTGGGACTAACGTCCGCTACGACGCTTCGCATTAACGTCCGTTCAATAGCCGCAGGTAAATACCTGCGGCTATTTTTATTTCGAGGCTATTTCAAAGACACTTCAGGAAAGGCGTCATTCGAGAGGTCGACGCAGCGAATCGTAGCGATTCCCAGCGAAGTGGCTGCAAACGCTTGGTCCACGTAGGCGTCGCGAGATGCGGCGTTGCCCGGCAACGCCGACTTGAGCAGTACGAGTTCCGCCGCGTCGATCGTCGTAGCGAGCCTTGCGGCGATCGAGTCACTCGAGACATCCCAAGATTCTGGAAGCGGATCGGCGCCGCGAGCATCGGCCTGCGTGAAGGACCACGGATCGACGACGAACACGCCTGCCGTCGGCGGGCGGCGCACAAACTCCGCAACATCTACGACGTATTCCGCTTCCGGCAGCAGGCCGACGACGAGTTCCGCGTTGAGTTGCATGGCCCGAATGCAGAGCCAATGAGCCTGCGCGTCGGTCATTCGGGTGTGAATCCTCTGAATCTCCGCCATGGCATCGGCCACGCCGCCGCCGCCGACGACGACGAGCGTTTGTCGCGGCGATTGCACGCCGTACCAGCGCCGCCAGCGATCGGCGAGGTCGGCTTGTCGCAATAGGCTGCCGCCGAGTTTGACGACTCTTCGCAAGGCGGCCCCCATTTCAACCTCGCTCGCCGGCCAAAATCGCCAGTGCGTAGGCCGGCCCGACCTGCGACGCCGCCGCGCCGAATCGCTCGGCGAGCGATTCGATCGGGCCGCTCCATCCGACGTGCTTCAGCATCGCGCGGGCCAGAAACTCCCCTTGCCCGGCAACGACGACGACCTCCGGCCGCTCACGCGCGACGACTTGCGACCAGCCGGCCGCGATGAGTCGAACTTGCGCAGCGTGAATCGCCTCCGCGGCAACGCGAGCATCGACGGCGTCGAACTCTTCCTGGTCGGCGCAGATCGAACGGGCGAGCCGCAGGCAGGCAAGCTCGATCGTCGCCGGTCGCCCGTCGGCCGTATTGTGGTCGCCCAGGTCTTCGGGCAAGTGGCCGAGGATGAGATGCGCGTCGTACGTCGTGGCGAAGAGTTCCTGCGCCGTCGGGCACTGCCGACCTCGCCAGGGAAACTTCGGCGTCACCGCACAAACCGGACTGCGGACGACGCCGGTGTACACGAGTTCGCCCGCCGCCAAGCGCTGCGTATCTGTGTAACCCAGCGTTGTCGGGGCACCTGCCGCGAACGGAATAATGTCGCAAGTCGTCGAACCGACGTCGATGAGCACGCCGCGGAGGTTGATCTTCGTGCGAGCGACAAGCGACGCCGTCGCATGCCAATTCGAGGCCGCCGCCTCTCGATAACGTTCGTACGCTTGGCGGAGCGGAACGAACGAACCGTCGGTGAGATAGACCGCGATTTTCGGCGGACTTGGTTGGCGCGCGGCTGCAACCTCGACGTCATACAGAATCGTCGCAACCCCATCTTGCTTGTTGTGAAAGCAATCGGCCAGTTCGCCGGTCATCGTCACCGCCCAAGTGCCGCACGGCGGGGCTTCGGCGACGAGTTCCACCAAGGCCTCGCTGAGCTTTTCCGGAGTTCGCCACAACGGGAAGTAAACGGAATGCGCGAAGCCCGCGCCGTCGGACGCTTTCAAATTTGCGCCGCCGACGTCGAGCCCAAGCACGGATTTGCGCGGAGGCGGATTCAAGAGTGGTCCTTTTCGCGTTTATCCATCCAGAAGCCGTCGGTCGTGCCGTCTTTCTCGAACCTCACCGCGCCGATACGCGGGACCATCTCGAACGGGCGACCGTCGAGCGCGGCCAACATAAGTTCCATAAGGTTGGCGTGAAACATCGTACGCGCCCCGACGTAGGATGTCGTCAGTCGGGGATTGACTTCGATGAGGTAATCCTGCGAACCGTCGGCGGCGGCCCCGAGCACGACGTCGAGTCCGATGAAGCCGCACCACTCGGGAAGCGGCACAAAAACGCGATCGATGAGCCGCTCGACCCGCCGCTGCTGCTCGTTCGGCAAAGGACCGGAACCGCCGAGATACTCGAATCGGCCGTCGTCGGAAAGATGCTGCCGGAACGCGAAGAGCGTGGCCCGTGAGCGTTCGCCGAGCAGCAGCAACACCGACGCCGCCTCGCCGGGAACAAATTGTTCGAGCCGCCAGGTCGCCGGTCGATCGGGCCGAGCGTCGGTCGTTGTGTCTTCGAGGCGTCGCACGTCGCGCGAGCCGCAGCCGTCGTTCGGCTTGAGTACGGCGGGGGCGGGAAAACTCGTCGGCCAAGGGTCGGCGGAGGTCAGACGCATGCCGGCGGGCACGGCCTGCGCGGCGTCCAGCGTCGCGGCGACGGCCGACTTATCTGCGGCCCAAGCGCAGAATTCGCTCGACGGCGACAACAATCGCCCGCCGAGCCGTTCTACGCGCTGCGCCAATTCGGCGAGAATCCCGTCGGTTTCCGGCGCGATCAGCAGCACCCCGTCGGAGCCGCGAACTTCGGCCTCGAATAATCGTTCGCGCTCGGCCGAAGAGCGGACAAGCCGGCGCCCGCGATTGCCCGCCGCTCGGGGTGAAGGATCGGCGAGCCGTACGTCGAGCAGCGTCGTCGGGCGTACGTCGGAGAGCCGCAACAGGTCTTCCATGACGGCGTTGGCCATTGCCAAGCCTTCGACGGCCAGCGGCTTCAGATTTTCCCAATCGTCGCCTAGGAGGCCGCCGCCGGTGACGTGCTCGTAGAAGAAGATGCGGCGACGCCCGTCGAACCAGTGCCGTAGCCGGCTCCCCCAAGTCTTCATGCGCCGCCGTTCCGAAAGTTCGCCCTTTGTTCGCGCCTCGGTTATGCTATACGCACCGCACTTTGGCAATCGGCGGGCTTTCGGATTTCACTTATGTCGCCAACTCGCTCGCTCGCCGCTTGGAGCGCCGTCGTCTGCGCCGCCGCCGTCGGATATTCACAAGCCGAAGACGGCAAGCGGCGCGTCGATGTGCCGCGATTCGGCGTTCGCGTGCGCGTGCCGCAGGCCTGGAGCCTCATCGATTGGGGCCGCGACGACACGGCGTTCGTCGTCCAACTTCCACAGGACGCTCGATCCGTGGCCGGAGAAGTCGCCTGCCGCATGAGCCCGGGGACGCACAGTCTGGAGTCGCTGAAGGAGCAAGTGCGTGCCGAAGCCGAGGCGTTGAAAGCGGTCGTGCCGACGGAGAAGACCGTCAAACGCAAGCAAACATTGCTGAAGGCCGAGATCACCGCCCTCAAGTCACCGGCGGTTCCGGAAGATTTCGCGAAACGCTTTGAACGCCGATTGACGGCCGATTGGAGTTTCGTTGACGCGAAGGAACGACCCTATTTCGAACGCATGGTCTATCTGCAAAGCGGCGACTTGCTTTACACGTTTTCTCTGTCGTCCGACGAGTCGCACTATGATTCGTTCGTGATCGACTTCGAGGAGATGATCGCCGGGGCGGAGCTCAAGCCGCTGGAGTTGGCGATCGAGCGGCTGCCGTCAGGCCATTGGCTGCAGCGCGATTATCGCTTCGGCCTGATGCTGCCGGAAAACTGGCGGCCGAACTTCGGCGCTAGCGAGCGGGTGCTATTCTTCGCAACCGGCGCATCGCACGGGCTCTTTAACGACACCTTGGCCGTGCAGGCTTCACCGGCCGCGGCCCTCGATCTCAAGCGGCTGTCGGCCGAACTTCCGAAGTTGATCAAGCAGATGGATGCGGCGGCCAAGGTGACTTCGCAAATTGTCCCGCAAGGGGGCCGTGAGGCGGTAGAAACGATCACGCGGACGACGCGCGACAAACTGCCGATCGTCATCGTCGAACGCCGGTTTGCGACGCCGCGACGGTGCTACGAAGTGCGGCTCATGTGCGCCGCGGAGACGTTTGAGAAGCACGAGAAGAAACTTCGGGCCGCACTCGATAGCTTCATCGAACTGGAACCGAAGGGTGCCCCGGTAAACGAAACGTAATCCGCTCAGAAGGGCTTAAAAGATCCCCAATTGATCGCGGGCCGCTTCTGTCATGCGATCGGGCGTCCACGGCGGGATCATCACGAGCTTGACGTCGACACCGCTGACGCCCGGCAATCGGCCGAGGACGTCTTTGGAGTTTTGAATCAATTGCGGGCCGGCCGGGCAGGCCGGGCTGGTCATCGTCATGTCGATGCCGATGAACGACTGGCCGTCGGGCGTATCGCTGAGAGTCACGCCGTAGATCAGCCCCAGGTCGACGATGTTGACGAAGAGTTCCGGGTCGATCACTTGCTTCAACGCTTCACGAACGGAGTCTTCGCTGAGCGGACCGGCGGCGGCTTCGGGCGCCGCGGCAGGATCCGAAGGAGCGACGCCGCTGGGAGCCGTCGCGATCGGGCCGGCGGCAGTCGCCGGCTCTTGGCCCGGTTGATGAACGGTCGGAGCCGCCGCGGCGACTTGGCCGACCGGCGTGGCGTTGGTCGTCTCGGCCGCGGAAGACGCGGCACCGATCGCGATCAACACATCGCCGTTTTCCACTTTGACGTCATAAGCGCCGGTCGCGCGCGTCGCGGGCATCGTAAGCGCCCCACCGCTGCGAATGTCGAACTTCGCGCCGTGTCGCGGGCAGGCTACGGCGTAGTCTTTCAACTCGCCTTCCGAGAGCGGGCCATCGTCGTGCGTGCAAACGTCGTCGATGGCATAGAACTGGCCGCTCACATTGAAGAGCACGATCAGCCGCTCATCAACTTCGACGACCAATCGACCGCCCGCGGGGACTTCGTCGGCGCGAGCCGCTTTGACGTAGGTACCGCTCATTACGAATACTCCCGGATACGCCGCCCGATCGCCAGGCCGAGCGCTTCTCGGACGCTTTCCATTTCGATGCGGTCGAACACTTGTTGGAAAAAGCCGGCCACGATCATGCGGATGGCTTCTTTACGAGTGAGCCCGCGGCTGCGGGCGTAGAAAATTTGCGATTCGTCGACGCGGCCGGCCGTTGCGCCGTGGGTGCAGCGCACGTCGTCGGCTTCGATTTCCAGGCCGGGAATCGAATCAGCCCGCGAGCCGTCGGACAACATCAGGTTGTCGTCGCGCTGATAGGCGTTGGTCTTTTGCGCATCTTTGTCGACGCGGATCATGCCGCGCCAGACGAGCCGCGAATCGTCCTGTAGGGCACCCTTGTAGAGCAGGTCGCTTGTGCAATGCGGCTGTTCGTGGTGTTGCAGCGTGTGATACGACAGGTGCTGGCGACCTTCGGTGAACATCACGCCGTTGACTTGCGCTTCGGCATATTCGCCGGCGAGGGCCACATGCTGATTGACCTTGGCCAGCCGGCTACCGAGCGCGCCGATCGTCCATTGCAGCGAGCCGCTGCGATCGACCGACGCCTTTTGGTGGGCGAAGTGCCAGGTGCCGGAGCCCCAGTGCTGCAGGTTCACGTAGCGGAGCCGCGCGTTGGGACCGACGAAGAGTTCGATCGAGCCGCAGTGCAGGGAGGGGGCGTTGTCGCCGGCCGTTTCGCTGAGCAACGTCGCTTGGGCGCCGTCTTCGAGAATGACGAGAATCTTGCTGAAGTCGACCGGGTTTACGCCGCCGGCGGCGTTCGCGCCGACGAGCGCCGCGATGTTGTGCAGCGGCTTCTCCAGCGCCACCCCGCGCGGAACGTAAAGTAGCGTCCCGCCGGTCCAGCAGGCCGCATGCAAGGCCGCGAACTTATCGGCCGACGAGTTGACGAGCTTTCGTTCGAAGTACGGCTGCAGCTTTTCGCCGTGCTCGGCCACGAGGGCGTCGAGACTACCGAAGAGGACGCCCTTCTGCTTGAACTCGTCGATGAGCGAAGCATCGCGGACCGCGCCGTTGACGACCGTCATCGAGCCGCCGAGATCAACGCCCGCGGCGGCGTCCTCGGCGGTCGGCCGCTGCAGATCGTCAGCAAGGCCAACGGCATGCTGCCGGCACGCAGCGCGACCAACCTGCGGGCGCTGGCCGCCACCGCCGACCTGGTGGCCGTGGTCTGCGGCCGTTACAGCCCGACCGTCCTCGACAACCTCGAGTTGATCCACGAACTCGGTCTGCCCGTGCTCGATCCCTGGGCGTCGGCCGACGGCATCGTCGACAACGGCC
>JAFLCO010000166.1 GCA_017303535.1 Planctomycetota bacterium
CAGTCACCAGTTCCCGATTCGGCAACGCCAAGACTTGCCAATCGTCACCCTCGTCCACGAGCGGCAGTGCCTGCAAGACGGCCTGAGTCGTCGGCGTGCGATAAGCCGTCTTAAGGTCGGCGACGACGAGTAGCTTCGCGCCGCCGTCGATCGCCGCTTTAAGCGACTCGGCGAACTTCGGCGAATCGGCATTGAGGGCCCAACCGCGGCGATTGCAGTAATACAACAAGTCGACGCCGGAGCCATGCAGCGTGGCGACCGGCTCCTCGGGCGTCGAGCTATCCCGCGCCGCAGCCGCCGCAACTTCGACGCTGCGGTCTCCGGGCGGAGTGACGAACGCCGGGCCGATCGCATAGCGGGCTGCGAACCCTAATGCCACGACCGCCCAAGCCGCTTGCGTCTTTGCAGTGAAAACGTAGCGCGTTTGTAAGGCTTGCCAAGCGGTAGCCGTTGCGATGGCCGCCGCCGGCAGCAAGACGACGTAGTAATAATTCGCGACGTAAAACTTCAGCGGCAATGCAACCACGAGTAGTGCCGACACGGCGAGCAATGCAACGTGCGTCGAAGAAAGCGACTTTCGCCCCCATGCGAGCCCCGCCCCGACGCAGAGCAGTCCGATCGGCGTCAGTACGTGAGTTGCAAAATCCGCAGCCAGTCGGGCATAGAACTTCGCTTCAAAGAGCAGCGGATGTGGGATGCCGTGGACCGTCGCACGGTCGAGCGGATGATGATCGGCGGCTGCGGCGACGCTGGTCGAAATGCTCAAGACTTCGGCGTACCACAAGGCCGTCGGGAGTGCGGTGAGGAAGAAGATCGCGAGAGCCGTCGCCCAGCGCGGCACGTTCCAAGTCGTCGCCCGTGCCTGTTCCCAGGCACAAACCAGGAGTACCGGCACCAGCATGAGCATGTAGATCTTCGTCGCAACCGCCGCCGAAAACGCGAGGCCCGAGACGAGAAACCAAGCGGCCGCGCGTGAAGAGTTCCGTGCCGTCCATCCGCGCTCAAACGCATAGAGCACCAGCAGCATGAGCATCATCAACGGCGCTTCGAGCATAAAGCACTGCCCGTACACGACGCTCACCGGCGAGAACGCAATGACCCCGGCGGCCACAAGCGCTGCGGCATCGCCGAGCCGGCGTCGGACGTAGAGCCACATAAGCCCGACTGCGGCGGCCGAGCAGAAGATTGAGATGCCGCGTCCCCAGGCGTCGAGCGAACCGCCGAACGTTCGCCAGCCCACGGCCGCGGCAAACGCGGGAGCCGGCCATTCCATGAGATGCCACGCACGCTCGTCGCCGGCGGCAAGGTCGATCGTCGGTCGACTCAGCGGCGCGCGGTCGAGAGCCCAATTGCGAGCGATCATCGCATAGACGGCGCTCTTCGTCGCGAAGTTGCCGACCAGCGGTCGGTCGAGGCCCGGCACGCGGACCATGATCGCCGCCAGCACCAGAAGTGCCGGCGGGAGGAAACGTCGAAACTTCCCCTGCCGACTCGACATCGGCGCCGCGCGGTCGGGCGTCAAGTTCGTGCCGGCAGCGGTCATCGGCGAAATCGCAATCGAAAATGTAAAAAGATGCGGGTTATGCCGACTTTCCGGCCGATCATATCGCTACGGAAACTTTCGTCCCAGAGCGCTTCATTGCCGGCACATGCTTGGCAACCGACTCCGGGACGCCGCCGGGAGACGAGCGATGAAGAAAACGATGACCATGCTGGCGATTGCGGCACTTAGCTTCGGCCTGAGCGGCTGTCGCATGTGCTGCCCGTCGTACGACTATGTCGGCCCGACCGATCCGGGCACCTGCAACAATGAAAACTGCGGCCACGAACGCCGCGGCTCGATCTTCTCCGGCTACTCCGAAACCGTGGCCGGCGAGGAAGTCATCGTCGAAGACGGCGCCGTTCCCGAAGGCACAGTCATTGAATCGGCCCCGACGCCTCCGGCAGTGCCGAAACCGCCCGCGCCGACTACGAAGCCCATGAGCTACGGCGACGGCAAGCAAGCGCAATCGACGAGCGCTCGACGTACTCGCTAGTTGGCGGTCGCCGCTGCGCGCCGGCTTACGAAGGAATTAAGACCGTCCGTCGGCTGCCGACGGGCGGTTTTTGCTTTACACAATCGGCCGCGGCGATTGTAATCACGGGTCTTTCCGCGCGCCCCGCTCGACCCGTGATTCGCCATGACCGCACGCCCCGAATCTTCCGCTGCGCCGGCTTCGCCGAAGCGCTCCGATCCGCCGCACGCCGGCGATACGTTCGACGTCACCAATCCGCCGACGTCGTTCTTCGGCATCATGCGCCGCTTAGGGCCGGGGCTCATTATCGCGGCGTCGATCGTAGGCTCGGGCGAACTCATCGGCACCACGAAGACCGGTGCCGATGCAGGCTACACGCTGCTTTGGCTGATCATCATCGGCTGCGTGATCAAAGTGTTCGTGCAGATCGAATTCGGCCGGTATTCGTTGGCCGAGGGCGTGCCGACGATCGAGGCCCTCGATCGGGTTCCCGGTCCGCGATTGCGCGTCAACTGGCTCGTCTGGGCTTGGCTGGCGATGTTCGCCACGAGCGCCGTCGGCCAACTCGGCGGCATCCTCGGCGGCGTCGGGCAACTGCTTGCCATGCAATTCCCGATCACCGGCGATTTCGTCGATCGGCTCAACCAGATCGAGGCCTTCCGTGCCGCAGGTCGAAGCCTCACCGAGTTGCCGCCGGTCAGCACGATGGACGACGTCTACTACTGCGTCGGTATCACCATCGTCACGGCAATCCTGCTCGTCGTCGGGCACTACGGCGTCGTGCAGCACACGTCGACGTTGCTCGTCGCCGGCTTTACGGCGGTCACCGTGTTCAATGTCTTCGCGCTACCGTACTTTTCCAACGCGCAAACCGGCTGGGAGTATTTGAAGACCGGACTTACGTTCTCGCTGCCGGAAAAGCCGGGTGCATTGGCGACGGCGCTGGCGACCTTCGGCATCATCGGCGTCGGCGCTTCGGAACTCATCGCCTATCCGTACTGGTGTCTCGAGCGGGGCTATGCCCGTTTCACCGGCAAGCGTGATTCGTCGCCCGAGTGGGCGGAGCGGGCCCGTGGTTGGATGCGCGTGATGCGCTACGACGCGTGGTGCTCGATGATCATCTACACGTTCGCCACGATCGCGTTCTACGTGCTGGGCGCCGCCGTCCTGCATCCCAGCGGTTTGTCGCCGGAGAAAGACGGACTCCTGCGAACCTTGGCCGCGATGTACGCCGACGTTTTCAACCCTTGGGGCGACGAGATCTTTTTGTTTGGAGCTTTCGCGGTGCTCTACTCCACGCTCTTCGTCGCCACGGCCGGCAACAGCCGTGTGGCGGCCGACGCGATGGGCGTATTCGGCTTCGTCACAAAAAGCGAAGCCAATCGCAAACGCTGGATCACAATCTTCTGCGCCCTGTTCCCGTTCATGCAGCTGGGCATTTACTGCTGGTCGAAAGATCCGGTCACGCTGGTCATCGTCGCCGGCCTCGCGCAGGCCATGCTGTTGCCGCTGTTGGGCATCGCCGGACTGTACTATCGTTACCGCTGTTGCGATCCGCGCATTGCGCCGGGTCGATTGTGGGATGCCTTCTTGTGGTTGTCCGTCGCAGGATTGGCGGTCGCCGGCGTATGGAGCGCCTATTCGGAGTTTGGCAAGATGTTCCGGGCGTTCGCATCCTGATCGGCCTGAGATACAATTGGGGGCAAGGTTCATCCATCCCCGTCGAGCGCCGCCGTGGATCGTTCGCGCATCGCCGTGTTTCTGCTCGGTCCGCTACCGATCGTCGCGGCCTCGTTCGGCATCACGCAGTGGTGGCGCAGCGGCGGGACGACGGAAATCAGCGGCAATCATGTGCTCCATGCCGACGAACCTCGGCCGAACTCGGCGGCCGCCGGCTCCGTCGATGATCTCGCTCGTCGATACGGCGACCCGCTGACTGCCGCGTGCGATGAACGAGCCGCGATCTGGCGCAAGCGGCTCGGCGACGAATGCCGCGTTATTGTCGGCGCACCGTTCGTCGTCGCCGGAAACCTGAGCGACGCCCAACTCGACCAGTGGCTCAAGCAAACGATCGCGCCGGCCGCACGGTCGCTCGGCAGGTCGTTCTTCGACAAGGCCCCGACGGAACCGATCACCGTTCTGCTCTTCTCCGACGAACCGAACTACAACCATTTTGCCAAGCAACTCTTCGGCGACGAAGGGATCAGCGTCTACGGATATTACAAAAGCGACCAACGCACGCTGGTGATGAATATCTCGACCGGCGGCGGAACGCTCGTTCACGAACTGACGCATGCCCTGATCGACTTCGATTTTCCGCAAGTGCCCGACTGGTTCAATGAAGGGTTGGCTTCGCTCTACGAGCAGTGCCGTTTCTTGCCGAATGAAGCCGGCCTGGAGGGCTTGCCGAATTGGCGACTGCCGGGCCTGCAAACCGCGGTGCGCGAAGGCCGGCTACGCTCCTTGGCGCAGCTGATCGCCGACGATGATTTTCGCGGCAAAGACGTCGGGCTCAATTACGCGCAGGCCCGCTATTTTTGCCTCTATCTGCAAGAGCGGCGGCAGCTCGAGGAATTCTATCGCCGCTTTCGCGCGGCCTACGAGAAAGACCCACGCGGGCAAGCGACGGCGCTCGGGCTCTTTCCACCGCACGACTGGCCGGAGATCGACCGCAAGTTCCAAGAGTGGGTTTTGACGCTTCAGCGTTAAGACGTCGACCGGCTTGCGGTGAGGTGTGATCGCAAGCGTGCGATGATCAGATAGGCCGCCACGCCTAAGACCGCGCCGATCACGTCGGCGATGAAGTCGGGGACGTTGCCGTCGCGGCCGGTGAGCGGTTGCAAGGCCTCGTCGATCGCCCCATAGGCCACGGTGAACAACAGCACGCCCATCGCGATCCGGGGGCGGCTTGGAGTTTTGTCGGCGCCCAAACTTCGCCGCGCTTGAACAGCCCAACAAAGCAACAGCGCGAACAAGCCGAAGGCCGCGAAATGCACGGCTTTGTCCGAGTTCTTGGGAACCTTCGCAAGCTGTTCCGCCTCACGTTCCAGCGGCACGTGCATCACAAAGACGAGCAACGCCCAATACCCTCCGACCAGCGCACTCAGTAAGTTCGCGCGCCGGCGGTTCGTCTGAAAGTGTGGGTCGATCGAACTCACGCGGGACTCGAGATTTCTGCGAAGGTAGAATTATTGAACACGTTACTTAGTAGCTCAGGTTGCACGGCCGCGAAAGCCTAGATCGGCTCACCTTCGGCAAATTGTCGAGTGTCTCAGGCCGTTTTCCGGCGGTTGCAGATCGGCGTTTTTTCGTAGACGCAGCTATCGCCTCCGGCTCGGGTGCAATCGACAATAGTTTTGCCCTCGTGACTCAAGCAGACTTTATCGGCCACGCGCATGTTCAGCCAGGCAAGAAAACTCATCAGTGTCGTCACCCCTTGCTACAACGAAGAGCCGAACCTCGTCGACTGTCGCAACGCCGTGCGCACGCTGTTCACGGAGAGGCTGCCTGAGTACGACTACGAGCATATCTTTTGCGACAACTGCTCGACTGATCAGAGCCCGATGATCCTGCGCGAGATGGCCAAGGAAGACGCCCGCATCAAGGTCATCTACAACGCTCGCAACTTCGGACCCTTTCGATCGAACTTCAACGGAGTGCTCAGCACCTCGGGCGATGCCGTGGTGGTTTCGCTGGCCGCCGACTTGCAGGACCCTCCGGAGGTAATCTACGACTTCGTCCGCAAGTGGGAGCAGGGTTTCGAGGTCGTGCACGGCGTGAGGGCCAATCGTCAAGAAAACATCGTGATGAGGAACGTGCGGCGGGTGTACTACCGACTCGTCAGCCGATTCGCGAACATTCAGATCCCCGACGACGTCGGCGAGTTTCAACTCGTCGATCGGGTCGTCGTCGAAGCCCTGCGAGAATTCGACGACTACTATCCTTACATCCGCGGCATGATTGCATCGTGCGGGTTTCGCTCGGTGGGCGTACCGTTTACTTGGAAGCGGCGCGAGAAGGGGCTTTCGAAGAATCGGCTCTATGGGCTGATCGACCAAGGTCTCAACGGTCTGATCTCTTTTACGAACTTGCCGATGAGGCTCTGCCTGTTCTTAGGAACCACGATCGCCGTACTCAGCGTGCTGTACGCGCTGGGGATCGTGGTGACGACGCTGATTTTTCAAACCGCGGCGCCTCCAGGCGTGACGACGGTCATGACGGCTTTGTTCTTTTTCTCGGGCGTCATGCTGTTCTTTCTCGGCGTGTTGGGGGAATACATCAGCGCGATTCATTTTCAGGTCCGAAAACGTCCGCTCGTGACGGAGCGCGGCCGACTGAATTTCGTGCAAAAGCCGCCGATTGCCGAGCAAATCGCCGCTCCGCAGAGTTCTTCGGCACCCGAACACTCGTCTTGAGCGGATTGTGAAAGCGGGGGTATAACTCCCGCCGCCGGCACGGATGCCGGCAAGAAGCGCCAACGAAGGAGCGGGCAGTGCAAGCGGTGATTTTGTGCGGCGGGCAGGGAACGCGAATTCGGGACGTAGCGGAAGATATTCCGAAGCCCATGGTGCCGATCGGCGGACGGCCGATCCTGTGGCACGTGATGAAGATCTACGCGAGCCACGGCATTAAAGATTTCGTGCTTTGCCTCGGCTACAAGAGTTGGTCGATCAAGCGCTATTTTCTCGACTACCATCTGGCCGGGAGCGACTTCACGCTCGATCTCGGCGGCGGCGGCTCGGTCGACGTTCACGGCGGCGATTGCGAAGATTGGCGGATCACGATGGCCGAAACCGGCGAAGAGACGATGACCGGCGGCCGAGTGCGGCGCATTGAGAAGTATTTGCGCGGCGATCGGTTTTGTTTGACCTATGCCGACGGCGTCGGCGACGTGGATATCGGCCGTCTGCTCAAGTTTCACGCGGCGCACGGCAAGACGGGGACCGTTACCGCGGTACAACAACCGGGACGCTTCGGCGAACTGGAGATCGACGGGGCGCACACCGTCAACGAGTTCGCCGAGAAGCCGGCCGTTTCCAAGGGCTTCATCAGCGGCGGCTACTTCGTCTTCGAACGCCGGTTTCTGAAGCGGCTGAGCAGCGACCCGAAGTTGACCCTCGAACAAGCGCCGCTGATGCGATTGGCGCGCGACGGCGAACTCGCAGCCTTCGAGCACGAAGGGTTTTGGCACCCGATGGACGGCATCCGCGATTACAAGTATCTCAACGATCTCTGGGCGCGCAACTCGGCGCCGTGGAGAACTTGGGACGCCGCGCAAAGCCGCGCCGCCGCTTAGAGGGCGACGCCGTTTAGCGTTCGGCCCACTTCGGCAGCAGTTCTTTCGGGACGTCGCGCAGCAGCGGCAGGCGAGAGTCTTTCGCGGAGAGCAGCGGGTTCGACGCGTTCCAAGCGATGGCCAGTTGCGGGTCGTCCCAGCGGATGCCTCGATCGTATTGCGGCAGATAGAGATCGGTGCACTTGTAGGCGAAGAGCACCGTCTCAGATAGAACGACAAACCCGTGGGCGAACCCCGGTGGGACGTAGACCTGCCGCTTATTGTCGGCCGAGATTTCTACGGCTTCGGAGCGGCCGAACGTGGCGGAGCCGAGCCGGATGTCGACCGCCACGTCGAGCACGGCCCCTTCCAGCACGTAGACGAGCTTTCCCTGCGGCCGCGGCCATTGATAATGCAGGCCCCGCAGCACGCCCCGGCCGGAGCGGGAGAGATTGTCCTGCACAAAGGGCCCGACGACGCCGGCCTCGGCGTAGCGCTCGGCCTGCCATGTTTCGACGAAGAAACCGCGCGGGTCGCCGAACACTTTCGGTTCGATGACGAACAGGCCGGGGAGCGACGTCGAATGAACTTGCATGGTCGAACAACTTAAGAGGCGTCGGCGACGGACTAATCGTTACCCGCCGTGCGACCCGAGCAGGGTGCGCAGTTCGTCCCACGGTCGAGTGTTCGCCACGTCTTTCTTCGTCAGCCCGGCGCGACGCGCTTGAAGCACACCGTAGCGCATTTTGTCGAGATCGCGGACGCTGTGGGCGTCGGTCGAGATCACAATCGGAATTCCATGCCTTTTCGCCGCGGCGCAGGCCACGTCGTCGAGATCCAGTCGCCAAGGGTTGGCATTCAACTCGAGAAACTTTCGCTCGGCCTTGGCGACCGCGTACACCTCGTCGAGATCGACTTCGTACGCCTTGCGACGATTGATGAGCCGGCCCGTCGGGTGGGCGATGGCCGAGACGTAAGGATTTCGCAAGGCGTCGATGATCCGCCGCGTGATCTGTTCGCGCGGCTGGTTTTGTCCGTAATGCACGCTGGCCACGACCCAGTCGGCCTCGCGCAAGACGTCGTCCGGCAAATCCATCCCGCCCTTCTCAAGGATGTCGCATTCGATGCCTTTGAGAACGCGAAAATCTTTGAGCTTCGCGTTGAGGCGATCAATCTGTTCCCACTGCCGTCGGGCTCGCTCGCCGTTCAAGCCGTTGGCCATCGAGACGCGTTGCGAGTGATCGGTGATGGCGATGTACCGCAGCCCGCGCGCCTGTGCCGCGGCGACCATTTCCTCGAGCGACGCCTTGCCGTCGGTTTCGGTCGTGTGCATGTGCAGGTCGCCGACGAGGTCGCCCAGTTCGATGAGCCGAGGCAACTCGCCTTGCGCGGCCCAGTCAAACTCGCCGCGCGACTCGCGCATCTCCGGCGGGAAATAGGGCAGCTCCAGCGCACGGTAGACTTCTTCTTCGGTGCGACCGGCAATGAACTCGTCGCCGCGGAAGACGCCGTACTCGTTGAGCTTCAGCCCGCGGTCCTTGGCCCGGCCGCGCAGCACGACATTGTGCTCTTTCGATCCCGTGAAGTATTGCAAGGCGGCGCCGAACGATTCCGCCGGCACCACGCGGAGGTCGACCTGCATCCCGGTCCGCAGCCGTACCGACATCTTCGTGTCGCCGCGTCCGATGATCTGTGTGACTCCGCCGAACGACGCCAAGCGGTCCATCACGGCATTGCCGTCCGTCGCGGTGACGAGAAAATCCAAATCGCCGACGGTTTCCTTACCGCGCCGATACGAGCCCGCGGCTTCTAATTGTTCGACGCCCGGGCACTCCGCCAAGTACGCACGGACGGCGGCTACGATTTCATCTGCCTCTGCCCACAGCATTCGGTCTTGCGAGGTGGAAGCCAAGTCGAGTCCGGCGAGGATCGTCGCTTCGGTTTTCGCTCCGAAACCTTTGAGGGCCCGGACTTTTTGGTCGACGCAGGCCTGCCGTAACTCGTCGAGCGAGTTGATGCCGAGTTCCTTATGCAGGGCCGCGGCTTTCTTCGGCCCGAGCCCTGCCACACGCACCAACGCCAAAACGGATGCGGGCACCTGAGCCTGCAACTCCGTCAACATCGGCATCGAGCCGGTTTCCACCAATTGCTTGATCTTCGTCGCCAAGTCGGCGCCGATGCCGTCGATATCCGTCAGCTTGCGGTTCGCATCGGCGGCGATGCCGGCCAACGGCTCGGTCAGATTCGTGATTGTGCGGGCCGCGTTGCGATAGGCTCGCACGCGAAAAGCGTTGGCGTTTTGAAACTCCAGCAGGTCGGCCACTTGGTCGAAGATATCGGCAATTTCGGCATTCGTCGGCATTGGCAGATCCGTCTACTTGCTCCGGCGTTACTTCGCGGCTCCGGCCTTCGGCGGCGGGGCAAGTCCGTCAATGACCAGCGTGCCGACTTTGTAACCGTTCTTCAGATCGATGGTGCGAATGAGGTGATTGTTCGTATCGGCCACGTATAAAACGTCGCCGCCGAGGCTGAGCCCCGCGGGTTCGTCGAACTTCGCCGGCTCGTCGGTGTTGCCGGGTTCGCTCGTTCCCGCGATCGTCGTGCTCGTGTTCTTCGTGAAGTCCAAGAGCTTGATCTTATTGTTGTACGTGTCGGCGACGAAAAGTTGCTGGTCGCGATAAGCCACGCCGAGCGGGTGCTGGAGCTTGGCCGACGAGAGCGGACCATCGCGATCGCCGAATTCAAACAGCCGGCCTTGCGGCAGATGAGCGGTGCCGAGTGGTGTGTAGGCTTGCTTGGTCGGGTCGAAGGGAACGGCCCGAATCGAGCTGCCTTCGCTATCGGCGACGAAGAGCACCTTGCCGTCGGTGGCCAAGCCGCTGGGCTGTGCGAACGACGAATAGCCCTCTTCATACGGTTCCTTCGGCAACAGCCGACCATCGACGATGTCTTCACGGCCGTTGCCTGCATAAGGCCCGATCTCGCTCTCGGTGAGCGGCATCTTCCAAATCTGATGCGGCCCGGCCATCGCGATGTAGACGTCTTTCTCATGGACCCAAAGATCCCAAGGGCTGTTGAGTTCCGTCAGCCGCGGCTTGCCGACGAACCGCCGCGGCAGCGTGTTGCGGCCTTCGATGCCTGGAAACGGGTTGCGACCTTGCACGCCGGTTCCGGCTGCGACGGTCACGGTCTTCGCCTTTAGATCGACCTTGCGCAGCATGTGGTTTTCGGTGTCGGCCACGTACAAGATGTCGCCGGCCAGCGTCATGCCCTGCGGATGGTTGAACGTCGCCTTGTCGTATGCTCCGCCGGCGAAGCCGATCGCGCCGGTGCCGATGATCTCGAGCAGCTTCCCCTTCAAGTCGGTGACGACGATCCGATTGTGGTTGCTGTCGGCGATGAAAAGCCGATTGCCCGGCACGTCGGCCAAGACTTTGCCGGGGAACCGCAGCGGCGTGTCTTTCACCTTTGAATCTTCGCGCACCAAGTTGAGCGGCTTGGTGTCGATCTTGCCGGCCGCCTTGTAGTAGGCCACGGCCTTCGACATGAGCGGGTTCAACTGCTCGAACGTGAATTCGCCGCTGTGCCGCCCGACGATCCGGCCATCGGGATCGATGAGCACCAGCGACGGCCAGCTATTCACGTAGAACTCGTTCCAGATCGCCATCTTGTTGTCGTTCGCGACCGGATGCTCGATCTCATAACGCAGGATCGCCTCGGTGATGTTCTTCGTGTCGCGCTCGTTGTCGAACTTCGCCGAATGCACGCCGATCACGACGAGTTCGTTCGGGTACGCACGCTCAAGCTTTTTGAGTTCCGGCAGGATGTGCATGCAGTTGATGCAGCAGTAGGTCCAAAAATCGAGCATCACGAACTTGCCGCGCAGTTCCTGCGGCTCCAGCGGCCGGCCGGTGTTAAGCCATTCGATTTCCACTCCGGGCGTGGTGTGGAAGGCGGTCAGGATCTTATTCTTGGAGATATCGCCGAAGGGGTTGCTCGCCGGAGCGGCGGGCTTTCCGGCACCGTCCTGGCCGAAGGCCGACCAAGGGCCGACCCATAAAGCCGCGGCGATCGCAAATAGCATGGCCCCCAAGGCGGGGCGCGGGCGGGTAACTACCGGCATCAAACTGTCCTCCTACCGCTCGTAGATGCTAGCCAAGCCCATATAGTAACGGATCAAATGGCCAAAAAATACGACGCCGCCCGGAGTTCCGCCGTCTGTCGAAGGCCGCTATTTCCCGCCCCCATCGCTCAAGGTGGCCCGGCGTTTGCTGCCCGCGACTCTAACGCCTGGGAAAACCGGTCTGTTCGGGCAAGCATCGAGGAAGGTACAAGTCAGATTCGCTTTGTCGTCTTTGTACGAAATCGCGATAATAGACAAAGTGCTGCGAAAAGGGTCGCCCCAGAAGGGGCTCATTTCGCACGCCGCTTGCTCCGAAGAGAAGGGAAGGAAATACGATCGACAGGTTGACGGCTCGCTTCGTTTTTCGCGGGCGACCTTTTCAACATGCTTCGTCGAACTCCACCCCGTGGACGGCACCCGGGACGATTGCAGGCAGGACGCCTCGAAGGTTTGCGAGAGCGACCGCTGTCAAGAATCCCTTTGATTCAGTGGAGGTTTCCGTGATTCGCATCATTGCGATGAGCTGCTGTTTGGCCGCACTAACTGCGGCCGCCGATCCCGCTTCGGCCCGCGCCGATGACTGGGCGGCTAAAATGTTCGACGCCACGAAGCACGACTTCGGCAAAGTCGCGCGCGGCGGCAAGGCGGAGTTTCACTTCGTGTTTCGTAACCCGTACGTGGAAGACGTCCATGTGACGTCGGTCCGTTCGAGTTGCGGTTGCACCACGCCGCGCGTTTCGCAAAACACGTTGAAGACTTACGAAGAGGCGTCGATCGTCGCGCACTTCAATACCGATACCTTCCTCGGCCAGCGCAGCGCCACGCTCACCGTGACGTTCGACAAGCCATATTACGCCGAAGTGCAGCTCCAAGTGCAGGGCTACATCCGCAGCGACATCATCCTCAGCCCGCCGTCCGTCGATTTCGGCAACACCGACATCGGCCAACCGGTCGAGCGCGTGATCGAATTGAGCTATGCGGGGCGCCCCGATTGGAAAGTCACGGGCGTGAAGAGCGGCAGCCAGTACATCGAGGGCGACGTCGTCGAAACCGGCCGCACCGGCAACCAGGTGAAATACCAACTCAACGTCCGCCTCAAACCGGGCGCACCGACCGGATTTATCCGCGAGCAAGTGCTGCTGCAAACGACCGACGCTCGGGCTCCCGAATTGCCGATCGACGTCGAAGGCAAGATCAACGCGCCGCTCGTGGTGAGCCCGAGCTCGCTGTTTCTCGGCATCGTGCAGCCGGGGCAAAAGGTGACGAAGCAAATCGTGGTGCAGGCCAAGACGCCGTTCAAAATCACCGGCGTGACGGCTTCCGACAGTTGCTTCGAGTTCAAGACCGGCGACGCGGCGAAGACCGTGCACCTTGTGCCCGTAACCTTCACGGCCGGCCAACAGTCGGGCAACGTGAACTACCGCATCGAGATCGCCACGGATTTGGGCCAAGACGTGAAGAGCGAACTTTCCGCCTACGCTCAGATCAACGCCCCGGCCACGGCCCAAGCCAACGCACAGTAAGACGTCCGTTTAGCCGTCGGGCTCGCCCGACGAGTACCCCGAGTATTCACTCGGGGCTATTGAACAGAGAGCGATCGAGTTCAGTCGGCGGACCAAAAACGGTCCGCCGATTTTTTTTGC
>JAFLCO010000167.1 GCA_017303535.1 Planctomycetota bacterium
TGATGTACGCCGCCATCGTAGTCTATGAAGGGGGATGAGAGAATTGTCCGTTTCAGGATTTCAAAGACCTGCGTAGCGTCGGTTCGGATTCATTTAGGAACTTCGGGACTGGCATCAAAAGGCCTTCCGCACGACCGGCTTAACCATGGAACCAGTGACGGCGGTTTCGTGTCCGGCCCTCGCTTATCCGGTGAATCGTCGACCAGGCGGGGGTCGGTTCTCGTTCGCGATCTGCGCTTCGCGCCACAGCACTTTGTCGTGGTAAGCCTTAGTCTCGCCGCTAAGTTCTCACGAGCTATCGGCGAACCGCTGAGAAGAGCGACGCCGCATCGTCGTTGACGGTTAGTCGCCGCGCACGGCGGCCCAAAATTTGCAACTCGTCGGAGGCCTGCAAGTTCCGCTTCTCGACCTTACGGTGTCGCCATGCCTCGCAATGCTCGTGAACTCGTTCAAGACTTAGACGCCTACAAGCGCAGGCACCCGGAGCCGCACAACGACCTTGAGCGACGTTGTGTGAAGGCGCTGGAGCTTTCGCTGGCCATTACGAAAAAAGCGGAGGCTCGGGCCGAGCGAGCGGGCTGCGTGGAGCGAAGCTCTCCAAACGCACAAAGCTCCGCAGTGCGCTAGTTGCCGGTTCGTAAGAGTCGATTCTCTCGACAAACCCACACGACGCCGACGATGCCGCGGATGAGCTGTACGCGATCGATCGGCTTCGTGGCGAATTCGTCGCAGCCTGCGTCGAGGCACTTGCGGCGGTCGTCGGCCATGGCGTGCGCCGTGAGCGCGATGATCGGCAGCGGGTAGCCGCGGCTGCGGAGCAGGGCCGTGGCTTCGTAGCCGTCCATGATCGGCATCTGCATGTCCATCAGAATGACGTCGTACGGCGTCTCGGTCTGAAAGTTCGACCATGCCTCGTCGACGGCATCGCGGCCGTTTTCGCAGATCGTCACTTCGGCGCCGGCTTTCTTGAGCACGAACGAAATCAGCCGCTGATTGTCGGGCCCGTCTTCCACGAGCAAGATCTTCAGCCCTTGCAACTCGTCACGCACGACAGGTTCGGACACCGGACCGCTCGGCGCCTCGTCGCGCAGTAATCTCTGAGCGGCGGCGGGCGAGATGAAGTCTACGTTCGACGTCGAGCCGAGCGGAACGGTCAAGCGGAACGTGGTGCCTTGGCCGGGCTTCGAACGAAGCACGACGACGTCGCCTCCCAACAAGCGAGCCAGCCTCCGGCTGATGGTCAGCCCGAGGCCCGTGCCGCCGAAATGCCGGGTTGTCGAGGTGTCGGCCTGCGTGAACGGTTGAAAGAGCCGCGCCGCTTGCTCGTCGGTCATGCCGAGGCCCGTGTCGACGACGTCGAAGTGCAGAGTCGGCTTGGCCGAGGGCTTCAGCGCGACTTCGATGCGCACGCCGCCGTGCTCGGTGAACTTGATCGCGTTACCCACCAGGTTGACGAGAATCTGCCGAATCCGCGTGGGGTCGGATTGAATCGTCGCCGGAACGTCGGTGAGCAGCGAGCTTTCCAGGCAAATGTTCTTCGATCGGGCGCGAACGCGCATCAGCGACTCGACGTCGGCGACCAAACGTAGCGGCGAACATTCCACGGCCTCGACGCTCATTTTATCGGCGTCAAGCTTGGAAAGATCCAAGATGTCGTTGATGATCGTCAGCAGATGCTCGCCGTTGCGCTGGATGGTGCGTAGCGCCTCGACGCGAGCCGGCGGAGCCTTGGAAATGTCTCCCTCGTTGATGAGCAAGTCGGCGTAGCCGAGGATGGCGTTCATCGGCGTGCGGATTTCGTGGCTCATGTTGGCCAAGAACTCCGTTTTGGCGACGTTCGCCGCCGCGGCCGCCGCCGCCGACTTCTGCAACTCCTCGGCTTGATTCGACACCTTCTGATGCGCGGCCGAAAGCGCGATCGTGCGCTCGACGACCTGCTGCTCGATGCTCTGGTTCAAAGACCACATTTGCGCTTCACGGGCCGAGATGCTGCGCAGTTCGTCGCGGCTGCGAACGCAAGCGAAGATCAGAAAGACGTCTTCAAATACGATCCAGCCGGCGTGCTCGAGCGTGCGCCAAACGTCGACCGTCGAAACCCCGTACACCGAGGCCGGCCAGAAAGCGCCCCGGAGGAAGTGGTCGGCGGCGACGACGATCGTGGCCGTGATCAACACCGTCCAATCGCGATAGCAGGCCAGAAACGCCAACGAACCGAAGATGTGGAAGTGCGTTTCGATGCGACCGCCGGTCAGATGAATCAACAAGCTGGACATCAACACTTGCCCGATCGCCACGGCGTGCCGAGTGGCCGCGCGGCCCGAACGTCGCGAGGCCAGCAGGATCGGCGGCAAACAGATGAAGGCGCCGAATACGATCGCGGCCCAGACGTGCGGATGCACTGTGGAACGCGCTCCGGCCCAAGTGCGCGGCGACAGCCAGAGCGCCACGGCTACGCCTCCGAACCACTCCAGCGCCAAGAGCGCCGCAAAGAGTCGATCGGTCTGCCGATAGATGTTGGTTTGGTATTTGACGAACAGCTCGCGCTGGAGCGCGGCGGCGAAATTCTCGGACTGGGCGTTCATTGTGCCTCCCGGTCGTTGGCGACGTCGGGAGTTGCTTGGTTCTCATCCTTGAGCGGACAGCCGAAGACCGGCGTTCGCGTCGGCGTCGTCGGCTGGGGCCGCTCATCGCGGGCCACGGCCTGTGCTCCGGTGTTAAGACCTTCATGCCCTCGCGACGGCGTGACGCCGCCCGTAAGTTGCAAGCGCCCGTCGGCATCGTAGAGCGCAACATGCCCGGAGGTTTCGGCCCCAAAGAGCTTGGCCAACGATCCGTCGTCCCAATGCAGGGTGGAATTCGGTAAGCGGCGAGCCGCGGCGACGAACTCGGAATCGCGCCAACGGTCCATCTCGGCGGTCGGCGCGACGAGGACCACGTGCAAGTCGAGCGGCCTCTCGCGCTCGGCGAGCGCCCGCTCGAGTTCGCGGATCGTGGCGCGGGAGCAAGGGCACTTCGGATGGAGAAAGACGACGGCGGTCTCTTCGCCGGACGAACGTCGGATAACGTCTTGCGTCGGCCATTGCGACGGCGATGCAAGCGACCGGCCCGGAACGGCCCCGGCCGACGACAACACGGCAAACGCCGCGACGGCGCCGCCGACCCATAGCAGGGCCACGACGTAAACCGACCAGCGCGGCGGCCGGCGATAGTCACATTCCCAAGGCGCTCGAGTCATTTCAAAAAGCGACAATAAGACAGGGGCAAATCCACGACGTCGTCACGTTAAGGTCTAGGTGACGGAAAGGCCGCGTGCGGCGAAAGTTGTGGAAGTCTGACGATGCATTTACCGCATGGGCCGCAAGCCGATGGACCGCAGCCGCTCGCAAGGAGGGGAAAGCGGGGGTTCGGCCCCGTCAGAACTGGCGCAGGCCGCAAGATCGACCGAGCGAAGGCGAAGCCGCACTACGGGCAACAGGCTTTTTGCCGACGAGGACCGACGAGCGCCAGGTTGGTTCGTAACCGACCGCGCCGGCTTTGCCGATTCGTCGTGCGGAGCGGGATCGGCAAGGGAGACTCTCACGCCGCTTGCTAAGCAATTCTCGGCCGCAGTTGCGAGATTACACGCTGCGACGGATAGCAGATCGCGCCACATCGTCCAAACGGCGCCTCGCCAAAGTACGTTCGGTACGCAAGCTGCAATGTTGTTCGGCGAATGAGTAAGTAAACGATCTCTCATCTCCGCCGAATTTACGATACGAAAGGACTGAAGATGAACACCACGTTCAGCAATCTCCCGGAAAAGTCGCTCGACTGGTTGCAAGACCTGATCGAAATCAACATCGACAGCAGCAAGGGCTTCAAGGAAGCCGCCGACAACCTGCAGGACATGAAAGAGAAAGACCTGCCGCTGGAATCGATGTTCCGCAGCCTCTCCGCCGACCGCGCTCGGCAGGCCGATGAACTGCAAGCGATCGTCGCTTCGAACGCCAAGAAGCCGACCGAGTCGGGCAGTGTCGCCGCGGCCGCACATCGCACCTGGATGGACCTCCGCACGGCGCTCGGCGGCGGCCAACAGGCCGTGCTCAGCGAAGCCGAACGGGGCGAAGATCACATCAAGGCCAAGTACGAAGAGGCCTTGCAAGAACTCGGCAGCTGCCCCTGCACGCAAGTTCTGCGACGGCACTACGATGCCGTGAAGGCCTCACACGACAAGGTTCGCGATTTGCGTGATGCGCACGCCAAGGTGTAAGGGCCGCCGGCCGGACATCGGCATCGACGTACGAATTAAGTTCACGGCCGCGCGACCTCGCTTGGCGAGCGTCGTGCGGCCGTTTTGCATTCCTGCCCGAGACGCGACCACGCGTCGGAGTGCGTGGAGCATCCGCCTTCGGCCTGCTAAGCTGTCGATTCGTTGACTCGCTCGAATCTATGTCGGGAGCTTGGTCGGAATGCGAAGTCTTACGTCGCTATTGGTTCTGCTTGTCGCCGCCGGTTGCTCGCGCGGCGATTCGGTGCCGCAGAAGTCGGGCCCGTTGCCGGCCGCGGCGCAGGCGGGGGAACGGGGAATCGGCGAGTATCCGCAACTCGACGCTGCGGGAGATTGGCCCTGGTGGCGCGGCCCGACGCGCAACGGCGTCGCCCATGCCGGAGCCAAGCCCCCCGTGGAATTCGGCGACGAGAAGAACGTCGTCTGGCGCACGCCGGTGCCGGGCCACGGGCACTCGTCGCCCGTCGTCGTCGGCGAGAAGATTTATCTCACCACGGCCGACGTCGCCGCACGAACGCAATCGTTGCTCGCTTTCGAGCGCGCGACGGGCCGGCCGCTCTGGTCGACCGAAGTGAACCGCGGCAACTTCCCCGCCGAGATTCATCCGAACAATACGCACGCCACGCCGACCGTAGCCTGCGACGGCCGGCAGCTGATCGTGGTGATGATCCACGACAAGCAAGTGAACCTCACGTGGCTCGACCTCGACGGCAAGATTCTCCGCCAACAAGCCGTCGGGCCGTTTCATCCGCAGCGCTATGAATTCGGCTACGGGCCGTCGCCGCTGCTCTACAAGAATCTGGTGATCGTCGCGAGCGAGTTCGACGGCGAGAGCTTCCTCGCCGCCTTCGATACCGCCGGCGGCAAAGAAGCCTGGCGCGTGAAGCGGCCGAGCAACATCAGCTTCTCGTCCCCCGTCGTCGCGCCGCTCGCGGGCCGCGATCAAATGGTGCTCAGCGGTTCCGATTCCGTCGCGAGCTACGATCCGGCCTCGGGCGAGTTGCTCTGGTCGACCGCCGCCGGAACGACGGCCACCTGCGGTACGGCCGTTTGGGTTGATGACATCATCATGACCAGCGGCGGCTTCCCCGACAGTATCACCTGCGCCGTAAAGGCCGACGGCTCGGGCAAGCTCCTCTGGGAGAACAAGCAGAAGTGCTACGAGCAATCGATGCTTGCGCACGACGGGCACCTCTACGCACTCACGGACAACGGCATCGCCTACTGCTGGCGCGCAAGCGACGGCCAAGAAATGTGGAAGCAGCGTTTGAAAGGCCCGGTGAGTTCATCGCCGGTCCTGGCCGACGGCCGCATCTATTGGGCCAACGAACGGGGCACGCACTACGTTTGCAAGGCGACGCCCGCGAGCTTCGAGTTGCTTGCCGAAAATCAACTGGGCGACGAATCGTTCGCCAGCCCTGCAGCGCTCGGCGACAAGTTATATATTCGCGCCGCATCGGGCGCCGGCGGTTCGCGGCAAGAGTATCTTTATTGCCTCGGTGAAAAGCGGTAGAACATTCCCACCTGCCAGATTCCCGCCGCCTAGCTTGTGCGACCTCGTCGCACCTTCCCCGAGGATCCCTCCCATGCATCGCCTGTTCGTGTTCGCTTCGTTGGCCCTATTCGCTTCGTCGGAGGCATTTGCCGGGGAACCGTCGGCCCAACCCTTCGACGGCAAAACGCTGGACGCGTGGACCACCTCGGCCGGCAAGCCGGTGCCCGACGGTTGGGAAGTGGTCGACGGCGTCATCCACCTGAAGCCGCGCGCGAAGAACCAGCCCGGCGGCGGCAACATCGTCACGGCCCACAACTACGGCGACTTCTCCCTGTCGTTCGATTGGAAAATCACCCCCAAGGGCAACAGCGGCATCAAATACCGCGTGCGCAACTACGGCAAGTCGGCGCTGGGGCTCGAGTACCAAATGTACGACGACGGCCGCAAACTGGAGAAAGGCTCGACCGCCTCGCTCTACGATCTCTATCCGCCCAATGGCGCAGCCTTGCCGAACCCGCCCGGCGAGTGGAACACGGGCCGCATCATCGTCCGCGGCAACCGCATCGAGCACTGGCTCAACGGCAAGCAAGTCGTCGTCGCGTACGTCAACTCGGCCGAATGGCAGAAGCGCGTCGCGGAGAGCAAGTTCAACAAGTACGACGACTTCGCCGAGAACCGCGTCGGCAAACTCATGATCACCGACCACGGCAGCGAAGTCTGGCTCCGCAACGTCCGGTTCGAAACCTTCGACATGAACGGCTCGCGAAGCACGCTACGCCAACGCCTCCGCAACCGGCTCGGGCTCTAACAATAACAACTGTTTGGCTCCCCTCGCCCCCTTGGGGGAGAGGGGCCGGGGGTGAGGGGGCTGCTGAATTCCGGCAACAGATTCGACATTCACCTTTTCTTTCCGCGATCTTGCTCAAGAGTAGCGCGACTTATCGGCGCGACGAGGTGACATCCGTCCGAAGTCGATGATGAATCCGGACGTTAAGTTATGGTGAATTCTAACCCACCTGTCGGACAATTCTTGCTCTGAAAATTCGGTAGGGATATTTGGCGCTGTCGGAGACTTGTCAACTCGAAAGCGTTCTTGCTCGTACTCAGCAAGCTTGTATCCATTTGCAAAGACGTGGATTCGCGTAACTTTGTCCGCGAGACCTTCGTTCAGGATCAGAACGAATCTAGCGTTGTGGAGGTCACGTACGCTTATTGCAGGTCGAACGCGTATGAAACCATACAAGTCGTAGCCAAATATCACCTCCCTTACTTCATCTTTGCCAACGCCCCAAGACGACCGCGTTTGCTCGTAGTCCGATATAGCCTTAAAGGATGGATCGTCGGGTACTTCGTCATCCATCGCGTAACTCTTGGGAGTCCGCCTTTCCCACTGGGCCTCGCCTATGCTGGCCCCGATGCCGGGAGGATTCAATTGGGCATCTGGGACATCATCTCGAAACCTATATGCGCGATCGGAGGAACCGAAAAGTATTGCCACTAAGCGATGTTTGGGTTCTTTGAGCACCAACTGACAGAAGGCACGAAAATGACCGATCTCATCGCAACGATAAACACGGTCAAGTTCAAGGCTGATGAAGAAGTGATCGAGAGCTGCAGTTGATTCCTCGAAGAACAAGAGTTTTTCCAACGACTCATTTATGCCCTGAAAACCCGAGGTAATGAGAGTAGTAATCTCTCCTCCCCACCTCGCGAAGAAGCTTGCTTGTTCTGCCTCGGATAGCGGTATTGAAAGGAACTGAAAACGGACTGCGTAACCATCTGGTGCATCTAGTGCGATCCGCAATCTTTCCCTATCAAGAACATCACAATACGAAAGCCCACGATCGCGGGCCGACTTACAAAGGGCTTCTTTTTCCCCCAACGTTAAATTGACGTTGGTCATGAAAACGAACACGCTTGGGTTGTTATCGGCACCCAAGGCACCATCCAAGTCTGCTGCGAATTTCGCACGCACCTTAGACTTCATTTCTTCGGAGTCAGTCGCTTGGTTAAAAAACCCAACCGCTCCAAACGCAATTGAAGTGTGTTGAAAAATGGCATCAATGTCCCGACCGCCGTCTGGTCCACCTCTCGGATGCCGCGGACGAACATTCGAGAAACGTCGGTCCATCGCGAGGACGGCACGGCAAAGCTGTTCCCTGTGAAGCTGGTTGGTGTCCAGGTAACTCTTTAGTCGTTCGTCAGTTTCGTACGGCATTCGTTTGCTCAAAGAGTGGACGCAGTATTGGCAACGTTCGCCATTCTACTTTTCTTCTTCCACGAGTGAACATTTCGCCTGTAGAGTCGAGCGTCGCGTACTTTTACTCCTTCAGCGCCCCCTCAATCGACCGCACCGCCTGATCCGCCAGCAGTTTGTAAGCCTCCGGCTTCCAGTGAAACGAATCGCCGCGGGCTAGATCGAGCTTGTCGACGAGCAGGGCGTAGAAATCATTGACCGGCACGCCGAGTCGCTGCATCACGGCGGCCGCCATTCGGTTGTGCTCGACGATCGTCGCGTTGATCTCCGGTTCGAGTTCCGTCGGCTTGCCCTTCACCGTCACCGGCGTGCTTGAGGCCCAAATCACCCGGGCCTTCGGCAGCCGTTTACGAATCACTTCGACGTAGGCCGCCGTCAGCGGTTCGAACGTCCCCTCTTTGATTCGCCCCTTCTGCCAACCGTGCAGGCCCATGTTGAAGTGCACGACGTCGTACGGCCCTTGGTCGAGCACTTCGCCGAGCAGCCTATTCAAGTGCTCCGACTGGCAGTACGGATTCACCCAAGCGTCGACGTACGCCCGACCGTCGAGCGCCGCAATGGTCGATTTCAGATAGCCGTTCAGAATCGAGTCGCCGATCAAGAGCACGCGCGGCCGCGACTTGTCGACGACGGTCGCCTTTTCGACCCGCCAACCTTTGCCGTCGGCGTGCAGGCGCGCATCTGTTTCGACCGGAGTGGCCGCGGGTTTCGCCGGCTCGGCGGCGGTGAGAGGAGCCGACGACCACACGGCTGCGAACAACAAGACCAGCGACCAGCGAGCGACGGCGTGCGACATGAAAAATCTCGGCGGAGCAGGGGAGGGCGGACAAGGAAACACGGGCGGGCCGCCATTGTAACCTCGCCACCGCTCGCCGTGCGACTTCCCCTCTCCGCCGCAATACGATTCGCTTACGACGTCGCAGGTGGCGGCGGCGCGACGCTCGCCGGGCCATGACTCTTCCGGCGTCGCGCGAGGCTCAGCCATACCGCGGCCACGAACATTCCCAAGCCTGCCACTAGCGCGTCGATGCCTGGCACGAGAAGTTTCACTTTGCGATAGAGCGGCTCTCCGTAATACACCAAGTAGTTGAGTGCCACGAGCGACGCAGCGAGCGTCACCATCCGATCGCGCAACACAAGAGCAGCTGCACCGCTGCAGAGGACCAGCCATTCCGGATAGTACAACTGCCACCACTCCGACAAATTCTCGCGCAAGCCGTACAGGCCGAAGTCTCGCCAGTCGACCAGAGCCGCGAGCAGTTGCAACGTCACGACGGCGCGGAGCAACAAAGCTCGCTCACCGGCGATCCACCAAGCCTGCGCCACGCAGAGGGCCAGTGCCGTGTAGAAACTGAGAAAGTGAATCGGCAAGTCGTCGCGCCGAGCCCCGAAGAATTCAACGGCGAGCCACAAGCAGGCGGCCCCCAACGTCGCGGAAAGGGGCGCGCGCCGCAGGGCGGCGCGAACCGTGAGCAAGACCGACGCGATGAGTACCGGCCAACCGTTGGGGCCGGCCGTCCACGTGAGGAATCGTAGCGAATCGCGGTCGACGAAGCCGAGCGCGACCAGCGACACCATCAGGCACTTCCGCGCACCCGGCACCTTGCCAAGCCACGCCCCGGCGTAGATCGCGCACGTTCCGGCGGTGACGACCAGCGGCGGCATCGCTCCCAGCCCGCCGCGAAAGAGCGTCAAGAACTCGGTCGCCGCGGTGCTCTTGCCGAGGTTCATCGTCGAGAGCAACACCGCAACGGCCGGTAGCACCAACCCGATACCGATGCCGAGCGTGCGGCGATGTCGCTTCCCGCCGACCAGAAACAAGATGCCGGCCGCCCAAGCCAACGGCACCAGGAAGTACGGAGCAAAAATCGTTTGCCCCCGAGCCGCGGTGTGAAAAGCTTCACAAAGGTAATAGGCCCGGCCGCTCGCGCAGATGATAAGCGGCACGAAGATCACGGTCGGGTACCAGGGCCAAGACCAGGGCGTTCCGTTGTGGGCCACGTACTTCGGCCCAAGCCAAACGGCCGGCAGCAGCATGAGCAAAATTGCCCCGGCCGCTGCAGCAAAACCGAACAGCAGCCATTGCAGCGTCGGATCCTGGGGCGTCGCCGAGAGGGGCTGCACCACGGTCGGCCAGACGAAGAACAACGTCATCAGCAGGTGATACGGCAGGCGATAGCCCCAGGGGAGCCGCATCCGCAGGCCCGTCACCAGCCCTTCGCCGACGAGGGCGGCGAAGAGCGCCCCGCCGCAGGCCCAGAGCCGGCCGACCTCCGGCTTCGCTTGCAGTGAAAAATCGAAGCCGACGCTGACCATTGGCAAGAGCAGCACCGCCAATAAGCCGAGCATTCGCAGGTCTTCCCAAAGCACGCCGAGCCGGCGCAGGAGCCAGGCCGTCGTCGCGAGCAGCAGCACATACGCGGCCAGGCAAATCGCCAACAGCGGCCACTCGGGCGAACCGCTGCCGACGGGAAATGACTTCAGCAGCCCATAAACCACGAGCGCCGAACTGACGACATAGAGCGGATTGTGCGTGCAGACTCGCAACTGTTCCCGCAGGCTGGGCACCCGTTTAGGGCTCGCGTCGTCCGGTGCAACCGAAGGCAGTTCCACTGGGGCAGCGGTGCTCGGAATCGGGTCGACGGGCACTTCCTCCGGCGTCATGCGGGTGCTCCTTTCGAGAAATCGCCGCGCCGCCGGCGGTGAGTCGCGTCCGCGCTCGTCGGATCACTCCGAGCCCGCGCGCTCGTCTCACTTCAAGATTTCGCCGACGGCACGACCTCCGCCCCGCTATGGGCAACGCATCTCATGCGCCTTAGCGCGGATTTCTCATTTTGAGCGTTTTGCGCGTAACGCAGGCCCGGCGGTCGCGCTCTAAGAAGACGCAGACTACTTGCCTCCCTTCGCAGCCACGATCATGTTGCAACCTTACGCCCCGACGGAATTACGCGACGAACCCACCCCGGGCCGCCGCCGGATTTACTCCAACATGCGACCGCTCCGCTTCACCTGCCGCGCCGTGTTGCAAAGTTCGCCAATGACCATCGCCGAGCTCATGCTCGACTTGAACACCTGGACGAGCTTTCGCGGCTACGGCTGCCTCCCCGGCATTCGTGCCGCGCGATTCGAGAAGCGCACGCCGGAAGTAGTCGGCACGCGCATCGCCGTGGTCAATACCGACGACTCCAGGCATGTGGAAGAGATCGTGGAGTGGAACCCGCCGCAGCGCGTGGCCTTGCGGATGCAAGATTTCTCGCCGCCGCTGGCCAAGCTGGCGACGCACATCGAAGAGACGTGGACATTCGCAACGAGCGACGCGGGCACAGTTGTCGAACGCGGTTTCGCGATGTTCCCAAAAAACTGGTTCGCCGGAGTTTTCTTGCGACTGATCGCGCCGATGCTGCGGCGTGCGGTCGATCGACACCTCGCCGACCTACGGTCCGCGGAAAGCTCGGAAGCCCGTTAGCGATAGGTTCCAGTTTTCCTGCCGGCAGATGATTTGCCACGCTGGCGTCTTGCAACCCAACGGCAAGCTAGGCTTCGCTGACTTTTTCTTCAGTCAGCTCGTCATAAGTCGGATTCTTTCCCGACTTTTTCGCAGGCGGCCTCTCTAGGTGCGCCAGTTGCATTACCCCCGCCCTACTGGAGGGTCGGTTGCGGAGATGCCCTACGCGCTTCGTCGCAGCTTTCATTCATCGAACCTGAAATCACAGGTCCGCCATCGTTTCAAGGGATCGTCGTATGACTTTTTCATCGTTCAAGCATTCGTTTTTCGGGGCGGCCGTGGTGGCCGTGCTCACCGCAGGTTTAGCCGTGTCGCCGGCCCTTGCCCAAAAGGGCGGAAAGGGTGGAGGCGGCGGTCGCGGTAATGCCGGGGCCCGTGCAGGCGGTGGTGGCGGGGGAGGCGGACCCCGCGTTAACGTCGGCGGCAATGCCGGAGGCGGCGCTCAGATTAATCGTGCCCCTCAAGGCAACCCAGGCGGCGGCAATCCCGGCGGTGGTCCGCGCGTGCGCGTCGAAGGCGGAGCCAACGTTCAAGGCGGCGGTAACTTGCAAGTGAACCCTGGCCAAGGTGCAGGGCGTGCTCCGCGGGCTGACCGACCGCAAATGCAGGCCCCCGCTTCTCAAACGCCGGCGGCTGCGGGCAACGTCGAAGGTGCCGTTCAAGGCAACGTGCAAACCAACGTCGATGCTCGCATCGACGGCTCGCGCGACGGTCGACGCTCCAACACGCTCGACCCGCGCAACAATATTCCACGCGACATGCGCGACGGCCAACGCGATATTCGCAACCCGGGCAACCTGACCGATGCCCAACGTGAGGCTATTCGCGATGGTCGCAACTTCGACGGTCGCCGTGACGGAGATTTTGATGGTCGCCGTGACGGCAACTTCGACGGCCGCCGCGACGGCAATCCGATCCCGCGCTACTCGTTCTATCGCGGAGCTTGGTCCGGTAACAATTTGAACAATGCCACGCGAGCTCGCGCCGCGGCGGCCCTCGGCATTCCATATGGCCCCGGGTTCAACAACTTCGGCTCCGGTTACGGCTACAACAACTTCGGTTTCGGCGGCGGCGGCAACAACACCACCGGCAACCTGCTGCGCCTTGGCTTGGCCCTGGCCGGCTACGGCGGCAATTACGGCGGCTACGGCCTTGGCGGGCTTGGTGGCCTCGGCGGCTACGGTCTCGGAGGTTACGGCCTCGGCAATTACGGCGGCTATGGTCTCTACGGCGGCTATCCGATCGGCTGGGGTCTCGGCGGTCTTGGTCTCGGCAGCTTGGCGTACTCCAGCGGCTACCTTCCGTACATGAACCCGTATTACAACACCGGTTGGGGCGGCTACAACTACGGTCGCCCGTTGATGATCGCCACGTCGGTGCAGGCCAATCCTTCCGCCGCGGATCTCTTTAACAATGCGATCGCTCAGTTCCAAGCGGGCGACTACAACGCCGCTTTGACGACGGTC
>JAFLCO010000168.1 GCA_017303535.1 Planctomycetota bacterium
AGCACATTGAACCCGCGCATGCGCTTGTAGCGGCAGACGATGTCGGTGGCGGTGTATCCCTCGGGGTGACCGACGTGCAGCCCCGCGCCGGACGGGTACGGGAACATGTCGAGGCAGTAGAACTTGGGACGCGATGCGTCGAAGGTGGGCTCGCCCGGGTTGGGTTGGCGGAAGGTGTTTTCGTTGAGCCACTTTGCCTGCCACGCGAGTTCGAGTTCGTCGGCCTTGGCCGCGGTGTTGCGCTACCCGCTTTTCACCATCATGGCCGGCCTTGCGCTCACCGCGGCCGCCGGCTTCTATTCGTGGAAGCATCTCGGCTACAAGACCAGCCGGCACGACTTGGTGAACTCCAACAACGAATACGGCCGGCTCTGGAACGACTACATCCAGGAGTTCGGCGAAGAAGATGATGCGGTCGTCGTCGTCGAAGGAGAAAACCGCGCGCAAGTCGTGCCGGTGTTGCAAGAGCTTGCCACGGCGCTATCCGGCGAGAACAAGCACTTTCACGCCGTGCTGCACGGCGTAAATCTCGAGAAGGTTCGCTCCAAAGGTTTGCACTACCTTCCGCCGGAAGAACTCCTCGGCGTAGAAAAGTTTCTCGACGAAGCCGGACCGGTCGTGCAAGGGGATTGGTCGCGGCTCTCCGTCGGCGGCATGGTGCAAGGCATGACCATGCGGCTGCAGTACGAACAGCAAGCGGCCGCTCAAGCCGGCGGCGCAGCGCAACCCGCGCCCTACGCGCAGGCCGCAGCGGCCTCGACTGCGACAACCTCCGCCAACCCCGCAGGCGCACAACTCACGGCCGGGCTCGCCGTTTCCGCGGAGCAACAGCTTGCGCGACTCGGCGAAAGCCTGGTAACGGCGTTCGGCCGGCAGCCCGGCTATCTTTCGCCATGGCCGGAAATGCCGTCATCATTCGCCACGCTCAGCGAACTCAATTCCGAATACTTGCTCACCAAGGAAGGCCGGCTCGGCTTCGTACTACTGCGACTCGCACAAAGCGAGGGAGACGGTTTTGCCCGCGGCGCCGAAGCCGTGGAAGCCCTGCGCTCGGTCATAGCACGGCTCCGCTTGCGCCATCCCGACGTCCAAATCGGCCTCACCGGCATCCCTGTGCTGGAGTTCGACGAAATGGCGACCAGCCAATCGTCGATGACTTGGGCCAGCATCATTTCGCTGTTCGGCGTGGCGGCTCTCTTCATCGCAGGCTTCGGCGGCGTGCGACACGCCTTGCTCGCCAACGTCGTGCTGCTCGTCGGCATGGCTTGGACCTTCGGCTACATCACGCTCGCCGTCGGCCATTTGAACATTCTCAGCGTGTCGTTCGCCGCCACGTTGATCGGCATCGGCATCGACTACGGCATCCATTTCGTAGCTCGCTACTTGAAGCTCCGCGAAACGATTCGCACGCCCCGGGAAGCGCTGCTGAAGGCCATGAACGGCGTGGGACCGGCGATCGCCACCGGCGCGGTGACTACGGCTATCTCGTTCTTCGCCGCCGGTCTGACGAACTTCACCGGCATCGCCGAACTGGGCATCATCGCCGGCGGCGGCATTTTGCTCTGCTGCGTCGCCGAACTCTTCATCCTGCCGCCGATCATCCAACTCGTCGATCGCAGCGGCGCCGGGTTCCGTATGCCCAATCCGTTGCCGGTCCACTTGTGGATCGCGCCGCTGATGGAAACGCCGCGGAAGCTGCTGGTCGTCACGACGCTGTTTACGATCGTGATCGGCGCAGGCGCCGTGAAGCTCACCTACGATCACAACCTGCTCAACCTTCAGGCCGAAGGTTTGGAAAGTGTTGAACTTGAGCGCAAGCTGCTCAATGAATGCAGCCAGAGCATGTGGTATGCCGTGTCGATGGCGGACAACCGCGAAGAGTTGCTGGCCCGCAAGGAGCAGCTGCTGAAGATGCCGTCGGTCGAACGAACGGAAGAGATCGTCTCGCTGCTCCCGGTCGATCACGAGAAGAAGCGGCCGATCATCGAACGCATTCAGCAAAAGCTGGCTAACCTGCCGGAGCGCCCGCCGCTCTTGAACGTCGAACAGCCCGACGTTCTGGGCCAACTCCTGGCCGGCGCCCAGCAAACGCTCTTCGAGCGCAAAGAACTCCGCGCCGCCCGCAACTTCGAACAGCTGCGCGACGCCCTGCGCCGGCTGCCCACGCAAGATTGCGTTTCCTTGCTGTCGCAATTCCAACAACAAATGGCGGGCGATCTCCTTAGCCGATTGCACGCCTTGCGCTCGATGGCCAATCCGGAAGCTCCGCAACTTTCCGACTTGCCGGAAAGTCTGGTCGACCGTTTCGTCGGCCACAATAATCGGCATCTGCTCAAGATCTACGGCCGCGGCAACATTTGGGACATGGACGCCCTCACGCAATTCGTAAAGGACGTCCGCTCCGTCGATGCGAAAGCCACCGGCAATCCACTCCAGGCTTACGAAGCGTCGCTGGAGATGAAGGGAAGCTACGAACATTCGGCAATGCTCGCCCTGGCCGTGATCATGGCCGTGCTGTGGTTCAACTTCCGCAGCGTTCGTCACGCGCTGCTCGCGGCGCTGCCATTGGCGATCGGCGTCTTGCAGACGTTCGGCATTTTGGGAATCCTCGGGCTTCCGCTGAACCCGGCGAATATGATCGCACTGCCGCTCATGCTGGGGCTCGGCGTCGATTACGGAATTCACATCGTGCACGACTATCTCGAGCAGCGCGGGCCGTATCGCATGTCGCCGTCGACGGCCGTAGCCGTTCTGGTCGATTCATTAACGACGATCGTCGGCTTCGGGGCGCTCATGATCGCCACGCATCAAGGTTTGCAAAGTCTTGGCCGCGTGCTGACGATCGGCGTGAGCACCTGCCTCTTTACGTCGCTCATCATGTTGCCGGCCTTGCTGACTTGGCTGAGCGAGGGGCGCGTCGATACGACCGATGCCGACGAAACGTTTGAAACGAAGTTTCCGGCGGAAGACGACGACGAGCGCATTCGCCGTCGCGAAGCCCGTCCGCATCCGGGCAACGATCGCTTGCCGGCGCCGGTCCGCCGCCCGCAAACTTCGCGAACCGCGGCTTAACTTAAGTTTCCAGAAGTCGCTCGAGCGCCCCTTCATCAACCTCGACGCCGAGCCCGGGACCGGGCGGCGCCATAAGTTGGTCACCTTCAGGCTTGAGCGGCGATCGCAGGATCGAATCTTCCGCCAGATATTGTGGCGCGTTCAGTGCGGCGGGCAGCGCTAATCCGGTCGCCGTGAATAAGTGCAGCGACGCGGCCAGCGACAGGTCCGGGTCGGTCAGCCCGCTAGCGAAGTACAGACTCCCGGTTTCGTGCAGCCGCTGCACAAGCCGTAGCGTTTCGGTGAGCCCGCCCATGCGCGAAACTTTCACTGCCACGCCGTCGAGCATTTCCAAACGGTGGAACTCGTCGAAATCCGCCGCGGCGACGATCGATTCGTCCAGCAAAATCGGTAGAGCTTTCATCGCTCGCAGCCGGCGATAATCGTGCAACCGATTGGCCGGCAGCGGCTGCTCGAGCGCGGCGAAGCCGAGATCGGCCAGCTTCGGCGCGATCTGCATGGCCGTCGCGAAGTCGTAACCGCCGTTGGCGTCGGCCCAAAGAAAACCGTCGGGCGCGGCAGCCCGGACCTTACGGCAGAGTTCCAGATCAAAGGCAGGATCCGGCGCAACTTTCACGTTGAAGTGGCGATAGCCGCGCCGGCGGGCCTCGTCTAATTTCGCTTCGACTTCGTCCAGGCTGCGAACGTTGATCGTCCAACTCAACGTGACCGGCTTAATCGACGCGGTGCAACTCGGATACGCCTGCGCCATCAATTCGCCGACACTCTTGCCCGCTCGTCGACCGCGCAAATCCCACAAAGCCAAATCGATCGCGGCCTTGGCGATCGGCATTCCCGTGGAGAACGACGGTGCTATCGCCGAGTGCAAGCGGCCCTCGATGGCGTCGACGTCGTCGAGGTCGATGCCCGAGTCAATCAGTTCCGGCGCGAGGTAATGCTCGATCGCGGACCGCACGCTTTCCGGCGTTTCATAGCTCCAGCGCGGCGACGGCACGGCTTGGCCCCAGCCGATGAACCCGTCGCGGTCGACAAGTTTCACGACCACGGTCCGCCGGCCGGAGGGCAGGTTGTGCCCGGTCGGGAAGAACTTGAAGTAGTCGCGCTGCGTATAAGCGACGGCGAACGTGCTTACGGAAGCCGGCGTCGGCATGAATCCTGCTCAGGGTTGCGAGGTCGAACGGTCGGAACTCGACGTGCTTATACACGCTCGAAGTGCTGCCGGCGACGGAGTGCCGGCGAGCTAAAAAAGCACAGGCGTTTGCCTCAGCTTTCCTTCGCGTGATGTCGATAGTTGGGGCAGCCTTATGAGACACGATGTCGGAGTCGAACCGAATATGAGCACGACGGCCCGCCGCAAATCCGCCGACGACTCGCAAGGCAAGAAAGTCGGCAAGACAAAGATCCGCCGCGTGGATGCGGCCGAGCAAGTTTTGGCGAGCGACGCCGCTCCGAACCTCGCGGCCGACGAAGCCGACGAGTGTCCCGTGATTCGCGCCAACAAGATCGTATTCGCTCCGGCGGGGGCCGGCCGTACGCGCATCGTGTTCTTCTAAATCCGTCGCGGCCTTCGCAAGCGAACCGTGGTGAGCGATTCCGCGGCCGTCGTAGGCCCGATCTCCGACAGCGCGACGGAATTTCTTTAAGATTATCGAAATCTTAAAGCGCATTCGCTTTGCAGGCCTCACCCCCCGGCAGGACGAAGCAATTTGTGCGGCTTGGCCCGACATGGTGCTGATAAGCCCCTCGCGTTATGTAAATATGCCGAGTCTGACCCAACTATCGCAACGATCGACGCCGTCAGTTGATTGATGATCGACCGGCGTATTCACGCCACACGTGCGGCTGACCACGATTTTCAGTTGCGTGAATAGCGTAACGTAGTAGTGTAGTGAAAGTTAATGCGTGTTGCGCACGACGTTCGGTGCCCGTTTCGCGCATCGAATTTTTCTTACGTCGTTCACTTCGGCTGTAACGACGGCGCAAGGACTCGAAGTTCCGCTTCGACCTTATCACGACGACGACATCACGACCCGGTTTATTACGACCCGATTTACTACGACTCAGAGGAACACATGGCAAAGGCCGCTACGGCGACGAAACGCGGACGTTCGAAAGACGGCGTCAACAAGGCTCAACTCGTACGCGACGCGTTCGCAAAGCTCGGCATCGATGCCTCGGCCAAGGATGTGCAAGCCGAGTGCGACGCGCACGGCGTGACGATCGCTCCTGCGCAAATCAGCAACATCCGCACGAAGATCAAAGAAGGCAAGAAGCCGGGCCGCCGAGGCGCGAAGGCCGGCGGATCGAGCAACGGCATCACGGCCGACGAATTGATCCAAGCGCGCGTCATGGCCGATAAGGTCGGCGGCGTCGCTCGCGCGAAAGAATTGCTCGACGTGCTCCAACAGTTGCTGTAAATGAATTCGTCATTCTTTCGGCGGCGACGAAGTTAGGCCGCACCGAATGAACCGATCGATATCAAAAGAGCGTCCCTCGCCGGGGCGCTCATTTTTTGTTTCAAGGGTCGGCAAACTAAAGGTCGCCATGAACACCAAGAGCCCGGCCGAAACCAGCGCCGATTCATTACCACGCGAAACATTCCAGCTGCGCCGGCGGCGGAAGTAAACCGAGCGGTGCGACGACCGGCGTTTCGGCCGATTCATGCTCGACGCGCGGCTCGCCGATCCGACTCGCCGGCCTGAAGTCGGCAGGCAGTCCGTAACGCTCAAGCAGTTGCGGAATCAACTCGCCGATCCGTTGCGGCTCCGACGCATTCGCCGACCGCAAATGAACGGCGCGACTTGCTTCCACCGACGGACTCCGCGACGTCGCAGCAACGACAGATCGAGCTGTTCGTCTTCCTGGCGCGACCATGGGCGGCATCTCCGGAAAAGGCCGTAGAAATCCCGGTTTCGCGTCATTATACGCAATAGTGGACATTTGTCAACTAATGCCATGCGCAGGGTTCCGGTCGCGGGCTCTAGGCAACTTGCTACAGGCGAAGTTGATCGAGGCGAAGACCTTTGCCGGCGGCCGCCGATGCTACGTAACGACGCAGTATCGCCCAAGGGACTCGGGCGCGCAGGCGGCGCGCCCGCCGGAAGCAGGGACGAAGCTCATGCTCTCGACCGTTACGCCGACGCAAGTCCGGCAACTGGTGACCGCCTATCTCGGTCGCCGGCAGATCGAAGCCCCGGACTCCGCCATCATCGAAACGCTGTTGATTCGCGACGGCCGGTACTTTGGCCGCTCGTATCGCGTGGCCGGCGTGATGGCGATGTGGATGATCGACATCGGCCTGCTGCAATTTTACGGAGCCGACGGCGACATGCTCGGCTCGCTCAGCCTGCTCGAACCGGCTGCGCCGGAAACGCGCAAAGCGGCCTAGTGCGCAGTTAAGCCGACGCTCGTTTACTTCCCCGCCGGCGGCATCGGCTTGGGCGGTTCGGCAGGAGCGACCGGCTTCGGCCCGTCTTGCTTGGGGACGACGTTGAGCACTTCCTTCGCGGCTTCTTCCGCCGAGGCGGCCGGCTCCGTGCCGGTGTCGACCACCATGTAGCCGCTCCAAAAGAACGGGTGCGACGCCGCCGGGGCGCCCGCGCCGCTGTCCAATCGCACGCGGGGTTCGGCGCTCGGGTCGATCGGGTTCCGCGACGCCAGCGCGACGCTCCGCTGCCACGCCTTCGACGCCGATTCGTACGGCAACTCCTGCATGAACTCGCGCGTCAGATCAAACGACGTCCGGCCCGCCGTGCGCCAGCGGCTGATCAAAATCGTCCGCGCTCCGCTCGCCATTAGGCTCGTCACCGTTTGAAAGAGTTCGTTCCCCGCGTCGGCCGGCGAGACTTTCTTCATGCCGTTCTCCGCGCCCGAGTGAAACGCCGGGAGCGCCACTTGCGCCGGCCCCTGCCAAGGGAGCCGAACCCAATCGGCCAAGGTTCCCGACGGCGGGTTCTTATCACCCCGCAGCGGCGCGGCCTGCAACGGACCGTTGGTGCCCGGCACGATTTCCGCGAACGTAATCAAGCGATCGGCCAAGCCTGCGAACAAGGCCTGCGACGCCGGCAACTTCACGCGCGACTTCAACAACTCCGTCTGCGGCACGGCTCGCAGAAACTCGGCATAAGCGTTTTCGGCGACTTCGTCTTGATCCGTCGGATACATCTTACCGACCGTCACCAAAGCTTTCCCCTTGTCGAGCCGGGGCAAAGTATCGCCGACGGCCAAGCCCATGGTCGGCGCATAGCGCAAGCGCACTTGTTCCAGCAGCGACCGGGCCTCTGCCCCTTGCGGCGCGGCATGCAGCGTCTCGAACGGCACGTACCACAGCATTCCGTCGGGCACGATCGCCAGTTCTTTGAAGCCGTAAGGCAGGCCGGCCTTCGACTCTTTCGTCAGCATGTCGATCAGCTCGCGCGAATCTTGCTGCCAACCGGTGCCCCGCAGATCATCGGCCACAAGCACCTTATTCTCATCGTGATTGCCCAAGCCTTGCAGCACCGCAACCAACTTCTTCTGCACGTCCTGCATGTTCGGCAAGAGCCAGTAACCGAACTTTTCGTCGGTCATCAGAAAGCCCCAAGAGCTGCGAGCCCCGGTAAAGAAGACCAGCAGCGCGTGCTCCTTCGGCAACGCCTTCTGCACCTCTTCGACCGTGCGAATCGGCGGGAAGACGATATCGGCCGGCAACCGCCGCACGGCCATCACCTTGAGCATGATCTCTTGATCGCGCGAGGCCTTTTCAAGTTCGGCGAGTTTCGCGGCCTGTACTTTGGCCTGTTCCGGGTCTTCGATAATGATCGGCATCCGGCCCAGCTCGGCCCTCAGCGCGGCGGCATGTTGCGAAAGCTGCTCGTATGCCGGGAATTGCGTGAGCAGCGCTTGCCGCTGCAGCGAGGCTTGCGACGGCAGCGCTTGCGGCGGGCTTTCCAAGATCCAGCGCAGCGCGAGCAGTCGGCCGCCGAACTCTTGCGTCGTGAGAAACTTATGCCGCTTCCAAAGGTCAGTGATCTCTAAAGCCTTCCGACCGTCGAGTTCTTTCCGCTCCAGCGACACCTCGAACCAACGCTCGAAGTAAAGCGGATGCGGATGCACGAGCACCGCCAGAGTTTCCAGCGGATCATAAATCCAGCGCCCGGCTTGCGGGTCGCGCAGCAGTTCCTGAAACACTTCGGAAGCGGCCCGGGTCGTCAACGAGCGGTCAACGACCATCCGATCGGCCAGCCCCATGCGGAACAGTTGCAACGAGCCGGTCTTCGCGAAGGCCAGGGCCGCGTTGATCGCCGTGTCGCCGGCCGCGACGTTGCCGAGTTGATACTGAACGTGAGCTTGGTTGTAGTTGAGCTGCGCGCCGATTCGGGCCTTGAGCATGTCGCGGCGGCCGATCACCGCGCGGGCATTGTCGAGCGTCGTCGCGGCCGACTTCGCATCGTTGTTCAAGCACTGCAACTCGGCGCCTAGCAGCAATAACTCCGTCTGCATCTGCCGATAGTCTTGTAGGCGAGCCCAGGCGATGCCGCCGAGCAGCGGTGCGTAGGTCCCCTTACGATTGGCCAGAATGTGCGTAATCACCGCGTAGCGAAAGGCGTCTTCCACCTGCAACGGGTCGAAGAAGTAATAGCCCGAGTAGCCGGTTTCTTCGAAATACTTCGTCGCCAGGTCGTAGTCGCCCGCGTTGAGCGCGATGCGGCCGAGTTCCAACAGGGCCGTGCTCGTCAGCGGATGGTCATACGTGCCGCCCGCCAGCAGCGACTTCTCCAAAAGCGGCTTAGCTTGCGGGTCTTTGCCGATCGCCGCAAACGCGCAACCGAGCATCACGTCGATCCACGACTCCGTCCAATGGTTCGGCTGCACGGGCCGCTTCGTCATCACGCTCACGAACTGATTCGCCAACGTGTCATACGGCGCGAGCGGCCCGAGGATCTCATGCCGCCGCCGGAGCGAAAGACAAACGCACCGAACGATTTCCTGCGGATTGATCGGGCGTTGCGTCGCCTGCTGCACCACGCCGCCGCCGCGGGCAATCACGTGCGATTGGTCGACGGAACCTTGCTGGATGAGCACTGAGTCGGAGAAGTGCCCGATCATCATCGGCCGCTGCGGCTTGCCCCAGGGAATCGGACGGAGCGAAGCTTGCTGGGCCGGACGAATCACGGCGTCGAACTTGACCGGAATCATCCAATCGTTGAAAGCAATCTGCAGTTGCAAGGCTTTGTTGAAGTGGTCCAGGGCCTGCGCGTATTGGCCGAGTTGAAAGAACGTCTCGCCGCACATCGTGTGGTAGCAGATGGAATCGATCCAAAAGCTATTGGGCGTCTTGAGTCCGCTGCGAAGGCAGTCTTGAAAGCCGCCGAGCGCCGAAGCGTAGTCGCCGTCGTAGAGCACGCCGAGCACGGCGAAGTATTCGTCGGTCGGCAGGGTTTGGCGGAAGCCCTGGCCGGCGCCGGCCGTCGGATTGCCGACGACGACTTGGGCCTTCAAGGGCGCGGCTGCCGGCAACAGCGCGGCCAATAGCAAGGCGACGCCGATGGCGCCGCGGCGGCGACCGCGCGCGGCCCCGTGCTCGATGTGCATCTTCAACTCCGATGTCGGTGAATCCGGCGCGCAGTGCAAGCCACGGGCCCCGAATCGCTCGAGCGCCGCGGCCTGCCAAATGTTACGCCGAGCGGGCGGACGGGAGTCGTCGGACGCGGAAAAAGTTCCGCAAGTCCCGCCCGCGCCTTGTCTTATCAACATACCGCGTCCCCTGCGCTCGGGCAAAAATCGAGGTGCCGCCGGCAACGCTCTGCCGGCAATTCGCGGGGTTTTTCGAAGGCTTTCTCGAAAACTCGCAAGTCGGCCGTCCCGCCGGTCGATAACGAGTGTGACGATTTTGCCGACCTTGTCGGTCGGGACGGTTGTGCGGACATCGGGTCCGCCAAACTCCCCGACATCGCGGCCTGAGATCGTGTGCCCAAACATCGAGGAACCGAGCCCATGAAGCGGCCGCAAACTCACTCGCGTAAGCAAGCCGGCGTCGTCGCGACGCTGGGCCTCACCGCCTTGGCCTGTTTCACCGGCTGCCAAGTCGACGTGTCGGGCCAAACGCTGCCGAGCCCTTACTGGCTTTCCGACGACGTCCAATACTTCGCCCCCGGCACCGAGTTCAAGCTCTCGCGGGAAGCGGCCGCCTTGCAAGCCGAACGGGCTGCCGCCGCCGCGCCGAGTGCGCCGGCTCCGGTGCCGTCGCCCGCTCCGGGCATCGGCGGACCGATCGTCGATCCGGCGGCTCCGGTCGCCGTACCGATCGCTCCGTAAAGCGTCGTCGCCGGGTGCCGCGGGTGGCTTGTCCACCGGTGCCGGCCCGATTCGACGATGCGACAATTCCGCGCAACTCCCCTCGACCGAGCTGCGCGGTTTTGCCGATAGACACTTTCGTAACGCCTCGGCCCGACGGCGCCGGGGCGTTTGCACATGCGCACGAGTTACGTGTCGTGTGCCACTGGTGGCTCGTCCAACAGTGCCAACCACGTCACGGAAAACACTGGTGGGCAAGCCACCAGTGGCACACGAAGTCGATACAACATCTGCTCGGGTAACTCGGCGATGCTCGACAGCCCTGAATTCATCAAAGCCTTCGAGCAGACGATCAACGACATTCTCGTTTGGGTCGGCTTCGGCACGCTCGCCGGGCTCTTGGCCAAAGCGATCATGCCGGGCCGCGATCCCGGCGGAACCGTCGCCACGCTGATGATGGGCATCGGCGGCACCGTCATCGGCTCGGGCACGCTGATGTTCTTCACCGGCGGCAAACGGATCACGCCGATCAGCCCGCTCGGTTTCGTCGTCGCCACGGCCGGGGCGTTCATTATTCTGGGCTTCTATCGCATCCTCGCAGGCTACTACTTCCGCGAAGGAACGACGGCCCCGCCCCCGCCGCAATACGCCCGCCGCGCCACCCGCCGCGGCGGCAAACGAGGCACGACCGTCTACATCGACGACTAAAATCGCGGCCCCGGGTGGCTGGGGCATAGCGCAGCGGTGCCCCAGGGAAGCTAACTGGGCGACCGACTCTTTGCGTTCCGCGCCGATGTCACGCGACGAAGAATCGACGTAACTTTTTTTCCAAAAAGTCATTCTTGCGCGACTTACGTCGACAAGTTTTTGACCACTGCGCACTTCTTCGCGCCCGATGTGCGCACCCTTAATTCCTAAGTATGTGGTGCGCACTTCCGGGCCTGCGCAGTGCGCAGTAGTGCGCACCGCGATCGACGTAAGTTGTTTCCATTTTGTTGCCCCCTTCGACCACTTACGTCGATTCTCCATCGCCGTTTCCTCCCCTGAAGTTGCCCCGCGCGCCACTCCGCAACGTAGCAAATACAAAAATCCGTTCAAGGAAGTTTTTGGCCGGCGACTATTTTGTGAAATCGCGCGATCCGGCCAAGAATCGTCTTGCTTTTGGTCACGTGCTTTCGATGCCGGACAATTTGCGCGCAAAGACGCGGAGAGGAAAATGCGGAGAAGAAAGGGAGACGATGGGGAGGGGATTGTGTGGATGCAGACGAAGGGGACTGGGGAGACTGGCGGACGGAGATTGAGGGAAAGGAGATAGGCGAAGTAACCTTCGGCCGATCCATCGGCGATCGACCGTTTCTGAACCCGAAGGGTTCACGGCCATTAGCCGGTGGTTGAGCGCAGCGACACCACCGGTACCCGGACGGAAATCGAAACTCGCACCCCGGAGGGGTGCCGGAAACTCGCGACCAAAACGCCTTCTCACACCCCGGGCCGCCGACGATGCACCTGGCTCCGCCGGATTCCATCCGGCCCCTCACCTTGGCCCTCTCCCCAGTGGCGGCGATTATCGCAACCTCGGCATCGCGCACGGGGCGAGGGAGTCTCGATATCGATTTTCGACGGCATCGATCACTCCCCGTCCACCACCACCCCGCTCGGTTTGTATTTGCTCACCGTTTCCCAGGCGATTTCTTGTAAGAGCTTGTGCAGTTCGGGCGAGACCGTGCCGTTGAACGTGTCGAACGGTTTGAGGCCGACCGGGCTGCGGCCGTAGATCGTGGCGTAGTTGACGTACGTGCAGAGAGCCAAGATCGGCGGTTGGCCGTGGCCCAGCAGGTCGCGGTAGAGGTCCGATTGCCGTTTGATGCCGGGGGCTTTGCCGTCGATCACCGCTTCACGGAGCTTGAGTACCGCGTAACCGACGGGCGAAATCGCGACGACCGGGCGATCGTACTTGGCGTTGATCGCCTGGACCTGCAGTTCGATGGCCGTGGCGAACGCGATTTGGGCCGGGCGTAGTTCGGCGATCGTTTTGTTGTTCCGCTCTCCGAGATTTGTCAGGCCGCCGCGGAGCCAGCCGTCGAAGGCGGTCCACGACATCTGCACGACGAACTTCATTCGCGGGTTGTGCTTCAAGCCCAGCTCGACGAACTTGTCGATCGCCGGGTCGGGAATGACCCAATTCGGCGAGAGCGTCAGCACGTCGACGTTGCCGGCCACGAGCGCTTCCTTCACGCGGTTCTTGTCGTCGGGCAGGTTCCAATGTTGCGTGACGCTCGAGCCGCCGATCATCTGCTTGCCGACGATCTCGTGATCGCTCAAGCCGGCGACTTCGCAGAGCGGGACCAGATATTGGGCATTGAAAATGTGAAAACTGTGGCCACAGATGAAGACGCGGCAACCGGTGGAGGCGGTGACGACGTCGGCCGCCGTTGCGACGTCGGCCGGCTTGGCGATTGTCGTCGGCGCTGTCGGCGCGGTCGCTTCCGCAATCGGCGGCGCGGCGGACAAGAGCCGAGGCGCGTAGGCTGCGAGGGCGCACAAGGCGAGGGCCAACGAAAATCGGCGGAAGGGTCGCAAGCTCATCGTGAGAATCCCG
>JAFLCO010000169.1 GCA_017303535.1 Planctomycetota bacterium
CCCGCTGGTACGGCATCCTGCAAAATCAGCGCGTCACGGTGTGGTACACGGCGCCTACGGCGATACGCCGACTGATGCGCATTCCGGGCGATCCGCGACGTCAGTATGATCTTCGCTCGCTGCGGTTGGTCTTGAGCGTCGGCGAGCCGCTTAACCCCGAGGCGGTGACCTGGGGCGTCGAAGCCCTCGGGCTACCGATTCACGACAACTGGTGGCAGACCGAAACCGGCGGGATCATGGTGGCCAACTATGCAGCGCTGGACGTTCGTCCCGGCTCGATGGGAAAGCCGTTGCCGGGAATCGAAGCCGCCGTCGTCCGACACGTGGATGACGGAGTCGAGGTCGTGACTGAGCCGAACGTCGAGGGCGAGTTGGCCCTGAGACGAGGTTGGCCCTCGATGTTCCGCGGCTATCTGCACGACGAAGAGCGCTACCGTAAGTGCTTCGTCGGCGATTGGTATCTGAGCGGCGATCGGGCCCGGCGCGACGCCGACGGCTACTTTTGGTTCATCGGTCGCGGCGACGACATCATCAAGACGTCGGGGCACATGGTGGGACCGTTTGAAGTGGAGAGCGCATTGATGGAACACCCGGCCGTCGCCGAGGCCGGGGTCATCGGCAAGCCCGACCCGTTGATCGGTCAAGTGGTCAAAGCCTTCGTCGTGCTCAAGCAGTCAATTGAGCCGAGCGATGCCTTGCAACTCGAACTCCTCGGCTTTGCAAGAAAACGGCTCGGGCCCGCCGTCGCGCCGAAGGAAGTCGCCTTCACGGCCGGTCTTCCAAAAACTCGCAGCGGCAAAATCATGCGACGTCTCTTGAAGGCTCGCGAGTTGGGGCTACCTGAAGGAGATCTGTCGACCTTGGAGAACGACGCATGAGCGGCAACTTCCCGACTTGCGATCGCGATCGAGCCCTGCGATTGCTTGAGCAGATGATCCGCATCCGCCGCTTCGAAGAGAAGTGCGTCGAACTGTATGGCGCGCAGAAGATTCGCGGCTTCATGCATCTCTATATCGGCGAGGAGGCCGTCGCCACCGGCGTCATGGAACAACTTTGCCCGGAAGACGCCGTATCGGCCACCTATCGTGAACACGGGCAGGCGTTGGCTCGGGGCGTCGATCCGGGAAAACTTATGGCTGAAATGTACGGCAAGCAGCAAGGATGCGCGCGCGGTCGCGGCGGATCGATGCATATTTTCGACGCATCGACCCGTTTCTATGGCGGCAACGGCATCGTCGCGGGAGGGTTGCCCGTGGCGGTCGGACTAGCGCTGGCCGATCGCATGCAAAACCGTCGCAACGTGACGGCTTGTTTCTTCGGCGAGGGAGCCGTCGCCGAAGGAGAGTTTCATGAATCGATGAATTTGGCGGCGCTTTGGCGGCTGCCCGTGCTGTTCGTCTGCGAAAACAACCTCTACGCCATGGGGACGGCGCTGCGAATCTCCGAGTCGGCGACGGACATCGCCCGCAAAGCCGAAGCCTACGACGTTGCCTCGGCCGCAGTCGATGGAATGGACGTACTCGCCGTCGCCGAGGCGGCTCGTCGCGCCGTCGACGTGGTGCGCGAGGGACGCCCCTATCTCTTGGAATGTCGCACCTACCGATTTCGCGCGCATTCGATGTTCGACGCCGAATTGTATCGACCCAAGGAAGAAGTCGCGCAGTGGAAGAAACGCGACCCGATCACTTTGTTCGTCGCGCAAATGCAAGACGCCGGAGTCCTGCGCGACGAGGATGTTCGTGAACTGGAACGCCGGGTCGAGCGCGAGGTCGCCGAAGCCGTTAGCTTCGCCGAAGCCGGCAACTGGGAGCCCGTCGAAGACTTGACTCGATTTGTTTATTCGGAAAAGTCCCGCTTATGAGCGATTCCGCCGCTACGAACAAGACGACGTATCGCGAAGCGATTCGCGAAGGACTACGCGAGGCACTGTGCAGCGATTCCCGCGTCTTCCTCATGGGCGAAGACGTCGGACATTACGGCGGATGTTTCGCGGTAAGCCGCGGCTTGCTCGAAGAATTCGGGGCCGAGCGCGTGCGAGATACGCCGCTTGCGGAGTCGGCGTTTGTCGGAGCCGGTATCGGCGCGGCTCTGGGAGGCATGCGACCGATCGTAGAGATCATGACGGTCAATTTCAGCCTGCTGGCTCTCGATCAAATCATGAACACGGCCGCCACGCTCCTGCACATGTCGGGCGGGCAATTCAACGTGCCGATCGTAATTCGGATGGCGACCGGAGGAGGTAAGCAACTCGCCGCGCAGCATTCGCACAGCCTCGAAGGCTGGTACGCCCACATTCCCGGACTGACGATCCTGACGCCGGCCACGATGGAAGATGCCAGGCATATGCTCGGAGCGGCACTTCGCGAGCCCGACCCCGTGCTGATCTTCGAGAACCAAACACTCTATCCTCTGGAAGGAGACTCGCCGGAGCCCGCGTCGAATTTCGACATCACCCGAGCCGCCGTTCGTCGTCCGGGCCGCGACGCCACGCTCGTCACTTATGGCGCCGGCTTGCATAAATCGCTCGCCGCCGCAGAGACTCTTGCGGCGGAGGGAGTCGACGTCGAGGTACTCGACCTGCGTGTGCTTCGGCCGCTTGACGACGCGACGATAATCGAATCGATCGGCAAGACGCATCGCGCACTCGTCGTTGACGACGGTTGGCGTAGCGGTGGCATCTCCGCGGAGATCGCGGCACGCATCATGGAGCAGGCTTTCTTCGAACTCGATGCGCCGGTCGCGCGTCTATGCGGAGCCGAAGTGCCGATGCCGTACTCCAAACATTTGGAACTCGCGGCATTACCGCAACCGGAAACGATCGCCGAAACGGTTCGGAAGCTGGTGAATAAGCATGGCTGAGTTGTTGCCGCCTATCCTGGGCGCCGCGGATGTATGCGGCCGAAGTCAGATAGCTCTGCAAATAGGCGGAGGCTCGTATCACTGTGCTTATTTGCACGCTCGAGATTGCTACGGCGTGCGGTACTGGCGCAGGGTGAGGTGACTCACGAGAATTCGGACACGAATCATTCCCGCATAACGCGGAATTTGCGTCGAATCAACCCACGTGCAAACCGGCCGGCACCGTTCTTGCCCTGCATGGCGATACAGCAGTTCAAAACTCTGAAAATCAATATGAGGAAAAGTATGCGAGCTTCTTTGATGCCCGGCGTGGTCGTTGCGTCGATCGCGATTGCGCTGTCTGCGAGCGGCGATGAGCCCACGCCGCCTGCGACCTCAAGCGTTGTCATGGAGAAGAAATCGGAGCTTTCCCAGGACATGCTTAATGCGCTCATGCACAACGACCTTGATCGGCTGGAGCGCGACGTCAAGTTGATGCAAGTGTTCACGCGGCTTGAGGCGATGTATCGTTCCAAGACGCCTGACTACCAGGAGCAGTTGAAAAAGTTTCAAGCGGCTCTATCAACGATGTCAAAAGCGGTCTCTGAGAAGAATGAGAAAGGGGCGTCGGAGGCGTACGTCGACATGCTGCAAACTTGCATTCGTTGCCACCGCATCATTCGAAATCCATAGACGAGCGGTGATGCTATCGGTCCCTTGGCTTTGCAAACAATGAAATCATGACGCCGTCGCAAGGTACGTCTATCAAGAGATTGGGACACGTAGCATGCGGCGATGTCACGGATGTCGGCGGCAAGAATGCTTCACTTGGCGAAATGTTTCGCGAGTTGGTCCGCGAGGCGCTCGTACAGCGGCCCAGTTTGCAATTACTGCGGAAGCCTTGGCTAAACATCAGGAGTTGGCCGGCTTGCCGCAACTGGAGACGATTACCGCGGCGCTCTGAGGTTTGTTGAATCGCCATGATTGAGTTTCGTCTTCCCAGTCTTGGCGCAGATATGACCGCGGCGACGCTGGTCTCGTGGAAGATTCGACCCGGAGACGTCGTGTCTCGCGGCCAAGTTGTCGCCGAAGTCGAGACCGACAAAGGCGTAATCGACGTCGAGTGTTTCAATGAGGGAACCGTCGAACGGCTGATGTCGGAACCAGGACAAAAGCTACCGGTCGGCGCGCTGATGGCCGTAATTCGCGGAAGTGTTGACGACGAGCCGAGTATGTCGGCTGCGCCGCGCCCAAATGTTGCCGCAAATACGATCTCCGAACCTTCGGCTACGACGTCCGGGGCCCGCCTCAAGATTACGCCTGCCGCGCGAAAGCGAGCCGGGGAGCTGGGTATCGCGTTGGAGCAACTCCACGGCTCGGAATCGGACGGGGTTATTGGATTAACAGACGTTGAGGGAGCGGCCGCAGCGGCCACTACCTCTACTAGTCCTTTACGATCTGAAGATGGTTGCGATCGGATGCGCAGAGCGATTGCTGCGGCAATGTCAAAGTCGAAGCGAGAAGTTCCGCATTACTATCTCGCAACCAAGATCGATATGTCACGAGCTTTGGCGTGGCTAGAGTCAGAGAACTTAAATCGCCCGCTGGCCGACCGGATCCTTCCAGCCGTCTTGACTTTAAAGGCCGTGGCCCTGTCATTGCATGACATACCGGAGCTAAACGGGTTCTGGATCGACTCAAAGTTTCGTTCCGGCGACGGCGTGCACGTCGGACTGGCTGTGGCAATGAAGGGAGGCGGACTCGTCGCACCGGCCATACACGATGCCGATCACAAATCGCTTGATGAAATCATGTCTTTGTTTCACGATCTGATTCCACGGGCTCGCTCCGGCCGATTACGGAGTTCCGAATTGACCGATGCGACGGCTACGCTGACGAACCTCGGAGATTTGGGAGTTGAAACGGTGTTCGGGGTGATTTACCCGCCGCAGGTGGCGCTTATCGGATTGGGCAAGATTACGCAGCAACCGTGGGTTGCCGACGACAATATCTGCGCCCGCCCTGTGCTCACGGCAACGCTTTCGGCAGATCATCGAGCGACCGATGGACGACGAGGGGGGCAATTCTTGGACGCACTAAACCGCCGATTGCAGACCCCGGAGAAACTATGAGTCGCAACGATGATGAGATCCGAGAGGCGGCTTTTGTTTCCTTGCGCCGCGTTGCGCCGGAGGCGGATCCCGCATCGCTTCCACTGACGGCGAACATCCGCGAGGCTTTAGAAATCGATTCGTATGACTTTCTGCAGTTTCTGATCGCACTCAACAAGCGACTGGACATCGACATTCCCGAGGCGGACTACGGGAAACTACAGACGATGTCCAGCCTGTTATCTTACCTTCGTTCGCGTTGTGACGGTGCCGCATCTGGTTGAGCGGGCCGCCAATGTCTATATGCTAGGCACGCCTTGGTGAGCAGTCGATGCCTACCATGGACTCTCCCGACATCCGCAGGCATGCGAGGGCTTCTTCGGCGCCCTCGCGGTTCTCCTTGCCGTGGATGCGCCGGCCGTAGCCGTCGAAGAGCGACATCCGTCGCTTCTTGGCGTCAGGGTGTAGTACCAGCAGTCGCTCTGCTTCCAATGCCAGGCCTAGCCGTGCGAGTTCCGTCGTTTCTTACGAGGTCGAGCCATCGTCGTCTTCCTTGGCGAAGTTTGACCGGGAACTGATTGGGGCCGATATTGCACGCCTCAAGATCGTCCTGTTGTGGATGTCGTTGAAACTCTGATTTGCCGAGGGACTGCCATGCCTACGCGCGCAACCACCACGAACCAGCCGGTCCGCGAGTTGTTCTGTCGTTTACTACGGAGAATTACTACATTCATCTTTGCTGGAGCTAGCCTATCGCACTCTATATGCCCGGGTTTTGCCGCTTCTTTAGACCAAAAGGCATGTAGACCGAACATTGTGCTCATACTTGCCGACGACCTCGGGTACTCCGATCTCCGCTGCTACGGCCACAAGGAAACGATCGCCCCGGAAATCGATCGCCTAGCCAAGGAAGGCGTGCGATGTACCCAGTTTTACGTCACTTGGCCGGCCTGCACGCCGTCGCGGGCGAGTTTACTGACCGGCCGTTATCCGCAGCGTAACGGCCTCTATGACATGATTCGCAACGACATGGTCAACTATGGCCATCGCTACACGGAAGCGGAGTACGACTTGTCGCCCGAGATGACGCTCGGTATGGACGAGCGCGAACGGACCCTCGCCGAAGTGCTGAAGACCGCCGGCTACACGTGCGGCGTCGTCGGCAAATGGGACGGCGGTCGGGCACGCCGCTACCTGCCGCTGCAGCGCGGGTTCGATTTCTTCTACGGCTTCGCCAACACGGGCATCGACTATTGGACGCACCAGCGCTACGGCATCGAATCGATGTTTCGCGGCAACGAGCGCATTGAAGAGGAAGGTTACTCGACGGACCTCTTCGGCCGCGAAGCCGTGCGATTTATTCGCGAGAGTAAGGGACGGCCGTTCTTCCTGTACGTGCCGTTCAACGCGCCGCACGGGGCGTCGAACTTGGAGAAAGACAGTTACCAAGCCCCGCCGGAAACGCTCGCCCTCTACAAAGACCGCGACCCGAAAGACAAGCAGACGAAGTACATGGCGATGGTCACGCGCATGGACGAGCGCATCGGCGACATCCGCCGGACCATTGAAGAAATCGGCGCGGCGGACAACACGCTGATCGTCTTCACCAGCGACAACGGCGGCAGCGGTAACATCCATAACGTGCCGCTCCGCGGACAGAAATCGACGATGTTCGAAGGAGGGCTGCGGGTGCCGATGATCGCCTGGTGGCCGAAGCGGCTGCCTGCCGGCGCCGTAAACAACGAATTCCTCACGAGCTTGGAATGGCTGCCGACGCTGGCAACCGTCGCCGGCGTGAAGCCCGACGAGAAAATCAAGCTCGACGGTTTCGATATGCTGCCGGTGCTGGCGGCCGGCGAGACGTCGCCGCGGACGAAGATGTTTTGGGAACGTCGCGGCGATCGGGCCGCGCGTGTCGGCAACTGGAAATGGGTGGCGAGTGCGAAGGGCGGGGGGCTCTTCGACTTGGCGGCCGACGTGAGCGAGAAACACGATCTTTCCGCCGAGCGACCCGAGGTTGTGCGACAAATGGAAGCGGAGTTCGCCGCGTGGCGGCAAGAAATGGACGCCGCCGAACCGCGCGGGCCATTTCGGGATTATTGATTCCGCTTCCCTCTCCCCTTGCGGGAGAGGGTGCCGCGCAGCGGCGGGTGAGGGGTATTGGCTGGCCGCATAAAAATCGCCCCCTCACCCCCGGCCCCTCTCCCGCAAGGGGCGAGGGGAGGAGGAAAACATTGTTGCCGGCAGTTCCGAACCACTTCGACGCATCTTGACGCCATGGCGACGACCCCGTATTTTTCCGCCCCCTCACGCCTTCACCCATCACATCTCTTGGGCGTGCGAACGTTTGCGCGGAATCGTCGGCAAGTTGGTTGCCGCGTTGCCGCACCGGCGCAACGCACGGAGCGATCGACATGCGAAAACTCGGACTCTTGGTCGCCGTCGCGGCCGCGCTCGCTTCGTCGGGCTGCTGCCGCATGTGCTGTTGGCAGCGCGGCGGAAGCTTTCACAACGGCTACTGCTATCCGCAGATGCCCGCCCCGGCGCTGCAACCGGTTCAGCAGAATTATGCCGCGCCGCAATACGCGCAGCCGTGTGCGTGCCAATAAGTGGGCAAAACAATATCCCGCGAAAACGTCGCACTTACATTGCGACGCTCGCCTAGCCTTCGGCGATTTCCATGTAGACCTTCAGGCTCTTCCCTTCGACCAGGAGACGCATCATCTCTTGGTAGTTGTCGAGCCCGCGGACCGGCGTCGTCAGGATTTGCTGCATGACGCCGGGGTACATCAGCTCGCCTTGCGAGAGGTCTTTGATGCCCATCTCGAAGTGATCGCGGTTGCCGTTGACGGTGCCCAACAGCAGCTTGTTGCCGAGTACCCAATCGAGATTGATCTTGTCGCCCGGCACTTCCACTTTGTTCTGACCGCCGGTGACGCTCGCCCAGACCAAAGCGCCGTTGTGCCCGAGCATCTCCATCGCGCCGAAGGCGATGGCGCTCGAACCAGTGCATTCCATGATCAGATCGGCCTTGCCGTATTTCTTGGCGACGTCGGCCGGGCCCATATCCTTCACGCTCACGTAGTGAGCACCGAGGGCTTCGATGATCTTGGAGTTCGGCGTTGGCGCCGGGCTGCGAGCGAAGGCATACACTTCAATGCCGCGCAGGCGGAGCACCAAGGCCGACAACAGGCCGATCTGCCCGACACCCAGCACATACGCCTTTTGCGGCCGCCACACCTTGAGCCGGCGCTGCGCTTCGTAGGCTTGGCTAATTCCCTTGGCCGCGCAGCTCATCGGCTCGGCGAGGATGTGCAAGTGCTTGAGGCCCGGCGGCATGCGCACCACGAACTCGGCGTCATCGACGACGTATTCCGTCATGTAGCCGTGCCGTAGGTTGATGCCGCGTTCGTAGTACGTCGATTCGCTGGTCATGTCGTTCGTGCCGATCAAGTCATAGATCGACCCGCCGGGACGCCGAACCGTAAGCGTGACGTAATCACCAGGCTTGACGTGCGTGACGTTCGCGCCGACTTCTTTCACCACGCCGAACACTTCGTGCCCGATGATCAGGTAGTCGCAACCTTCGGGGGCGTTACCATATTTCGCCTCGTTGATTTCCTTGTCGGTCGCATCGACGCCGACCTTCAGCACCTTCACCAGCACGCCGCGTCCGTTAGGGATATCGCCGACTTTCGGCATCGGCGCATCGACCATGTGGACGCTGTTGGGAACACCCGGGCGAACGGCGACGGCTTTCATGACGTACTCGTGAAATCGGAAGAAGGGGCGGCGGTGCGCGACTTCGGCGTCGGCAGGCGAGAGCGGGGTGCGCCCAGGCGGCTGCGGGCCGTAAAAACGAATCGCCCAATTTAGCCGGCTAGAGCGTTTCGTGCAACTTCTCACAGAGCGTGCCGAGCACGCGGCCGATGCGGTCGCGATCGCCAGGCTCGCGTAAATGCACGAGATTCACGAAGAAGGCGAAGACCACGGTCCGGCCCGAGCGCGTCTCCGCATATCCGGCCAGGGCCTTGCTTTGCAGCAGCGGGCGTTCATTCAACGTGTTCGACCAGGCGAGCGTACCCGTCTTCGCACGGACCTTGCCGCGAGCCGGCGATTCTTTCGACACGGCCGCAGCCAGCGTGCCGTCTTCGCCCAGGATCGGCAGGGCTTCGCGGTAAACATCGAAGTCGTCGCGCCGGGCCATCGCACAGAGCAACTCGACGGCGGCCCGCGGCGTCACGTAATCGCCCCGATCGCCGCCGGCCGCGCCGCCGAAGGAGATCGTATCGACGCCGACGCCGAACCGCGCCAAGGCCTCGCGCTCGAGATGCAGACCTTCGGCAAGCGTCTTCTTGTCATGCTTCGCCGCGATCAGCAGCGGCAACATACTCGCGTGCTGGTTGTGACTCACCTTAAGAATGAGCTTGGCCTCGGCGGCGAACGGGGCCGATTCCAACACGGCCACGCGTTCGAGCATTTCCACGGCGCTCGGCTTCGGCAGTTTCGACGGGTCGTTCGACGTCAGCGGCGACGCCTCGACCCGAACGCCGGCCCGTCGCAAGGCTTCGATAAACAGCGACCGCGCGAACGACGCGGGGCTCTCGGCTTCATGAACCATGACGGTCGGCTTCTTGTCGGCCGCAATGGTGCCGCGCACGTTGACGGTGCCCGAGAGCGGCTCGTCGATAACGATCGACGACTTCGTGCCCGCGGCGACGGTTTGCACCTGCGCGTCGATCATGTAGACGGCGGTCTTGGGTCGCCAGTCGATCGTCGCGCTCTTGCCGACTTCGCCCGGCGTGATCGTGAAGTCGAGCACGTTGTCATTGACGACGATCGGCGTCAGCTTTGAAGGGCCGCTCCCCGTGCCCACGGCCTGCGTGAACAGACGGTCGTCGATCAACACGTCGCCCCGAACTTCGCGAATGCCGGCCTCGTGGATCTGCTTGGCCAGCGCGTCGAGCCCGGCCAGCGGATCGGCGTCGACCAGTTCGGCGTTGTTTGAAAATCCGGCGTAGGTGTGATCGGTATCGCGAAACTTCAGCTTATCGGGCCCGTCGGCGCGGCCGCCGAGGTTCGGATCGCCCGCAGCGACGAGAATCAAGTCGCCGTCGAGAATGCCGTCTTCATCGACGTCGCCCCGACGATAGACGGGCGTCTCAAAGCGATGGTCGGCGCCGAACTCATCCAGGGCCGCCGCGACGGAAAACAACTTCGTAACGCTTGCGGGCGCGAACAATTTGTCGCCGTTGCGGTCATAGAGGGTGCGGCAAGATTCCGGATCGACGACGAGAACGCCCCAATGCGAATGCTTAAATTCCGGCACATCGATCACTGCTTCCACGGCCTTCGCCAGTGCGGCCGTGTCGATGGCGTCGCTTGCCGAAGAAGTTGCAGCGACCGAGCTTGCCGCGGCACCGACCGTTGCGGGAGCCGTGAGCTTCGCTTCGCCGCTTATCGCCGACGACGGCGAGGATAAGGAAGGTGACGCCGTGCCCGATTCCGTCGTTTGCGCGCGCCCGAGCGATGCGCCGAAGAGGCAGGCCCAACAAAGGGCGCTCGACAAGGCCCGCGAACATCGCGACATGCTTGGCTCGTGCGAAAGGTGGCCGGAATCGGCGGCGCAGAACTGCGCGACAAACTTGCGAACAAGATGTGACCGACGCCTCATTCTGGGCAACTCAAGTGGTGCTTGCAAATGTTGCCGGCAAAAAATTTGAATGAACGCCGGCTTGCGCAACCCGTTTATTTACGGCGAGTTAGCCTGATCGGCGATCCGCCTTTTTGCCGGAGTGTCTCGTTGCTATGATCCGCCGCCCGTGCGATCGCGACTTTTTTTCGCAGCCGTCGGGCTCTAAAATCCGCCGCTGCGTCGCTTGGCCGGACACCATCCCCGGCAGGCGACCTTTACGAACGTTCTTACGCCCGTGATAGCACCGCTCAAGTCCGCACCGTCCGAAGTTCGCCCTTCCTCAGGTTCTCGCACACCTTCGGCCGGTTCCCCGGCTGCTGCGCCGTCGAAAGTGTCCGCGGCGGCCGATCTCGCTCGATCAACCAATCGTGACCATTCCACAAGCGGCAAAACCGTTCCTGGTTTGGTCGCCGAAGGACTTAGCGGCGCCGCTCGGCGTGCGGCGTTGCGGCGGAACCTGCGGTCGAGCCTCGTCGACGGCACCGCCTTCAGCATCATGGTCGGCTGCGGCGAGACTTACTTTGCCGCCTTCGCGCTGGCGCTGGGCTTGAGCCAAGTGGCGTCAGGGCTCGTGGCAACGTTGCCGCTATTAGCGGGCTCAGTCCTGCAACTGGCGTCCCCCTTCTTGCTGCGGCGGTTCGGCTCGTACCGTCGCTGGATCGTTTGCTCGGTGCTTTGCCAAGCCGCGATCTTTCTGCCGATGGCGTACATGGCCGTTGATCGGAGGATCCCGGCGGAACTGGTGTTCGTCTTCGCGGCCATTTACTGGGGCGCAGGCCTCGCCACCGGCCCGGCTTGGAACACTTGGATCGGCACGCTGGTGCCGGTGACTATTCGCGCGCGGTTCTTTGCGTGGCGAACACGGCTTGTGCAACTCGGCACGTTGCTCGGCTTCGTCGGCGGCGGCGTGGCGCTGCAATACGGCGCCGGGCGCGATGCAACGCTGCTCGCCTTCGCGTTCTTGTTCATGGCGGCCGGATTGGCGCGGTTGATCTCCGGCCTCGCACTGGCGCGGCAATCGGAACCGGTGCCGCCCGGCGCGAACGAGCGGCATGTGTCGCTGGGCGAATTCGCGACGCGGATCTACCGGCGGGCCGACGGGAGATTCTTGCTCTATCTCATGGCGGTGCAGGCGGCCGTGCAATTCTCGGGGCCGTACTTCACGCCGTTCATGATCAAGCAGCTCAAGCTGTCGTACGTCGACTACATGACCCTCGTCGCCTCGGCGTTCGCGGCCAAGATGTTCGCGCTGCCGTGGATCGGGCAATTGGCCCACCGCTACGGCCCGCGCAAGCTCTTGATCTGGGGCAGCATCGGCATCATGCCGCTTTCGGCTTTGTGGCTGGTGAGCAACAACTATTGGTTCCTGTTGGCCCTGCAAATCGGCGGCGGGTTCGGTTGGGCGGCCTATGAGCTGGCTTGGTTCCTGCTGTTCTTCGAAATGTTGCCGAAGGAAGAACGAACCAGCGTGCTCACCACGTTCAACTTCGGCCATTCGCTGGCGTCGGTTGTCGGGTCGCTGCTGGGCGGCACAGTGCTGTTGTCGCTCGGGGCCGAACGTCCGGTTTATCTCGGCATTTTCGTCGGCTCGGCCGTGCTGCGGCTGCTGGTCTTCGCGACTCTGCGGCCGCGGTTCACGGCGTCGCCACGGGCCGGGTTCCACCGTCCCGCACGGCCGACTCACTCGATTGACATCGCCGCGTCGCAGCCGCACGCTCCGCAAACCAACGGGGCGCCGTTGGCCACGAATTCGGGCACTCAAGCCGAAGCGCCGGCCCGGGACTTGGGTGCGCGGTAGCCTGCTGTTAGATTGAGCCCGACGCGAACCGCCGGCTTACGCGAGACGGCGCGATCTTCGTTGAGCGAGGCTCATGGCGGCTAAGCGCAAGAAAACTTCCGATGTCGGCAAGACGGCAAGCCCGGGCCGACGCGCGCCGCCGGCGAAGCCGGAGCAGCTCGCGAAGCCGGAACCTTCGGCAAAGACCGCGGCGCCAAAGAAACCCGCGGCGCGGCATCCGCCGGCCGTTTTGCGCGGCGGAACGGCCGTATCGCCGGGCGTCGCCGTCGGTCGGGCCTACTGCATCCGCGACATTTTCATCGGCGACGAATCGCGACCGCTCGACGATGCCGCGGTGCTGGAAGAACTCGATCGCTACGATCGGGCTCGCGAGCGAACCGACGCCGACCTAAAAGCGGTCTACAAGAAGGTCCACGATCAACTCGGCGAGCAGCAGGCTTCGATCTTTTTGGCCCGCGATGCGATTCTGCA
>JAFLCO010000017.1:0-16776 GCA_017303535.1 Planctomycetota bacterium
CTTCCGATCTCTTTGACTTCGGGCATCGACATGAGGAATCCGTCCCTCGTAAATTTCAGCAATCGCGCCGCACCCAGCGGCGACGTCCGGCGGCGTCAGCGAATGAGCCGCATATCCGTAAAGTTGGGGAAGTACGATCCGCCGATCAGCGGCAGATTCGGCAAGTCGATGCTCGTGCCGCCGACGGTCCCCAGCCCATGAGGCCAATACACGAAGAGCGCTTTACCGATCAGCAGTTCGCGCTTCACGTAGTGCTCCGACGACGTCCACAATCGGCTATCCGAACTGAGCGGACTGTTGTCGCCGCACATAAAGAATTGGTCGGCCTCGAGCCTGAAGGCCACGCCGCGAATCTGGCGGAAGCGGTCGGGATTGGCCTCGACGTTGCTCATGAAGCGATTCACCTTCGACTCGTCGGTGAAGTTCACGCCCAGCGCCGTCTGCTCGAAAGCCGTGAAGACGTCGGCGCTGTAATCCGAGGCATACTCCGTGGAACTCCGCACCTCTACGTTCTCGTGGAAGCGTGAGCCGTTGACCGCGACGTTAGGCTTGCGGCGCGTCGCGATGTAGTAAACGTCGCGCCAGATTCGCAAGTGCTTCGCCTCCAGCGCGACGCCCTTCGCCGCGATTCCGACCGGCGACCGCAAGTCCTGCGGCTTCGGCACGTCGGCGTCGAGGATCGGCACCTCGGTTTCGTCGTCCAGCGGTACGCGCGTGAGATCGGTCGATTCGTCGAGCGAGGCGTCGGCGACGTTCGTGGCCAAGAAGTTCGTCGGCCCGTCGAACTTCAACTCCTTGCCGTTCGCCCACACGATCAGATGGTCGTCGACGTTGGCAAACCGCAGCTTATGCGGCCCGGCGCCGGCAACGGCGGCCTTCGCCGTCGGACGGAACTTGTCGATGCCGTCGATGCGCAACGTGACGTTTCCGGTCGCCGCATCGATGCGGCATTGAAAGGCTCGTCCCCCTTCGATCAGTTCCAAGATCGCTTCCGGAGCGCTTGCGCCCGGTGAAACTTCGCCGAACTTCAGCTCGCACTCCAAAATCAAATCACTGACCCAATGCAGACCCAACGACGGGGTACTCACCATCTGATGAGGTCCGCCGGTTCCGCCGGTGTTGTACTCGCAAAAGTCCGTAATGAGTTGCGGCTTGGCGGTGCCCGGCGGCACGGAACCTTGGGCCAGCTTGCGCCAGGCATCCGACGTCGGCACGGTGTGCTGATAGCGAAGCCAAGCTTCGCCCGCCGCTTTGCCGTCGGCCTGAAACGATTTGTAATCGGCCGAAGTCGTCCACTTGGCCGGCTGCCCGGCGTCGCGGCCGCCGTCGATCCAGCGTTGCGGCCAGCCTTGCTGAATCAGCTTCGGCAGCACGTAATCGTTGTCGTAAACCATCTGCATGACCGACGGAATCTTATCGGCCGGCTTACGCTGAATGCGAAACTTCTCCGCACCCGCCGGCCGGGCATAAATGTCGCCGCGGAAGATCATCACCTCTTCGTTCGGCAGACCGACGAGCCGCTTAATGTAGTTCTGGTTGGCCTTGCCGGGATTCTTGAACACCGCCACGTCGAAACGCTTCGGTTCGCCGAACTCGTATGGATACTTCGTCACCAAAATCCGGTCGCCGGCCGCCGATACGACGTTCGTCTCCGGCAAGAACGCCGTGCGTCGACAATTCGGGCACGTCGCGCTCATCACCAGCGACGCCCTCTCGCCGTCCTCCGGATGTTCGCTGCTCGAGCCCACCTTGTACGGGTACCCGCACTCCGGGCAATCAAGCTCCTTGTGCGCCCCCATCAGCGTCAGGGCCATCGAACCAGTCGGAATGACGAACGCCTCGGCCTCGAACGTACGGAACAAAAACGCGAGGATGAACGCGATGGCGATCGAGTCGAACGTCTCGCGAATGCTCTCGAACATCGTCGGCTTGTGCGACGCGACGGCGGTATCAGGCTTGGTTTCAACTTTCTTCATGCACGGCTCTTCCAAACAAAGGACGACCGTCGCCGAGGCTCTCGGCGGGCGGTCGGAAGCTCAGCGAATATAGCGGATGTTGGCAAGGTCGGGAACGTGAACCGGCCGCCCGTACCAGTGCACGGTTCGCAACGGAAAATGCACGATAAACGGTTTGCCGACGATGAGTTGCGCCGCCACGCCGGGGCCCGCTTTCCATAGCCGGCTGTCGTCGGAAATCGGCGGGTTATCCCCCAGCATAAAGTATTCGTCCTCAGCCAGTTTCCATTGCCGCGGCGAAGCGTACCGGCGAAAGTCTTCGTAGCGAATGCTTGCGACGGCCGCCGGCTTCGGCTCGTGCCGACCATCGACATAGACCTCGCCGTCGCGCAGTTCGATCGTCTCGCCCGGCAGGCCGACCACGCGCTTCACGGCGATCTTCTCCGCCTCATGCGGAAGCTGAAACGCCACCACCTCCCAACGTCGCGGATCGCGATACATCAGGGCCGTGTAGTCGACCAGCATTCGATCCCCGGGCGTGATCGGTAGCGTATTGAGAATCGGCCCCAAGACGCCGCACTTTCGGCACACCCCTTTACGACCGCCTAAGAGCGGTACCTCGGCCGGCGTAACGTTGCGCTCCCCACAGGAAGCGCAGCGAAACTGACGATGCGGCCCGACCAAAGTCGGCGACATCGATCCGCTCACCACGGCAAACGGCGTGAACAGCCACGCCCCGCCGACGACGAGGACCAACGTCAAACAAACGACAGTTTCGACGCACTTACGCATGACAAGCGGTCGCTCGCGGACGATAGTGTTTCAAAGTCGCTCCGTACTGATGTGCGAAAAGGCGTCGGCCTATTATACCGGCCGGGCGATTCCGCGGTTTCAGGCCTTCGCAGCTCGGTCGGCGGCGGCGGCAAAACGTGTTACAATTCACGCTTGGCTCGCCGTTTGTCCCTCCGCCGCAACCTCCGTCTTTCTCGGACTCGCCATGCCCGCCACGTCGGTCGCTTCGCGCACCCCTGAAGTCATTCACTTGAGCCCGGCCGACAACGTCTGCGTCGCCGTGCAGCCGCTCAAAGCCGGTCAGCAACTCACCGTCGCCGGACGCACGTTCGCCGTCGAAGGGCTGATCAAGATGGGGCACAAGCTGGCGGTCGCGCCGATCAAGAAAGGCGCGCCCGTCGTCAAGTACGGCGAAACGATCGGCTTCGCCGCCGAAGCGATCGAGCCCGGCCAATGGGTCCACATCCACAACGTTCTCGCCCCGCTCTTTGAACGCCAGTACGAATACGCCACCGAAATTCCGGCCGACCCGACGCCGATCACCGACCGCACCTTCCAAGGGTACCGTCGGGCCGACGGTCGCGTCGGCACGCGCAACTACATCGCGATCATCTCCAACGTCAATTGCTCGGCGTCGGTCAGCAAATACATCGCGGCCCGCTTCGATAAGAGCATCCTCGCAAAATTCCCCAACGTCGATGGCGTGCTGCCGCTCGTGCACAAAGGGGGTTGCGGCATGCAGTTCGGCGGCGACGACCACGAACAACTCAATCGCACGCTCGCCGGGTTCGCCGAACATCCCAACGTCGCCGCCTACGTGCTCATCGGCCTCGGCTGCGAAACGGCCTCGCTGCCATACTTGGTCGACAGCCGACACTTGATCGAAATCAAAGGGCTGGGCGGCGAAACGATTCCGACATCGGGCTCCAATCGTGCGCCGGTGCTCGTCATGCAAGACCTGGGCGGCACGCAAAAGACGGTCGACGAAGGCTTGCGCCGCATCCATGAACTTCTGCCGCGCGTCAACGCCGTTCGTCGCGAAACGGTCCCGGCGAGCGAAGTGGTGCTCGGCCTCAACTGCGGCGGGTCCGACGGCAATTCCGGCATCACCGCGAATCCGGCCCTCGGCGTCGCCAGCGATATGCTCGTCGCGGCCGGCGGCACGACGGTGCTCGCGGAAACTTCGGAAACTTACGGCTGCGAGCAACTCCTTACGAAGCGCTCGCGCACGCGCGAGGTCGGCGAGCGCCTGGTCGAGCGGATTCGCTGGTGGGAAAAGTACGCGGCCATGTTCGGCGCCCGGCTCGACAACAACCCGTCGACGGGCAACAAAGAAGGCGGGCTCACCACGATCTACGAAAAATCGCTCGGTGCCATGGCCAAGGCCGGCACCACGGCTTTGAACGACGTCGTGCTCTACGGCGAGCGGATCAAAAGCCGAGGGTTCGTCTTCATGGACACGCCCGGCTTCGATCCGGTCAGCGTCACCGGTTTGGTCGCCGGCGGTTGCAACGTCGTCTGCTTCACGACGGGCCGCGGCAGTTGCTTCGGCTGCAAGCCGACGCCGTCGATCAAGATCGCGACCAACACGCCGATGTACGAGCGGATGATCGACGACATGGACCTCGACGCCGGCGTGATCCTCAGCCAAGGGACGCCTCTGGCCGAAGTCGGCAAACAAATCTTCGATCTGGTCCTCGAAGTCGCCTCCGGCAAGAAAACCAAGAGCGAACTGCACGGCATCGGCGAAGAAGAATTCGCCCCCTGGAGCATCGGCCCGACCCTGTAGGTTTTCCGCAAAGAAGCGAACTTTTCCCAGTTCCGCTCCGTTCAATAGCCGCGGGTGCATACCCGCGGCACCCGTCGCAAGTCGCCGCGAATCAATGCCTTGCGCGGCAACGACTTCCGTCATTCTCAAAATTCCCCGGTAACGTCCGCCGCCGGCTCGCGCCTCGACAGGTGACGAGACAAAACGCGTGCGAAACGAACTCGGGAATTCCGGACATGACTCGCAAACTCCAACTCGCTCAAGCCCTGGCCGCCGGATTCGCCCTCTGGTGGGGCGTCTCGGCCCTAGTCGTCCTCGCCGGCCAAGTTCGCTAACCGCCCGCTCTTCGGCCAACGCCCCGGCGAGCGGAACATAAATCGCCTTCTGTAGGCGGCGCCCTCCGCGGCGTTCCGTCGACGCTAATCGCAACAGATTTACAATTGTCTCGAAACTGCAAGTGCGTGCATCGACCTCCTGTTTGCACGCACCCTTAGTTCTAAGTGAAGTCGTGCGTGCAACACGACCCTCGTTGCACGCACCCCCGCCGTTTTGTACGCAGCAACGGTAGCGCGGTTGTAATTGCAATTCGATTGCGAATAACGTGCGCCGCCGAACATAAATCGCCATACAGCAAACAGCCGTCCACCAACCCCTCTCCCACCGGGAGAGGGTGGCCGAAGACCGGGTGAGGGTGACGTCGTCTAAAGGTTGGCAATGGAGATTCATGAACACGGACCTTAGCCCCCGACACTTCATGCCGGGGGCAATGCGGGGTTGTTCTTGTTTTAGCGTTGATGATAAGTGGAACACGCCATGCCCCCTCGCTCGTGCTTCGGGGCTAGTACGCGGTGGTTGCGATCCGCGGCCGGCGCGCAGCGGCGCATCACGTAATATCCCAAATCCGGGCAACCGATTCCAATCACTTTTTGGCCAGCCTACTTAAAAACGGCGGCCGGCCAAAAACGCCCTTGATTCGTGCGCCAAAATCTGCGCCGGCCAAAAGTCCGCTTGACTTTCGTCGCCGCCCGCCGCGTCTATTCGGCCAGCGCCACCGTGGCGTCGTTCATCGCGCCGCGGGCGAAGTTCCATTGCGTGAGAGCACGCTGATAGTCGACCTGCGCCGAGGCCTCGTCGATCATCGCCGTGGCGTAGCGCTCTTCGGCGTCGATCTGGTCGCGGAGCATGCCGCGGCCTTCCATGTACAACTCCCGCCGAGCTTCTAATTGCACGGCGGCCGCCTCACGACGCCGGCGTTGCAAACCAAGCATCCGTTCCGTCGCCTGCAACTGAACGTAGGCCGCGCCGAGCTGATGGACGACCTCGTGCTCAAGCTGCCGCAGTCGCGCCGTTTCCATCGCCAAAGCCGCTTGCGAACGCTGCGCCAGAGCATTATCCGAACGCCGGCCGAGCGGTTGCCGGTACACGATGCCTGCCGTCCAGTCGTTGTAATCCCAGGTGCCGACGGAACTCCACGCCCCGTCGAGCTGGCTGTCGAGCCCGCTGACGGAGTAGATGGCTCGCACCGCCAAGTCGGGCTGCAAACCGTTCAAACGGCGGCGATACTCGGCGTCGGCCGCTTCGACGACGGCCCGCTGTGCGAACAGTTCCGGCCGATTCATGGCCTGCGCGGAGCCCGCATTCCAATCGACCACGAGCGGCGCTTCGCCGGCGACCGTCGAAGGTACGATCGGCCGCGGATCGTCGGGCGGAATGCCCATCACGCGCCGCAATTCGCGCTGGGCGGCGATGTAGCGATTCTCGGCGTCGGCCCGATCGATGCGGTATTCCTCCACGTGTTCCTGGGCCTGAGCGACGTCGGGCACCGCCCCCTCGCCGATGCGCATCCGCTCTTGCTCGCGCTCGAGCGTGCCGACGGCGACGACCAGCGCCATGTCGCGCAGTTGAATTTCGCGATACGCGTCGGACGTTTCCCAGTAGGCAACCTCCGCGTCGCGCAGAATCTGATTGACCAAGGCCTGAAACTGTTGCCACGATTGAGCTTCGTTGGCCCGCGCGATCTTCAGTAGGGCCTGCGTCGCCACGGGCCCTCGCCCGCGGAAGAGCGGCTGCTCGAGCATGAAGTTGAGCGACGACTGCCAGGCCGGATTGACGAACACGAAGTCGCCGCTCGGCGTGTAGCTCGCCAAGTTTTGGCCGATGCCGGCCTGCACGCGTCCGCCGGTGCTGAAGAGTTTGTCGACGTAAATCTGATTGAGCCCGGCCCCCGGTTGCCAGAACGTGGTGTTAAGCGTGGGGATGCCGGTTCCTAAGGCGTTGACGAGCGTCGACGTCTGCCGGAAGTAGTGTCCGCCCTGCATGTTGACGTTGAACACCGGATCAAACGCGGAGGCCTCTTGTTCGATCGTCGCGCCGGCCATCTGCGGAGCGTAGCCAAGCACGGCGACGTCCTTATTATTCCGCAGCGCCATCGCGCGGGCATCATCGATGGAGATCGTCGCCGCGTCGTAAGCCGCGAGGCTTCCGGCCGCCGCGAACTTGCTCCACGGATCGGGCGTCGAAGCATAGACGGGTGCGGGGGCCTCGACCGTCGCGGCGGGGACCGGTTCGGGCACCACGGCGTCCGGCGGCATTTCAGGAACTGTCGCAGCGACGGCCGGCTGTGGCGGCGCGGCGGCGACAGAAGTCGCAACTTCGGCGGCAGATACCGAACTGATCGCGAACTCTTCCTGCAAGGCGAGCGGGGGACGTAAGGCCGCCGTTGGCGACGAAACCTCCACAGGATTCGCCAAGGGCGGCGCTGCCGGCGCTTCAGGAAATCGCAAGCTTCGCGGCGACTCCGCCGGAGCGGCCACCAATTGAATCGGCTCTTCAAGGATCGCAGCGGCAGGAGCCGGCTCGGCGTCGCGCGGTGCGTCGAAACGCAGCGGCTCGGCCGGCGGCGCGACGGATCCTTCCACAGGCGGCGAGTCGGCGATCTCCGGTGCGACAACGACTTCCACAGCCGCCGCAACATCGGCCGCTTCCTCCACGTTCGTCGTCGCCGGCGGACGCCAGAGTCGATACGCGGCGATCAACGACAACGCGCACAACGTCGCATACATCGCCACGGCGATGAAACGCGGACGTCGGGTTGTCGGAACGGCGATCATCGGTTGCGAAATGCGCGTAGCGGGGGCCTGCGGAACGACAAGTATCCGCCTCGTTTATCGACCCTTCCGCTTTCGGCGATTAGGCAACCTGTAGTGATTGTAACGATCGGGCGTGCTTGCGCAGCGAGTGCCGGCAATGCCCGAGCGGCGCGATGGCAGCGGTTAATGCAATCACGGCGAGCCTAACGCGCGACGATCGCAAAACCTCGGCCGGCGGCCGCAAGTTGCCGTCGTTTACCTGCTTAACAGCTGCACGGCTGAACTAGAGTGGAATTGGTCGACTCAGCGGAGCTTCGGTTATCCGCAGACGCGGCGAGCGCCGTGCCTGAACGGAGTTCTTCTAGCCGCGTCGTCCGCACCGTGCACATCGAGCCGTCTTCATGTTCGTCAGCTTCACCATCCTTTGCTTCGCGCTCATCGTGGGCGTCGCCGTGATCAGCGGCACGCGCCAAGCGGCGGCGCTCGCGCTCGGGATGTCGATGGTGTTGCCGAACTGGCTGGTCCGCGAAGTCGGGGCCGTGTTGTTCGACTTGCGACTCGTCTGCGCGATCGCCGCGATCGGCTGCGTGCTGCTGCATCCGGCCACGCGCTGGCAGCCGCGTTTCGTGTTCGCCGACCTCGTCATCGTCGGGCTCATCGGCACGCAAACGCTGACGGAACTCATGACCGGTTCGCCGACCGCGACGCAACTCCTGGAAAACGTCGTGCAGTGGCTCACGCCTTACGCGTTTGGTCGGGTCGTCTGGCAGTCGGCCGAAGACGGCGAGCGGCTGCTGCCGATCATGGCCGTGTGCTGCGCGATCCTCGGCATTTGGGCGACGTTCGAATCGATCACGCGTATTAATCCCGTGCAGATGGCGCTCGGTTACGCCGGCTCCTTGCAAGGGCAGCACGACATCCGCTGGGGTTTGCGGCGCGCCGACGGCCCGCTGATGCACCCGATCTTCATGGGCATGCAGATGGTGCTGCTGCTCCCTTTTTCGTTGGAAGCGGCTCGCCGGGCAAAAATCGGCACGGGCCCTAACTGGTGGAAATGGACGCCGTGGCTCACGGCCGCCGGCGCATTCTTCTCGATGTCGCGTGGGCCACAGATGGGTCTGCTGGCGACGGCCGCGATTGCGGCGGCGATCCTCGTACCGAAGTACCGACTGCTCATCGCTGTGCCGATGCTGTCCGCCGCCGTGCTTTGCGCGGCCGCGCCGAGCGCCGTAGTCGGCATCATGCAGCGGTGGTCGGGCGAAGAAATCACGATGTCGATCGATATTCGCGGCGAGTACTACCCCTACTCGGGCACGACGCACCGGCTGCTGCAAGTGCGCGTGTATGAGGAAGCGCTCTACGCGGCCGGCTGGTTCGGCTACGGCTCGACGGCCCTGATGAAGGCGAAGGTGCCGTTCGTCGAAGACCATCTGCGCGAAACGTTTTCGTCGATCGACAACCATTACCTACAATTCACCCTGCAGAACGGCTACCTCGGCATCGCGATGTTTCTTCTGCTGTGCTGCGGCGCCGTCGTCTACGCGCTGCGCGCGGTATCGCAACGGCGCGACGAGTTCCCGGCTCTGGCGGCCGGCACGGCAGGCGCGCTTTTGAGCATCACCGTACTCGTCTGGAGCGTCTGGCTCTCCAGCGATTTGCGGTTTCCGCTGCTCACGCTTGTCGGCATGACGGCCTGCATGGGCCGGCCGCGCCCGGCGGAAGCCGCCGAAGTCGCGGAATCCCCCGTTCGTAAACTTCGCACGCTTGTGCCCGGTCATCCCCCGCTGCGTCCGGGCACCTGTTGAATTTCCCATGTCGCCTGATGTTCTTCCGAAAGATTTGACATGAGTTCCGTTTCCTCGCCGAATCCGATCACAGGCTTCTTGCGACGCCGCTGGCTTTCGCTGATCGTGGCCGCGCTGTTGGCCGGCGTCGGCGGCGTGGTCGTCGGCGGTAAGTTCGCTCAGGAAACTTACACCTGCGTCGGCTCGATTCTTTACAACCGTTCGCAAGCCGGCGCTCCGCAATATCAGCAGCCGGAGCTGACTTCGATCGTCGGGCTGGTGAAGTCGCAGCCGGTGTTGGAAGACGCCGCCGGTCGGTTGCCGTGGAAGCCTCCGGCGAAGCTGCTCTCGCTCGGCGTGCAAACCGAGGCGGTGATCGGTTCCAGCTCGCTGCAATTTACGATGCGCGGAGCCAATCCTGAACAAACCCGAGCCTCGCTCGACGCAATCATGCAGGCCCTGATCAGCCAAGCCGGCGAATTGCGGTCGCGCACCGTGGGGCGGATTCTGGCGTCGCATGAGGCACACCTGCGGAAGGCGACCGACGCCGCGGAGGCCGCCGCCGAAACGCTCAACGCGTTTAATCTGCGGAACAAGATCACCGTCAGCGTCGACGACGATTTGGAACGTGTGCGCGACGACGTGGCGGCGGTCGAGACGGCTTTGGAGACGCAGCAGACCGTGCGCACGACGCCGGAAGAGCAACTTCAGCGACGTCGGCAACTTCTCCAAGAACAACAAGACGCCGACCGCGCACAACTCCAACGCGAAACGGAACTCGCGCTCAAACGCAACGAGTTCGAACGGGCCAAGCGGCTGCACGAGAAACGCTACATCAGCGACGCCGAGTTCCGGCGTGTCGAAACGGAATACTCCGCGCTGGCCGCGCAGAACAGCCAAGCCTTCGAGCAGCGACGAGCCCGACTGAAGCAACTCGGTGAAGCGCTCTCGGCGCAACTCAATCGCACGGCCGGCGCCGATGAAACCTCGCCGAGCGACCCGGAGCCCGAAGCCGCGACGGCCCGCATCCGCGCGTTCCTCGCCCAGCGTCGTTCGGAAGCCGATCGCTTGATCGCGCTTCGTCCGCAGGCCGACGAGCTACGGCAACGGGTCGTCGTAACGAATGCCGAAGTGCAACGAGCCGCGCAACAAGTCGCCACGTTTCAAGAATTGCGCGACGCCGAGTTTCACGACTTGATCGTCGTGCAGCGGTCCTCGCCGTCGTTCGACGCCGTCTCGTCGAACAAAAAGAAGCTCATCGCCGGCGCCGCGGCCGTGATCTTTCTCGGTTGCGTGATGCCGATCCTGCTGCGCGACATGCTCTCGCGCCGTGCCGCGGAAACGAAGACGCCCGCGCTCTTGATGAGGCTGCCGGAGATCGCGTCCGGCGAACGTCGCGGCGGCGAAGACCGAATCGAACAGATCCGCACGCTGGCCCTTCGCATTCAGCAAAACGGCCGGCTTCACGGCGGCACGGCGCTCTTCACGATGGTCGACGAAAAAACTTCCCCGACGGAACTCGTCGTCGAAACGGCCCGCTGTTTGGCGCTGCGCGGCGAGACGGTATTAGTACTCGACGCCGGTGCGGCGACGTCGTCCGACTTGCTTTTGGCCGAAGTCGTGGCGCGGCCGGCCGTTGATCCGGCGACCGCCGCCTGGCACGACTGGACCGGCATGCCCGCGGCTGTCGCAAAGGCCGCCTTGAAAGCGCCCGTTGCTCCGGCGAACGCCGACGAGCGCGGCTTGGCCGAACTTCTGCTCGACGCCGACCTCGCGACGGCAGACGTCGTCCGGCCGGGACGCGATTTCGATCTGCTGCTCGCCGGCAAGGCCCGGCTGCCGCAGGAAGCCTTCGCCTCGCGGCGTTTGACCGAACTGCTGGACGAGTTGCATGCCCGCTACTCGATGGTCCTCGTCATCGGGCCGGGCGTTGCACAGACCGTCGACTTGGAAATGCTGGCGGCCCGTGTCGACTCGATCGTGTTCGTCGCTCCCCGCGACGGCCGACCGCTCCCCGTGGCGCTACGAACGATTGAAACCTTGCGCGAAGCCGATGCTCCGATCCTGGGGCTGGTTTCCGTTTGAAAACACGAACTGACGAACGAACGGACCGCCGGCTCTAACTTCCCCGCTTGAGCACCTCCCCGAATTCGCAACTATGAATGACTGGCTCTCCTACATTTTGTTTGCGGCCGCACTTGTTACGGCGGCACCGATCGCGATCGTCGTGATCGAATGCTTGGCCGCGCTTTGGCCGCGACGCTCTATTTGTGGCGAGGCGACCTTGAGCGGTGCACGGCCGCGCGTTGATGTTTTGATTCCGGCGCACAACGAAGAAGCGGTGCTCGCCGCGACGCTAAAAAGCGTCAACGCGCAGACTCGCCCCGGCGACCGAGTGTTCGTCGTGGCCGATAATTGCATTGATCGCACGGCCGAGGTGGCGCGCCAGTGCGGCGCGATCGCGGTCGAACGAAACGATTTGCAGCGGCGCGGCAAAGGGTACGCGCTCGACTTTGGCGTGCGGCAACTAGCCGCAGGCCGCGCCGACTACGTCGTGATCATCGACGCCGATTGTACGCTCGCCGAAGGTACGCTCGATGCGCTGGCCCGGCAATGTGCGGCGACCGGCAAGCCGGTGCAGGGCGGCTACGTGATGACCTCCCCGGCGAGCCCGAGCCCTCGCGATTTGGTGAGCCGCGTAGCCGTGGCGGTAAAGAATCAGGTTCGGCAGCGCGGCGTGTCGACGCTCGGTGGTCCCGCGATCCTTACCGGCTCCGGCATGGCTTTTCCTTGGGCGACTCTCACCTCGGCCCACCTAGCCAGCGGCAACATCGTCGAAGACATGCAGCTTTCGTTCGATCTGCTGCTGGCCGGCCACGCGCCGACGTTTTGCAGCGCCGCGGAAGTCGTCGCCCCGCTGCCGCAGCAACGCAACGCTTCGCTGACGCAGCGCACCCGATGGGAACACGGCCATTTGCAAACGTTGCTGCGTCGCGTGCCGCGCCTGGCGTGGCAAGGCGTGCGGCAATGCCGACCGCAGCTCTTGTTCGCGGCCGCCGACCTCGCGGTGCCGCCGCTTTCGCTCTTGGTCACGGCTTGGTTCGGCGTGTTCGTCGCAAGCCTCTGCGCCGCCGCAGGGGGCCTATCGCCGCTACCGCTGGTCGTATCATCAATAACCGGCGCGCTGTTGCTCGCCGCGATTGCCGTCGCGTGCAAGCTGTTCGCCCCCGACGTCTCGCTGGGGCGACTGTTGACCGCCGTGCCGACGTACGTGATCGGTAAGCTACCGATTTACGCCAAGTTTCTCTTGCGGCGACAAATCACTTGGGTGCGTACCGATCGCGACGTCGCCCCCTCGGGCGTCGCTACGCCGCACTTGCCGCTTGTTTCGAATACCACCTCATCACGTTGATTCAACTGCACAATCCGCCGCACATGCAAACGCTCGTCGTCATCGTCAACTATCGCACCGCGCGACTCACCGTTGATTGCCTCGCTTCGCTGGCCACTGAAGGCTCGGCGCCGGCGGCGCTACGCGCGGTCGTCGTCGACAATGCCTCGGGCGACGGCTCCGTCGAAGCGATCCGCGAAGCCGTCGCAAGCCGCGGCTGGTCCGCCTGGGCCGAGGTCGTCGACGCCGGCCGCAACGGCGGGTTCTCCTTCGGCAACAACGAGGCCATTCGCGCGGCTTTGGAAAGTTCCGACGCGCCGCAATATGTGCTGCTGCTGAATTCCGATACGGTCGTCCGGCCCGGCGCGGTGCAAACGCTCGTACGGTTCCTCGAAACGCATCCCGAAGCGGCGATGGTCGGCAGCCGGCTCGAAGACCCGGACGGCACGCCGCAAGCCTCGACGTTTCGCTTCCCTTCGATTCGCAGCGAGTTGGCCGAAGCCGCGAAGCTCGGCCCGCTCGATCGGCTGCTCAGCAAGCACGTCGTCTTCGCGGGCGTGCCCAGCGAAGTTTGCCAGGTCGACTGGGTCGCCGGCGCGAGCTTGCTCGTGCGCCGCGAAGTCTTCGAGAAGGTCGGCCTGCTCGACGAGAACTATTTTCTCTACTACGAAGAGGTCGATTTCTGTCTCCGCGCCGCGCGAGGCGGGTTTTCGTGTTGGTACGAACCGGCCAGCCGCGTCGTCCATTTCGTCGGCGCGAGCACCGGCGTGACGAGCCGTTCGCAACCGCGCCGCCGTCCGAAGTATTGGTTCGATTCGCGCCGGCGGTACTTCGTGAAGAACCACGGCCGACTCTACGCCGCGGCCGTCGACATGGTTTGGAGCATGGCGTTCGGGCTGCGTCGTTTGCGTGAAATTCTGCAACGCCGTCCCAACGTCGAATCGCCCCGTTTGCTCGGCGACTACTTGCGCAATTGCGTCTTCGTCCGCGGCTTCAGCGTCTAACGATATGAGCACCCAAGAAAACATTCCGAAGCTCGGCGTCGTCGCCATCGGCCGTAACGAAGGCGCGCGACTTCGCGCGTGCCTGCAATCGGTCGTCGGCCGCGTGGAAGCTGTCGTTTACGTCGATTCCGGCTCCACCGACGGCAGCGTGGAGTTGGCTCGCAGCCTTGGTGCGGAAGTCGTGCGGCTCGATATGTCGCAGCCCTTCACGGCGGCCCGGGCGCGCAATGCCGGGCTTGCTCGATTGCGGGCCGTTTTGCCGGACGTCGAATTCGTGCAATTCCTCGACGGCGATTGCGAGGTTCGCGAAGGCTGGCTCGCCGCGGCAATTGTTGAAATGCAACAAGACGAGCGGCTCGCGGCCGTGTGCGGTCGACGTCGTGAGCGCTATCCCGAGGCGAGCATTTACAACCTGCTCTGCGATCTGGAATGGAACACGCCCGTCGGCGACGCCCGGGCCTGCGGCGGCGACGCTCTGATGCGAGCTGCGGCGTTGTCGCAAGTCGGCGGGTTTCGTGATTCGCTGATCGCCGGCGAAGAGCCGGAGTTGTGCGTTCGTTTCCGCGCCGCCGGTCGGACCATTCGCCGACTGCCCCACGAAATGACTTGGCACGACGCCGCAATGACGCGCTTCGGTCAATGGTGGAAACGTTCGGTGCGGGCCGGCCATGCCTATGCCGAAGGTGCCGCACTGCACGGCGCTCCGCCCGAAAAGCATTGGACGCGCGAGGTGCGCAGCAATTGGATCTGGGGCGCCGCCGTGCCATTGGCCGCATTGCTGTTGGCCTGGCCGACGCATGGTTTGAGCCTATTGCTCTTCGCCGCCTACGTCTTGCTCGGCGCGCGTATCTGGCGGCATTGCCGTCGCCGCGCGATGCCGCTGCGCGCGGCCGCCGTGTACACGCTGTTTACGCTGCTCGGCAAACTCCCTAACGCCGTGGGCCAATTGCAATATCACTGGAATCGCCTGCGCGGACGCCGTTCGCGACTGATCGAATACAAAGGAGCCGCGGCATGCAGTTAGCCGCCGAAGACGAACAATTATCGACCGTCGCCACGTTGGACGCCGTCGCAACCGAGCCCGCCGAGAATATTGCTCGGCCGACGCGCGTGCGCACGGCGTACATCGTCAATCAGTATCCGCAGCCGAGCCAGAGTTTCATCCGCCGCGAGATTCGCGCGTTGGAAGATCTCGGCTACGAAGTCGAGCGATTCACCGTCCGCCGCTGGAACGGCAAGCTGGTCGACGCCGGCGATCAAGAGGAGCAGCGTCGCACGACGGCCGTACTTGAGCAAGGTCCGTGGTTCGCCGCGTGCAGCGTCGTCGGAACTTTCGCGGCCTCGCCACGCTGTTTCTGTGCGGCACTGGCCCAAGCGTGGCGCTGGGGGAGGCGTAGCGACCGCGGGCGGCTATTGAACCTCGTCTACTTCGTCGAGGCCTGCATCCTGCTCAATCTTCTCAAGCAACGCGGCATTCGTCATTTGCACGCGCACTTCGGCACCAACTCGGCCTCCGTCGCCGCGCTCTGTCGGGCACTCGGCGGACCGCCGTTCAGCTTCACGGTGCACGGGCCGGAGGAGTTCGACAAGCCGGAGTTTTTGCATCTTGGCGAGAAGATCCAAGCCGCGGCGTTCGTCGTGGCGATCAGCCAGTTCGGCCGCAGCCAACTTTACCGCCAGTGCGATTATGACCAATGGCACAAAGTGCAAGTCGTCCGGTGCGGAGTCGACGCCGCGTTTCACGACGTGCCGCCGAGTCTGCCGCCGGAGCGTCAAGCTTTGGTGTGCGTCGCGCGACTGCACGAGCAAAAAGGATTGCCGATATTGATTGACGCTGCGGCCCGGTTGGTCGATCGCGGTCGCAAGTTTCAGGTGACGGTCATCGGCGACGGCCCGCTGCGGCCCGCGCTCGAGCGCCGCATCGCCGATCTCGGGCTCCAAGACACGGTCGTTCTCGCCGGTTGGCGGAGCGGCGCGGAAGTGAAAGAGGCTTTGCTCGCGTCGCGCGGATTGGTGCTGCCGAGCTTCGCGGAAGGTTTGCCCGTCGTGATTATGGAATCGCTCGCGCTGCATCGACCAGTGATTAGCACGTATGTCGCCGGCATTCCCGAACTCGTGGAAGACCGCGTCTGCGGACGCTTGGTCGCCGCCGGCGCCGTCGAACCGTTGGCCGAGGCGATGGACGAACTACTGCAAGCCTCGCGCGAGCAACTGGCCGAGTGGGGCGTCGAAGGAGCCCGACGTACGGCCGAGCGGCACCGCGCGGCGACGGAAGCGGCTCGACTCGCGGAACTTTTCGAAGCCTCCGCGGCCGGACGCCTCAGCTAAACCGCGGCGCTCCGCAGGATGACACTTCAAACGACGATACCTGACGAAGAACTGAGCTAGTCCTAAATGTCTGATTCGTTAACGACCGGCGACGCAGCCCGTATCGACGGCGTACCACATATCGCGCCGCCGCAGGCGGACTTGCAGCGTCGCTCGGAAGAAGCGAGCGGTTTCAGTTGCCCACAACCGGAGGATTCCGAAGCTGCGAAAATGCCGGCCCGCGGTCGAGTACTGCGGGGGTCGTTCGTCACGATCGCAGGCTACGGGCTCGGCCAGGTCATTCGCTTGGCAGGCAATATCCTGGTGTCGCGGCTCGTGTTGCCGGAAGCGTTCGGCATCATGGCCTTGGTCAATATCCTCATCCAAGGACTGGCCATGTTCTCCGACGTCGGCATCGAGCCGGCGGTCGTGCAGCATCGCCGCGGCGACGAACCGCGGTTCTACAACACCTCTTGGACGATCCAGGTCATCCGCGGTTTCGCATTGCTGCTGGTCGCGGGCCTGTTGGCGTGGCCTGCTTCACTCGTTTACGACGAGCCTCGCTTGCTGGCGTTATTGCCGGCCGCGGCGTTGGCCTCGGTCATCGCCGGTTTCAACAGCACGGCCATTTTCGCCGCCCGACGTCACATTTTGCTCGGTCGACTGACGGCTCTTGAACTCGGCTC
>JAFLCO010000017.1:16786-37579 GCA_017303535.1 Planctomycetota bacterium
AATGCGCAGGCGTGGCGGTGATGTGCCTGTGGGCTGCGACCGTCTCGGCAGGCGCCTGGGCCATGATCGCCGGCCTGTTCGCTACGGTGGTCGTCAACCTCGTAGGCAGCCATTTTCTGATCGCCGGCTATCACAACCGCTTCGCCTGGGACAAAGAGGCGGCCGCCGCACTGTTCCGCTTCGGCCGCTGGGTGCTGCTCAGCACGATGATCACGTTCTGCGCGATGCAGGTCGATCGACTTCTGCTCGGTCGCTTGATCACCAAGGAAATGCTCGGCATCTACAGCGTCGCGCTGGCCGTGGCCATGCTGCCGAACATGCTTTTGCAAACGTTAGGGGGCGCCGTCGTTTACCCGCTCATGGCCCGGCTTGCGCGTCGAGCCCATTCAGAGCTTTGTGAGAAGCTCTCCATTGCGCGCGAGGGCCTTTCCGCGCTGGGCATCTTTTTCGTCGCCGGCGTCGTGCTCGAGGCCGACACGTTCTTTCGGCTCCTGTACGACGATCGATATCAGGCCGCCGGCAGGATCGCGCAGTTACTCGCCGTCACGGTGTGGATCTCCGCGCTGGCGACAACGCTCGAACGCGTGCCCCAAGCCCTCGGCGAAACGCGGGTGCTCGCCGTCTACAACTTCATCAAGCTTTGCGCCGCGGCCCTCTGCTCCCTCTGCGGCTTCTACTACTTCGGCGGCTTGGAAGGTTTCATCCTCGGGTACGCCGTGGGAATCGCCGTCGGGCATTTCGCGCTCAATTGGCTCTTGCGTCAGTTCGGCATCCGGGCCTGGCGCGACGATCTGCGTGCCACGGCGCTGCTGATCGTCGTCGTCGCCGGCGGCCTCGGCCTGCGAGCGGCGGTCGCCGGTCTGCTTATTTCCGACTCCCTACGGCCCTTGGCGACGGAAATCGCAAGCTGGGCGTATTTGGCAGGCGTCGGGCTATGGGCCGCCGGCAAAGCCAAAGGATTGGCGCGGCTGGAAAACGCGTAGCAAGCGTGCTTTTGTGGCACCGTCGAATTGCCTACGTCGCCGGAAACTGAAGTTGGTCCGGCGGCGGATTCTGCGGTACGCTGACGGCCGCGCGCGACGTGATTTCGCGCTAAGCTATATTCGCCGGACGGACCCGCATGGCCTCTTTCCAACTCAGCGCCGAGCAAATCGCCGCCGTCGATCCGCGCTCCGGCATTCAGTCGCTGCTCGACGCGCTCCCCTCGGCCGCGTACACCTGCAACGCCGCAGGGAAGATCACGGCGTTCAACGCTAAGGCGATCGAGCTATGGGGGCGCACGCCCCGACTAAACGACGACCAAGACTTGTATTGCGGCTCATGGCATCTGCACACGGAAGCGGGCGAGCCGTTACGGCATGACCAATGTTGGATGGCCCGCGCCCTGATCGACGGCGTCTCCTATGCCGATCGGCGAGCCGTCGTCGAACGGCCCGACGGCACGCGTCGGCTGGTCGTAGCCAACGTCAATCCGGTACTTGACGTCCACGGCAAACTCGTCGGCGCGATGAACGTGATGGTCGACGTCACGGAACGAGCCCGCGCCGAGGCCGACTTGCGAGCCAGCGAGGAACGATTGAAGCTGGCGCTCGGCGCCGCGGGGATGGGGGTGTACGAGTGGAACGTCGCGACGGACGAAGTGTATTGGTCGCCCGAATGTCGGAGCGTGCTCGGGCCGGAGTTCGACTTGTCGTCGAGCGGCGCCGTATTTCGGGCCATGATTCACGATGACGCGCTGCTGGGCGTGGTCGGCGATTTCGATCGGGCCGTACGCCTGCGCGAGGCCTACGACTTGGAATTCCGCTTCCGTCGGAGCGACGGCGAGGTTCGCTGGCTGGCCATGCACGGTCGCCCCCGCGCCGACGGCGGCGACTTGGTGATGATCGGCGCGTTGCAGGACGTGACGCGCCGTAAACAGGCCGAGCGCGTCGTGCTTCGTCAGAATCAGGTGCTGGAACTCATCGCCTCGGGTGCCCCGCTGAAGCGAACGTTGGCCGAAATCGCCCGACTCGTCGAATCGCAGCTTCCGGGCTCGGCCTGCGTCGTGACGTTGCTCGACGACGACGGGCAGGTGATCCGCAGCAGCATCGGTCCGAGTCTGCCGGACGCCTACCATGAATTGGTCAAGGGGATTCGTATCGGCGAAGGGGTCGGCTCGTGCGGCACCGCCGCATTTCGCCGCGCGCCCGTCGTGAGCGAAGACACGGAAACCGATCCTTTATGGCGCGGCTTCGAAACTCTGACGCACACCTTCGGGTTGCGAGCTTGTTGGTCGTCGCCGATTATCGCCGGCGAAGACGATGCGGAAAGACGAGTTCCGGCGAGAGTTTACGGCACATTCGGCGTGTATTTTCGCACGCCGGCCTCGCCGCGCGACGGCCAAATGGCGATGCTCGGTCGATGCGCGCACTTGGCGAGCATCGCGGTGGAGCGCAACCGGTTCGAAGCGATGCTGCTGGCCGAAGAATCGCGGTTTCGCACGTTCGTCGATCACGCGACCGACGCCTTCTTTCTGCTGCGCGAAGACGACGGAATGATTCTCGACGTCAACCGTTGCAGTTGCGAAAGCCTCGGCTACTCGCGCGAACAACTCATCGGCCGAACGCCGCAAATGTTCGGCACGCGGGCCTCGCCGCAGTTCTTTCGCGAAATGTTCGCCAAGCTGCACCGCGGGGAGTCGGTCGTGTTCGATTCGATCCATCACCGCAGCGACGGCACCTCGTTTCCGGTGGAGATTCGCATCGAGTCGTTTGTGGTCGGCGGCGAGCGTCGCGCCCTGGCGGCGGCGCGCGACATCACGGAACGCAAACGGTCGGAGCAACTCGTGCTGGAAAGCGAACGGCGCTACCGCATGTTGGCCGAACGAGCGCAGGTCGTGCTCTGGGAGGCCGACCCGAAAACGTTCGTCTTCACTTACGTCAGCGAGTTCGCGGAGTCGCTGCTCGGATACTCGCGAAGTCGCTGGTATGAGCAGGGATTCTGGGCCTCGCATCTGCATCCAGACGATCGCGACGCGGCTGTCGACTTCTGCCTGACGCACACCAATTCCGGCCAAGACCACCGCTTCGAGTACCGCATGGTTCGTGCCGACGGCAGCATCGTCTGGATCGAGGACGTGGTGACGATCGTCAAAGAGCCCGCGGGAATCGCGCTGCGGGGCGTAATGGTCGACATTACGGAGCGAAAGCGGGCCGATGCGCAGCTGCGGGCCAGCGAAATCCGTAATCGAGCGCTTGTCGAAGCTAATCCCGACATGATCTTCCGCCTCGACGGCGAAGGGCGACTCTTCGACTTCCACGCGCCGCCTACCGCCGAACTCTTGATGACGCCCGATAAGTTTCTCGGCCGCCTACCGCATGAGTATCTGCCGCCGCATGTCGCGGATTTGGTGCAGGCTAAGTGGCATGAGGCGTTGACGACCCGAAAAATGCAGTCGCTCGAGTACGAACTGGAAGTTCCGAACGGCGGCGTGAGATCTTACGACGCGCGGATGATGCTTTCGGGCGAGAACGAAGTCGTCGCCGTCGTGCGCGACGTCACCGAGTCGAAGCATCTGGAAGATCAAGTTCGCAAACTGCAAAAAGTCGAAGCCTTCGGGCGGCTGGCCGGCGGCATCGCCCATGACTTCAATAATCTGCTCACCGTCGTCAACGGCTACAGCGAATTGCTCTTGAGAAAGTTTCCGACGGAAGACCCTCGCCGACCTTCGCTCGTCGCGGTGCGCGACGCCGGGCGGCGAGCCGCGGGCCTCGTGCGGCAACTGCTCGCCTTCAGCCGTGAACAGGCGCTGCGGCTCGAGGCGCTCGACGTCGACGCGGTGCTGACGGGATTGGAACCGATGATCCGCGGCCTGCTTACGACGGAAGTGACCATCGATTGGCGATTGTCCGCCGGCGGCTATTTCGTGCGCACGGATCGCAGCCAGTTGGAGCAGGCCGTGCTGAACCTCGTCGCCAATGCGCGCGACGCCATGGCGCGACACGGCAGGCTGACGATTCGCACCGACGTCGAAGAAGTGGCGACCACTCGCCCCGCCGCCGTCGGCGAAGTGCGACCGGGCCTCTACGTTCGCCTATCCGTGATCGACGACGGGCACGGCATGACGCCCGACGTGATGAGCAAAATCTTCGAGCCGTTCTTCACGACGAAGGAAATCGGTCGCGGAACAGGCCTGGGGCTGCCGGCCGTCGACGGCATCGTTCGCCAGAGCGGCGGATGCATGGAAGTCGCAAGTGAAGTGGGGGCAGGAACGTCGATTTCGCTCCTCCTACCGCTGCATACTTGTTCGTAAGTCGTTAACTAAAAAGGCCTTAACGACTCACCACAGCCTCCGCCGCAGCTTGTTTCGTGGCTTGCATCGACCGGAATTTTGTATACAGTATCCACAACAGGACCGGTCTCGCTCGCGCATCTTCGTGGTGTTTTGCCATGCTCAAGCTCGAAGTCCTATCGCTCGGCGATCGTGTTCGCCATCAGCTGCTTGAGCAGTTGCTCGCCGGCGAACTCGCCCCAGGCACGCGATTGCGCGAGGTCGAGTTGGCCGCGAAGCTCGGCGTGAGTCGCACGCCGGTGCGTGAAGCGCTGTCCGACCTAGCACGCGACGGACTCTTGGAGTTGTTGCCGAATCGCGGGGCCGTCGTGCGGCAACTCGGCGCCGACGAACTCCGCCACATCTATCAACTGCGCGAAGCCCTCGAAGGCCTGGCCGCCGAACTGGCCTGCGCTCATGTGACCGACGCCGACGTGCGACTGATGGAAAGGCTGCTCGGCCGCGCCGTGAAGGGCTCACGGTCATTTGCGGCGGCGTGCCTCGCCGTCGATCAGGAGTTGCACCGCTTGGTCGCCGCGCGCTCCTGCAACCCGATTCTTGCCGCGGAGATTCGCCGCTTTCACGATCTCGTGCAACTGGTCCGCGAGCGCGTCGACGCGGGCACGGAACCTTTGGAGAACGCGCTGGCCGAGCATCGCGCGATCGTTGCCGCGTTGGCGGCCCGCGACCCCGCGGCGGCCCGCGCCGCGATGACGACGCACATTCGCAACAGTCTTGAGGTGGCGCTGCGGCACGCGCTCGACAACGATGACTCGACACACAGGCCGCTCAAGTCTCGCAAGAGGCGTGCGTCGAATATTGTGGCGTCGCTGCTGCTGCCGGTTTGCTTGACGCTCGGTTTGCGCGACGGTGCGACACATGCGATCGCGGCGGAAAGCGCCGTGCCTTCGGACAAGGTCGATTTCGTCCGCGACATTCGCCCGCTGCTTTCGGCGAAGTGCGTGGCTTGCCATGGCCCGGAAGAGCAGGCGGGGAAGCTGCGTTGGGATCGTCGGGCCGATGCGCTGCGCGGCGGTGAATCGGGACCGGCGATCGTCGCAGGCCGCAGCGGTGAAAGTCTCCTCATCGAGATGATTTCCTCGACGGCCGGTGATGCTTCCATGCCGCCGGAAGGGGAGCGACTCACGGTCGACGAAGTCGCTTTGGTTCGTCGGTGGATCGACGAAGGGGCGATCTGGCCTGAAGGGGTCGACGTGCCGATGGACGGCGTCGCCGAAGCGGAACAGAAATCGCATTGGGCGTTTCAACCGCTGGTGCGGCCTGCGCTGCCGCCGGCGACTTCGGCGCGCTCCGCGGGTCAGAACCCGATCGATCGCTTCATCGCCGCCAAGCTGCTTGAAAAGGGCTTGCAGCCTTCGCCGCCTGCCGATCCGGCGACTCTGCTGCGGCGTCTCAAATTCGATTTGCTCGGTCTGCCGCCGACCTGGGAAGAGACGCAAGCCGCGGCTTCGACGAAGTACGAACAACTTGTCGACCAATATCTTGCTTCACCGCACTTCGGCGAGCGTTGGGCTCGCCACTGGCTCGACGTCGTGCGATTTGCCGAGAGCAACGGCTTTGAAACGAACCTCGTGCGGCCCAGCGCCTGGCCGTACCGCGACTACGTCATCGACGCTTTCAACACCGACAAACCGTACGACCGATTCGTGCTCGAGCAACTCGCCGGCGATCAGTTAGCCGCCGATCCCGCCACCGGCTTTCTCGTCGCAGGGCCGTGGGACAAAGTGAAAAGTCCCGATCCCGTGCTCACCGCCAACCAACGGGCCGACGAACTGCACGACATGGTCGGCACCACCGGCAGCGTGTTTCTCGGGCTCACCGTCGGCTGCGCGCGGTGCCACAACCACAAGTTCGACCCGATCAGCCAAGTCGACTACTACGCGCTCAAGGCGGTTTTCGCAGGCGTGCAGCACGGCGAACGGCCGTGGCGCGTCGAGACCGATCCGGCCGAAGTAGCGAAGCTCGCGGAGTTGCAGGGTCGCCAAGCCGAGGTCGAAAAGAAACTGCTGACGTACCGCGACCTGCTCCGTCCGGCCGTTACGCGCTTCGCCAACGAAGAGCGCTTTGAACCGATTGAGACGGAACTGCTGCGGTTCACGATCACGGCGACCAACAACGGCTCCGAGCCGTGCATCGACGAACTCGAAGTATTCACGGCCGAACCGCAGCCGCGCAACATCGCTCTGGCGACGCACAAGACCTCGGCGAAGGGGGAAACCAACTTTCCGCGCAGCGATCGGCATAAGCTGGAGCACATCAACGACGGCCAGTACGGCAACGGCCGCAGTTGGATTTCCGGCACCAAAGGAACCGGGATGATGCAACTCCGGTTTGAGAAGCCGGTGCGAATTGATCGCGTCGTCTGGAGCCGCGACCGTGCAGCCGATGGGCGTTATACCGATCGGTTGCCGGTCGGGTACTACATCGAAGTCGCGACGTCGCCCGGCAAGTGGAAGGTCGTGGCGTCGAGCGACGACCGCTTGCCGTACGGAACCGAGCCCGACGCTTCGAGAATCCGCGAGAAGTCAACGTTATCCGCCGCCGAGCGCGAGCGCATTGCCGCGTTGGCGAAGGAAAGCCGAGAACTTTCCCTAGCCATCACCGCGCTCGACAAAGCGCCGATGATCTACGCCGGCAAGTTTCAGCAGCCCGAGGCCGTGTATCGGTTCCACCGCGGTGATCCGATGCAGCAGCGCGAAGCGATCGCACCGGGCGCGCTCGCGAAGTTCGGCGCACCGATCATGCTGTCGCCCGAGTCGCCTGAGCACGAGCGGCGTCTGGCACTCGCTCGCTGGATCGTCGACCCGAAGAATCCGCTGACGGCCCGCGTGATCGTGAATCGGCTCTGGCAAGGACATTTCGGCCGCGGGCTGGTCGACACCCCCAGCGACTTCGGCCTCAACGGCGCTCGGCCGACGCATCCGGAGTTGCTCGATTGGCTGGCCGCGGAACTCATCGATCACGGCTGGAGCCTGAAGCACATCCATCGCTTGATCGTGACGAGTGCGACATTTCAGCAATCGTCACAGGCCGCGATCGGCGATCGCCGCACGGCCATCGACGCCGACAACGTGTGGCTCTGGCGCTCTAGCCCGCGGCGGCTGGAAGCGGAACCGTTGCGGGATGCGATTCTCGCCGTCGCGGGCAACCTGAATCCCAAACGCGGCGGGCCGGGCTTCGATCTCTTCGAGCAGAACGACAATTACGTCAAAGTCTACGACTCCAAGCACGAGTTCTCCGACAATGAGCGGCGGCGGATGATCTATCAGGCCAAGCCGCGGATGCAACTCGACGACGTGTTTGGAGCCTTCGATTGTCCCGATGCCGGACAAACGGCGCCGAAGCGGACGCGGTCGACCACGCCGCTGCAGGCCCTGAACCTACTCAATAGCCCGTTCTTGCTCGAGCAGTCGAAAGTATTCGCGGCCCGCATCGAACGCGAAGCCGGAGCGAAGCGCGATGATCAGGTGCGGCAAGCGTTTCGCTTGGCCCTCGCGCGCGAAGCCGACAACGCCGAACTGGCCGAGGCCGTGCAACTCGTCGAACGTCACGGCTTGTCGGCTCTCTGCCGCGCACTGTTCAACGCCAACGAATTCCTTTACGCCTTCTAACGCCGACGAGGTCACCCGCCATGCAAAACGCCACGACTCGTCGCGACTTTTTCGGCCAAGCGGCGACTGGACTCACCGGCATCGCGCTGGCCGCGATGTCGGCGGAGGAAGCCTTTGCCGCCAAGCACGCGCCGCTACGACCGACGATCCGGCCCGAGGCGCCGCTGGCCGCGCGGCCGGCACATTTCGCGCCGCGAGCCAAACAAGTGCTGTGCGTCTTTTGCTCCGGCGCGGTCAGTCATATCGATACGTTCGACTACAAGCCGGAGTTGGTAAAGCGCGACGGTCAGCCGCTGCCGGGCGTCGATAAGCTCGTCACCTTTCAAGGCGAGAACGGTAACCTCACCGCGCCGCTCTGGAAGTTCCGCCCGCGCGGCAAAAGCGGCAAGATGACGAGCGACTTGCTCCCGCGCATCGGCGAACATGCCGACGACATCTGCTTCTGGCATAGCCTGACCGCGAAAAGCAACACGCACGGGCCGGCCGAAAACCAGATGAGCACCGGCTTCACGCTCGACGGCTTTCCCGGCATGGGCGCGTGGGTCACGTATGCCCTCGGAACGGAATGCGCCGACCTGCCGGCTTTCGTCGCCGTGCCCGACCCGCGCGGCGTACCGCAAGTCGGGCCGAACCATTGGAACTCGGCATTCTTGCCGGCCGTGTTTCAAGGGACGGCGTTCAACGCGGATAAGCCGATCGCCAATCTCGATCGACCGGCCGCACTGTCACCCGACGCCGATCGGGCCACTCGCGATTTTCTGCAAGCCCTCAACAAACGTCACCTGGCCACACGACCGCAGGATACGGATCTCGCGGCCCGCATCGCGGCGTATGAGTTGGCGGGGCGGATGCAATTGCGCGCCGCGGAGGTCGCAGACTTCGCCGATGAAACGGCGGCGACGCGATCGCTGTACGGTTTGGATGACCAGAACACGAAGAAAGCCGGCTTCGCGCGCAATTGCTTATTGGCCCGGCGGTTGCTCGAACGCGGCGTCCGTTTCGTGCAACTCTTCAACGGCTCGTACGCGATGGGCGAAGGGGTCGGCAATTGGGACGGCCATAAGAAGATCGCTGACCAGTACCCGGGCCATGCGGAGATTCTCGACCAACCTCTGGCGGCACTGCTCACCGACTTGAAACGCCGCGGGATGCTTAGCGACACGCTCGTCGTTTGGGTCACCGAGTTCGGCCGGATGCCGACGTTTCAGAAAGGGGCTAACGGCCGCGATCACAACCCCGCCGGCTTCACGGCTTGGATGATGGGGGCGGGCGTGCGGCCCGGCATGAGTTACGGAGCGACCGACGAGTTCGGCCACAAGGCGGTCGAAAACGTGACGACGATTTACGACCTCCACGCCACGGTACTGCACTTGCTCGGTCTCGATCACCAGCGGCTGAGCTTCTACCACAACGGCATCGAGCGCCGGCTGACGGACGTACATGGCCGGGTCATCAAAGATGTGCTGGCCTAGCTATAAGCGAGAGACGCACTGACTCGGGTGGCTGGGGCATAGCGCAGCGGTGCCCCAGTTCGCGCGGTGTTTTGGTTCTGGGGCACCGCTGCGCTATGCCCCAGCCACCCCGTTGACCTTAGTTCAGAATCGTTGCTTCGGCCGGCGGGGTTGCTACAGTGAGGCCGCCGTCTGGTCGCCCCGCCTCGCAATCCGCCCATCTGCAGGAGCCCGCCATGAGTACGCGCCGTGAATTTCTCGAACGGTCCGGCGTCGCGCTGGCCGCCGCTTCCACAATGGTTCACACTTCGACGCCGGCTCAAGCCGCCGAAGGTCAATCGGTGACGCTGGCCTCGATCGGCGTCGGCGGGCAGGGCTCGAGCTTGCTCAAGACATTTGCGGACATGCCCGACGTGAAGGTCGCCTACGTCTGCGATCCGGACGAAGCCCGCGCCGCCAAGGCCGCGGAATCGATCAAAGACAAGCAGTCGCCGCAAACGCTTGCCGACTTGCGGCGCGTGCTCGACGATCCGAAGGTCGATGCCGTAGTCGTGGCCACGCCCGATCACTGGCACGGACCGGCGACGCTCTTGGCTCTCGCGGCCGGCAAGCACGTCTATGTTGAGAAGCCTTGTTCGCACAACATTCGCGAAGGCCGGCTGATGGTCGAAGCCGCCGAGCGCGCAAAGAAGGTCGTACAGGTCGGCACGCAATCGCGCTCGACCGGCTACATTCGTGACATTTTCGCCAAGCTACACGGCGGGATCATTGGCGAGATCGTAGTCGCCAAAGCTTGGAACAGTCAGCGCCGCAAAGACATCGGCCACCTACAGCCGAGCGAAGCCCCCGCCGGCTTCGATCATGATCTTTGGATCGGCCCCGCGCCGATGCAGCCGTTTCAGGCCAATCGGCAGCACTACAATTGGCACTGGTGGTACGACTTCGGCACGGGCGACGCCGGAAACGACGGCGTGCATGAACTCGACGTGGCCCGCTGGGGACTCGGCGTCGACGGGCATCCGTCGCGCGTCGCAGCGATCGGCGGCAAGTACGGCTTCGACGACGATCAACAGTTTCCCGATACGCTCTACACGTCGTTCGACTACCCGGGCAACGGTTCCGTCGGCCAGAAGAAGCAACTCATTTTCGAGATGCGGATTTGGTCGCCGTACAAACAAGAAGGCTTCGACAACGGCTGCGCGTTCTACGGCCGCGAAGGAATGCTGCTGCTCGGCAAGAACGGCGGCTACAAGCTCTTCGGCCCCGGCAGCAAGCTCATCGAAGAACAAACCGGCAAAGTCGACACGCAGGCCCACCGCCGCAACTTCATCGACTGCATCTACAGCGGCGCCAAGCCCAACGCCGACATTCTCACCGGCCATGTCTCGGCGACGCTCTGCCACTTGGCGAACATCGCGGCCCGCGTCGGACGGTCGCTGGAGTTTGATCCCGCGAAGGAGGAGATCGTCGGCGACGTCGAGGCGCAGAAACTTGTGGGGCGAACCTATCGCGAAGGGCACTGGGCCGTGCCGAAGGTTTGATTGCGGTACGTCGAGGACGTATCCAAGCGGCGAAGCTGGTCGAAACGCGGGCGTTGCCGCAAGCGTCGGGTTACGCGTATCCGTTTCACCAGCTCGGCTTGCGCCCCAGCATTCTGCGCAGCAAGGCGATCTGCCCGGCGTGCACCATTTCGTGCCGAGCACACCATTGGAGCGAACCGAGTTTCGTCGTAAACAGTCGGTGAGGCTTGAGCGCCGGGGCGTCGAGATCGGCGTCTTTGAGCTTCGCGCATTCCGTGAGCGCGGCGGCGTGAACCCGTTCGAAGGCCGAACGGATATCGTCGAGCGGCGGATATTTGAGCGGGTCGGCGTCGGGCGTGGAACCTTTGCCGAAAATGGTGAGCATGGCGAGCGAGATGAGTTCGCCGTCGGCCGGTTGTTCACCCCGAATCCGATCGAGGCAGCAGCGATATTCGGCCATCGCCAAGTGCCCGACCTGCCAGGCGATATGCGTGACGCCGCCGGGCATCGCGAACCATTCCTCGGTGTTCAAATCGCCGAGGAGTTCTAAAGTATAAGACCGCGCCGCGCGAATCTGCTCCAAAGCCTGACTCAATCGAACCGGCGTGCTCGCTGCGATCGCCCCCATCCCCACCTCGCCTTCCGTTCTCGGACCCTGCAAAATCGTACGCTTGTCGGCGGCAATAAAGATGCCGACGTTGGGGACGTTCCCCAAGCATCCCGGGTGCGGGACGCGACCTGCCTCTTGTTTTGGATTAAACTGTGGATTGTTCGTTCGACGTCGCATTTCGCCCAGAAGGGAAACGCCCCCAGCGGCAACCTTTCTCCGTCGGGTTCACAAAGGTATCGCACAAGAACGAGATATGCACGGCGTCAAATTGTCGCGGCAGCCGGTTTTGTTTTGGTCAGCAAGGATGACGCAGGAACAAGACTGCTTTTCGTGTTCAACCGATGAGATCGGCGATCGCTCCATGAAGGTTACCGAACGACAATGAATCTTGTGCGCCGCTACCGCTGGGCGATCGCACTCGCGCTGGCCACCTTCACTTCGCTCTTGTTCGGGTCGTGGTCGTATCGCACGACGCTGCAATCGCGTACCTACACGGCCTCTTACGTCGGCCGAAATTCGTGCGCGAAATGCCATTCCGCACAAGTCCATTCGTGGGAGGGTTCCCACCACGACTTGGCGATGGATCCTGCGACGGACGAGACCGTCGTCGACGTGAAGGCGTTCGCCGATCAGGAATTTACGCATCAAGGAGTGACGTCGAAGTTTTTCCGCAAAGACGGCAAGTTCTTCGTGACGACGGACGACCACGCCGGCAAGCCGGCGACGTTTGAAATCAAGTATGTGTTCGGCGTCGATCCGCTGCAGCAATACATGGTGGAGTTTCCCGAGAAGGCGTCGGCAGTAACGCCGCAAGGGGAAACGATCGAGTTGCCCGCCGGCCGTGTGCAGGTGCTTTCCATCGCTTGGGACACGCACAAGGGGAAGTGGTTTCACTTGTATCCCAACCGCAAGATCGCGGCGGGGGACTGGCTCCACTGGACCGGCGGCGGGCAGAACTGGAACTACATGTGCGCCGAGTGCCACAGCACCGACCTGCAGAAGAAGTTCGACGTCGCCGCGAACGCCTACCATACGACGTGGGCGGAGATCGACGTGAGTTGCGAAGCGTGTCACGGCCCGGCGAGCGAACACGTGGCCCGCGCGGAAGGTGCCCTCGGCTTCAGCGACCCGCGCCACTTCCATAGCTACGCGCTGAATCAGCTCAAGGGTCCGAACTCGCTCGGCGAAATTGAAACGTGCGCCCAGTGCCACGCGCGGCGGCGGATCGTTCACGGCGACTATCGGCCGGGGGCCAAGTTTCACGATTTCTACGAGCCGGAAAAGCTCGACGGCGATCTCTACTTTGCCGACGGCCAGATCAAGGAAGAGTTGTACGAATACGGTTCCTTCCTGCAGAGCCGGATGTTTCGCGAAGGCGTTCGCTGCTCGAATTGCCACGATCCGCATAGCCTGCGGCCGAAGTTTCAGGGCAACGCACTCTGCGGGCAGTGCCACACGCCGGCGAAGTACGATACGCCGAACCATCATCACCACCGGGCCGATTCGAAGGGGGCGGCGTGCGTCGAATGCCACATGCCGGAGCGGACGTATATGGAAGTCGACCCGCGGCGTGACCATAGTATTCGGGTGCCGCGGCCGGACCTGACGAAGAAGCTCGGCACGCCGAACGCTTGCCAAGCTTGCCATACGAAGCCGGAAGAGAACGTCGACTGGCAACTGGCGAAGGTGCGCGAATGGTACGGCACGAAGCGCGAGGAGAAGCCGCACTACGGCGAGATTTTGGAGCGAGGACGGAAGCAGGATCCGCATGCGCTGAACGATCTCATCGATCTGGCCAAACCGCGACCCGTTGATACGCCGGAGCAGCGGGCCACGGCAGTCGGGCCCGTCGTGCGGGCGAGCGCCGTGGCGTTGATGGAGCATTACGATCCGGCGGCGGCTCGCGATGCTTTATTGCGTGCGCTTGCGGATCAAGAGCCGCTGGTGCGGACCGCCGCGGTGCGGGCCATCGACAATTGGCCCGACCAGGTGCTGGCCGACTTTCAGCCGCGGTTGATCGAAAAACTCGACGATGCGAACCGCACGGTGCGCACCGAAGCCGCGCGGACGCTCACGCGCTTGCCGCCGATGAAAGATCGCAACGCCGCGGCCGCCAAACGTTTTGAAGAAGTGTTTAACGAATGGGTCGCCGGGCAGCGGGCCGTCGACGATCAGCCGGGGACACATACGGCCGTCGGAACGGCTTACGCCAACCTCTTGCGGGCCACGGAGAATATGTCGTACGTCGCTCCGGCCGAAGCGGCCTACAAGCAAGCGCTGAAGATGGAGCCGGCTCACCTGCCGACGATCCGCAACTACGCGATGCTCATGGACCTCGTGAATCGCGATGCCGAAGCGGAGACGCTGCTCAAGCGGGCTTTGGAACTGGTGCCGAAGATCGACGAACCGGAGGCGGCGAAGAAGAGTTTCTTGGCCGAAACGAACTACGAACTCGGTTGGCTGTTGTTTCGCGATACGACCGGCACGCGAAAAGCCGATGCCGCCGCATATCTGAAGGCCGCGATCGACGGCGGCGTGACGGATCGCGTGCCGCAGGCTCGGTTGTATTACGGCCGATTGCTGATTGATTTGAACCGTTTTCAGGAAGCTCGCGCGGAGCTGAAGACCTTCGCGGCTCAATCGGCGGAGAACCTGCAGGCCGTGATGCAATCGATCTTTGACGCGCTGCGGGCAAATCAACCGGAAGCGGCGCGCGTGTTGACCGAGGTTGTGCTCGAAGTCGATCCCGAGGCGCGGCGGCGATATCCGCAGTTTGACGAACTTGTGCGCCGAGCGGGACTTTAATCGCCGAAGCAAACGCCGATGGCCCGCGCCGTTTCGATGAGCCCGGCATTCGGCGGCACGGTACGGATGCCTTGGCCGACTTCCGCCAACGGCACGCTCGTGATTTCGGCGGCCGTGTAGCTGACCATGCGGCCGAATTGTCCGTCGGCAATGAGCTTCACGGCGGCCGTGCCGAACATCGTGCAGAGCGCACGGTCGACGCTGGTCGGCGAGCCGCCCCGTTGCAAATGCCCCAGCACGACGGCCCGACATTCCTTGCCGGTGCGGGCCTGCAACTCGGCGGCGATCACGGCGCCGACGCCGCCGAGCTTGGCTTCACGTTGCGCTTCTTGAGCACCCGCGGTAACGAACCCGCCGCCGGCAAGGCGAGCCCCTTCGGCGGCGACGACGATCGTAAACTGTCGCCCCTTCGCCTCACGGTCGGCGATCTTCGCGCAGATGCTTTCATAAGTGAACGGGATTTCGGGAATGAGGATGACGTCGGCCCCTCCGGAGACACCGGAGAGCGCGGCGATCCAGCCGGCATAGCGCCCCATCACTTCGAGCACCATCACGCGACGATGGCTTTCGGCCGTGCTGTGCAAGCGATCGAGCGCGTCGGTCGCGCAAGCCACGGCGGAGTCGAAACCGAACGTCGTGTCGGTGCCGATGACGTCGTTATCGATCGTCTTGGGCACGCCGACGATCGGAATGCCGTGTTGGTAAAGCTGATTGGCGATCGCCAACGTGCCGTCGCCGCCGATGCTGACGAGCCCGACGATGTCCATCTTCTCGCAAGCCGCTTTCGTGGCGTCGAGCAGATCTTTCGGTAGTTGAACGAGCTGGCCATGCCCGACCTTCGCGCAAAACGGACCACGGTTGGCGGTGCCGAGAACCGTGCCGCCGCGCGTGAGCAGTCCGTCCAGATCGTGGATGCTGAGGACCTTGCACTGCTCGGGATTAAGCAGGCCTTCATAGCCGCCGTAGACGCCGACGGCATCCCACCCGCGACGATTGGCCGCCTTCGTGACGGCCCGAATCACGGCATTGAGCCCGGGACAATCACCGCCGCCGGTGACGATTCCGATACGCTGCGGCATGGTCGCCCTCTTGCTGAAGTTTCGCGTTGCGAATGCCCCCTTGCTTGCGCTGCGGGGCTAGTATGTGGTGGTGACGGCCTTCACCCCTGCCGACTGCCCACCGCCTCCTGCCGACTAACTGCTAGCCCGGTTCCGTCATGCTCCAGGGATCGAGGGCCTTCTTAAGCTGATCGGCCGGCAGGATGTTTTGTTCTTCGCAGAGTTGGCGAATCGTCTTGCCGGACTTGAACGCTTCCTTCGCCAAGGCCGCGGCCTTTTCGTAACCGATGTACGGGTTCAGGCTTGTGCACATCGAGAGGCTCTTCTCGACGCTCGCCTCACACTGTTCGACGTTGGCTTCCATCTCCTCCGCACAGAACTCCACAAACGCATTGGTGCAGTGCGCGAGCAGCGAAATGCTTTCCAGCGTCGTGTCGCCCATGACGGGCATCATGATGTTCAACTGGAACTGGCCGCCGGCGGCGCCGGAGATCGAAATCGTTTGATCGTTCCCCATGACCTTGGCCGTGACCTGCATCATGCTTTCGCACATGACCGGATTCACCTTGCCTGGCATGATCGAGCTGCCCGGCTGACGATCCGGGAGCTGCACTTCGTAGAAGCCGCAGCGCGGGCCGCTTCCGAGCCAGCGAATGTTGTTGGAGACGTTAAAGAGCGTGACGGCGATGGTTTTGAGTTGCCCGTGGCACTCGACCAGCCCGTCGCGCTGGGCGTTGGCTTCGAAGTGATTGGCGGCTTCGACGAACGGCAGGCCGGTTTCTTTCGCCAAGGCTGCGCAGGTGCGCTTGGCAAATTCGGGATGAGTATTGATGCCGGTACCCACGGCCGTACCGCCGACCGGCAATTCCATGACGGCGTCCAGCGCGCGGCGAGCGCGGTGGATCGAAAGCTCGATCTGTCGCGCGAAGCCGCCGAATTCTTGACCGAGCCGCAGCGGCGTGGCATCGGCCAAATGCGTGCGGCCGATCTTGATGATCTTGTCCCACGCGGCGGCTTTCTTCGTAAGCACGTCGCCAAAGCGCGAGAGCGCCGGGATCAACTCCTTGGCGATCGCCGTCGCCACGGCCACGTGAATCGCCGTGGGGAACGTGCAGTTCGTGCTCTGCCCCATGTTCACGTGATCGTTCGGATGCACGGGCTTCGCCACGGCCAAGCGATCGCCGCCGAGCATCTCGATGGCCCGATTTGCGATCACCTCGTTGGCGTTCATGTTGCTCGAGGTGCCGGATCCGGTCTGATAGACGTCGATGGGGAACTCCCCATCAAACTTCCCTTCCGCCACTTCGCGGCAAGAGGCGAGCATCGCCTCGACCTGCTTGTCGTTCAGCGGGTTCTTGCCCGTGCCGGTGAGCTTGCCGAGGTCGCGATTAGCGATGCCGCAGGCCAGCTTCACGAGTCCCATCGCGCGGATGAGTTGCTTCGGCAGCGGCTTGCCGGAGATCGGAAAGTTCTCGACGGCCCGTTGCGTTTGTGAAGCGTAATAGGCCTTGGCCGGAACGCGGACCTCGCCCATGGTATCTTTTTCGATGCGGAATTCGGACATGGCGGACTCATCCTTCGAGAAAAACTTGTCGAGCATCGGCGTCGATTATACGACGATTCACGAAGTGAGCGAGGGGCGGAGATTTGCCGCCTAAAGCCCAGGGACAGCAGTCCCTGAGGGCCCTTCCGACGACATCGGATTTCTTGAACCGCCTACCGCCGCGGCGGAATCTTGCAGCTGCCGTCTTCGCAGCTCTCGATCCGTCCGAAACGGTAACGCCGTTTCGCAAACGCTCGGTAGCACGCTTGCCAGAGCGGCATCAGGCCGGGCACGTGCAGGGCGGGGGCCATCCAATAAAGGGCCGGCATTCTCGTGCTGAGATATTTGAACGCCTCGGCCCCGCGCAGTTTCCGGCCGTCGGACGTGCAGAGATAGACATACTGCATGAGGTCGTCGTGACCAAGCTCCGGCCAGCGGCGAGCGACCTCCGGATCGTGCAACGAAATGAACGCCAGCCGCCCGCGACGATCCCACTTCGCCAACCTATGCACCGAGGCCGTGCAGAATTTGCACTCGCCGTCATAGATCACGACGTCGGCCGTCGGGCGATCAGCGGGGCTCGGCAACGGTGCCGATTCCGCCACGGTGGCGTCGTGTGTTGGTGCGGTCGTGGTCATAAGTCGCAGTCGACGGAACTTTCCGGCAGGCCAAACGTCTTACTAAATATACCGCAGCCTCCGAGTCTCGATTCACGCCAATTCCGGTTATTCCGTCTGATGAGGCCCCGAAAGGAGCCATATTGGCTCTCGGACAGGACTCGCGGATAGAATGACGGCTGAACACTACGCCCCGGCTTGGCGTAGACCATGCTAAGAGACTCTCCCATGACGAATCTGCATCGTCAGGTATCCGCCGTTCAACGCCGCTTGCTGCTGGCCCGATTTGTGCGAGCGTTGCCCTGGGCGGCGGGCTTGTCGTTTCTCATTGCCGCGGTCGTGATCTTGGTCGGCAAGTATCAACCGTCGTGGCCCGCCTGGTCGACGGTGCTTGGCGCAGCGACCGGATTGACGCTGGTCGCCGCCGCGCTGTGGGCCCGAGCGACCCGACCCGCGGCCCTTGAGGCGGCCGTGGCGATCGACAACCGACTCGGCTTGCAAGAGCGCGTCTCCAGCGCGCTGGCCTTGGAAGCGCGGTCGTCCGAGATCGTCGAGCCGAAAGTTCGCGCCATGGTCGAAGCGGTCGAGCGCGACGCCGAACAAGCGGTCGCGCGGGTCGACGCGGCGAAGGCGTTTCCCGTCGCTTGGCCGAAGCGCGAATCGTGGCCCGTCGTGCCGGCGGCGATCGCCGTCGGCTTGGCCCTCTGGTTCACACCGCAGATCACGACGACGCCCGCCGGCGAACAAGCCGAAGCCGCGATGACGGCCGTCGTGCAAGAGCAAGCCAAAGAGCTGGCCGACAAGCTGGAGCAACGCCGCAAAGAAGCCGAACTGATGAAGCTCGCCGAGGCCCAGCGGTTGCTCGACAAGCTCCGTGACGAAGCCCTGCAGCTTCAAAGCGCGGACAAGATCGCGCAGAAGGATGCCTTGCTGAAGCTCAGCGATATGGCGAGCGAACTGGCCGAGCGCCGCAAGGAAGTGGAAGCGGCCCAATCGCTGCAGAAGGAGCTGAGCCGGCTGAAGTCGAAGAAGAAAGGGCCGGCCGATCAGTTTGCCGAGTCGGTCAGCAAAGGCGACTATAAGTCGGCGGCCGAGCAATTGCAGCAGCTCCGCAAAGAGTTGGAGAAGAAACAACTCGATCCGGAAAAGAAGCAGCAACTGGCCGATCAGTTGCAGAGTCTGCAAAAGCAACTGGAGGAAATGGCCGAAGCCCGCAAGGAAATGCAGAAGGAACTGGAACAGAAGGCCCAAGATGCCGCCGGAGCGGCGAAAAAAGATGGCGGAGAATCGCAAGAGCAACAAGCCGGCGCCGGCGACAGCGGTAAACAAGATGCCGGTCAGCCCGGTGGTGAGCAAGGTGGTCAGCCCGACCTCTCATCGCTGGCCGAGCAACTCTCGCAGATGGCGGCTGAGAACAATCAACTCGACGCGCTCAAAGACGCCTTCGACAAAGCCGCCCAAGGAATGCAACAGCCGGGCCAAGGGGAAGCCGAGAAGTCGCTCGACTCGCTGCAACAGCAACTCGAGCAACTTTCCAAAATGGCGGGCGAGAACGAACTCCTCCAGCGCGGGCTCGACGATCTGGCCCAATGCAAGTCGGGCATGTGCCAAGGGGGCGATAAGGGAGACGCCGGGGGACAAGGCCAAGGTCAGGAAGGGGGTGGCCAGGGAGGCGATCAAGGTCTGGCGAAACAAGGCAACGGGCAAGGCAACCAAGGAGGACAAGGCCAAGGTCAAAACGGTCAGCAAGGCGGGCTCATGCCGGGCCGCGGCGTCGGGCCGGGATTAGCCAAGGAAGCGACCGGCATCGCGGCAGGCGGTTTCGATTCGCGCGTCCGCGGCGAAGTGCGCGATGGCCCGCTGCGCGTGGTCGGTCCTGCCGATGGACCGAACGCGAAAGGCAAAGTGCTCGACGCCATTCGCAAGCAAGCCGACGCCGTAGCCGCGGGCGGCGAAGCGCAGAAGCTCGAGAACCAACCGCTCGATCGCTCGCGCCGCGAACAAAAGAAGCAATACTTCGACTCGTTGCGGCAACCGGCGAATTAGTTGACTTTCGATCAACTTGTTTAGCCGCCTCGCTCGCGAGGCGCGCCCCGCAAGCGGGGCGGCTAAACGTGAGACGTAAACTTTTGCGAAGAAGTCTCGCGAGTTATCCCATGCCGCGGCGGGGCAAGCTGAACGAGTAGAGCACGGTCACGGCGCCGGTCGACATCAAGCTCCACGGCGCCCAATCCGGCGGCACGAACTCGCGATTGCGGCCGACCGATTGCTGCATGCCCGGCGCGGGCGATTCGCGTCGTGCCAGCACGGCCTTATCGATGAGCAGGCACTCCACCCCCAAAAGGACGGCGGAGACTCCGACGGCGATAAACAGCGAGCGCCACATTTCTCGTTACTCCGCACGACTCGTGGAGACGGGATCGTCGCCGCACCGACGAAGTTGCGATTTCGTCGCAGGTTACGGCGAGCCGGCATCGTGCATTCATCGGAAGTTCATGCGACGTTTTTTGACGGAACCTTGCCGATTGCGGTTGGTAACGATCGGCAGGATCGCGCCGCGCCGCTTGCGAAGCATGTCTGCGGTCCCATGTTCTCCGTCGCAACAACTGCGGTTACGGTTGCGAAGTTCGACGGGTGCCGATTACTCTTGGTGCGACGGTTCGGCCGCCGCGCCCCGCACAATTGGAAAGCTCCGCCCACGACGCGAAGCTTCCAAAGTCTGCAGGGTCGCACGGCCGATGGTTGTTTCGGTGCCGTGCAATTTCGTTGTTTGCCCGCCGCGAGCCCCCTATAATTGGCTCAAGGGGTCGAGTCGGCGAAATCGGAAGAGGCGGCCGTCGAACGCGGGATCTTGTCGAGCGATGCGCTTGGCCGGTGCCGCATCGACGTTCTGCGGCGGCCCGGTCCCTGCGGAGTAATTTGTTTTGAGCGCGAATACCAAGACGGCCAAGACTCCGTCGGCGGCGGATCGCGATCCGAAGCCCGATGTGTTGCCGGCCGACGACGATACCGGCCCGTGTGCCGAACCCCGGCGCTACGAAGTTGTACCCGATAATGTTTCCGGGCAACCCGTTCCTGGGCAACCTGCCGCCGGGCAACCGATCGTTGCCGGTTCGGAAGCAACATCTCCGACACCGGCTTCTTCCCCCTCTCCCATGTCGCCGTCCTCGTCCGGCATCAACAGTTCCAATTCGACGCCGGAGCAAATGCTCCGCTCCATGCCCGACGGCGTGGTCGTGCTCGACGCC
>JAFLCO010000170.1 GCA_017303535.1 Planctomycetota bacterium
CGAGCGTGTAAAACTTTGGAAGTGCGCGGCTCTGAAGCAATCGTCGAAGCCCGGCGAATCACAGGCTGATTTTCGTGCCCGCCTTGCTCAATCGGCCCGCGAACAACGCGACTTGGCGGTGGAGAAGCTGCGGGCCAAATACGCGCCCAAGTTGCAAGTCTTGCTCGATCGCAAGCGCCGAGCCGAACAAAAGCTGGAAAAAGAGAAGGCCGACGTAAAGGATCAGTCGGTCAACACCGTGCTCTCCATCGGGCAAACGATTCTCGGCGCCGTACTCGGCCGCAAGCTCGGTAGCGCGACGAACGTCAATCGCGCCGCCTCGACGGTGAAGTCCGCCGGTCGCACGGCCCGCCAGCGCGGCGAGGTCGACAATGCCCAAGCCGAACTCGACGCGATCGTCGAAAAACACGCCGAACTCGACGGCGAATTCCAGGCCGAGATCACGCACCTCCAGCAGCAATTTGATCCAGCCGCCTTGCAGCTCGACGAAATCGCGATCGCCCCGAAAAAGTCCGACGTCGCCGTCGGCGAAGTGACGCTCGTTTGGATTCCATTCGTTCGCGACAACGCCGGTTTCGCCGTGCGGGCCTAGTTATGAATGCTCCCCTCGCCCCTTGCGGGAGAGGGGCCGGGGGTGAGGGGCTGACTTTTAGCACAGTCGTCGAATGGCTTGTAAAAGCTGCGGATTTAATACAGTCCGCGACCCGAGAAACGGCGAAGGATTGGTCGAAACTTGCTTGCCGCCGCGAGCCCCTTTTGACTAAAATGAATTCACCCTCCTGCACCTCGATCGAAGTCGATTCGATCGCCCGCCTACTCTCACCCGCCTTCGGTTACGATGCCGTATCGGTTGCGACTTTCGCACGCCGTTTTGATTGGGCTATTTGCCTTCGCGCTGGGTTGCGCACAAACCGCTGTTGCGGCGACGCCTGCGACAACGGCGCTCTCGCCTGAAGCGAAGAGTGCGACCACAGACACGGCCGTCTCTTCGTCGCAGCTCAACTTCGAACTCGACGTCATGCCGATTCTCACGGTCGCCGGTTGCAACGGCGGCCCGTGCCACGGCAAGTCGCGCGGCCAGAACGGCTTCCAACTTTCACTGCTCGGCTTCGACGAGTTCGATTTCAACTCCATCGTCAAGCATGCCCGCGGCCGTCGCGTGCAGCCCTCCGCGCCCGACACGAGCCTGCTGCTTCTCAAAGGCGCGGGCGTATTGCCGCACGGCGGCGGCGTTCGCTTGCCGATCGACGGCGAGAACTACAAGACGATCCGCCGCTGGGTTTCGGCAGGTATGCCGCGGGCTACGGAGAAAGACCCGAAGCTTATCGGCATCGAAGTTTCCCCTCGCGACAAGATTCTGCCTGCAAAGGCCCGGCAGCAACTCAAGGTCACGGCCCGCTACAGCGACGGCTCGACGCGTGACGTTACCCGTCTGACGGCTTACCAATCGAATGAGTCTCCCGTTGCCGCAATCGATCAAGTCGGCCTCGTCACCGCCGGTGCGCTTCCCGGCGAAACGGCGATCATGGCCCGCTACATGAATCACATCGCCGTTTTTAACGTCGCGGTGCCGCTCTCGGGCAAAGTCGAACACGAAACCTACGCCGCTCTTCCTCGCCGCAACTTCATCGACGACCTCGTCTGGAAACGCCTCGAACGTCTCGGCATCGTCCCCTCGCCGCCGTGCGACGACGCGACGTTCCTCCGCCGTGCTTCGCTAGACGTAATCGGTCGCCTCCCCACGAGCGACGAAGTGCGCAAGTTCCTCGCCGACAAATCGGCCGACAAACGCACGAAGCTTATCGACGACTTGCTGGCTCGTCCGGAATACGCCGACTTTTGGGCCAATAAGTGGGCCGACCTGTTGCGGCCCAATCCCTATCGCGTCGGCATCAAGGCCACGTACGCCTACGACCAATGGATTCGCGAGTCGTTTCGCGAGAACAAGCCGTACGATCAGTTCGTCACCGAACTCGTCGGCGCTCGCGGCAGCACCTTCCGCGACGGCGCGACAGTCCTCTTTCGCGATCGACGCACGCCCGAGGAAACGACGACGCTCGTCTGTCAGCTGTTCCTCGGCGTTCGCCTCGATTGCGCCCGCTGCCACCATCACCCATTTGAGGTTTGGGGGCAGGACGAATTCTTCGGCACTGCGGCCTTCTTCGGCCGTGTCGGATACAAGGGCACCGGCATCTCCGCGCCGATCTCCGGGAGCGAGGAGTTCATCTACTACAAGGGCTCCGGCGAAGTCCTACATCCGTTGACGGGCGCCGTAGTGCCACCGAAGCCGCTCACCGGTTCGCTCGAACTGAAGCCCGGTGAAGACCCGCGGCCGGCCTTCGCCCGCTGGATGACGTCTCCGGATAACCCGTACTTCGCCCAAGTCGCCGTCAACCGCGTCTGGAGCGAATTGATGGGCCGCGGCATCGTCGATCCCGTCGATGATATCCGCGCCACGAACCCGCCGACGAACCCCGAACTTCTCGCGGCGCTGGCTCAGGAGTTCCGCAACCAGAAGTTCGACCACAAGAAACTGCTCCGCACGATCCTTACTTCGCACGTTTACGAACTTTCGTCGTTGCCGAATCCGCGCAACACGTGGGACCTGAAGAACTACTCCCGACACTATCGTCGCCGTCTCCGGGCCGAAACACTGCTCGACGCTGTTTGCGACGTCACCGGTATTCCCGAAGAGTTCGCCGCGATGCCCGAGCGTTCGCGAGCCATGCAACTCTGGACGCATCGCGTCTCGAACTTGTTCCTCGACTCGTTCGGCCGGCCCGACCCGAACCAAGACCCGCCTTGCGAGCGCGTTTCGGATTCGACGCTCGTGCAGTCGCTGCACTTGATGAATTCCCCCGGCCTACACAAGAAGGTCACGCACGACAAAGGTCTCGCGGCCCGCTTGGTTGCCGCGGGCGGCTCGCCCGAGGAATGGGTCGAGGAATTGTATCTCGCCACCTACAATCGATACCCGACCGACGCCGAACGCCGGGCCGCCGCCGGTTTGTTCTCGGCCGACCGCACGAAGCATCGGGCGATTGCCGAAGATTTATTGTGGGCCTTGATCAACTCGCCTGAGTTTACGTTTATCAACTGAGTTTGAGCTCAAGAACTAGGACGATCGTATGAGCGCCTTGCGAAATTGCGAAGGAGTCACGCGTCGCAACTGCCTGCAACTCGGCGTCGCCGCGTTTGCCGGCGGCGGTTTAAGCGGCCTTTTGAACCTGCAAGCCCAGGCGGCGACGCAAGCGGTTGCCGAAGGCAAGACGCCCGCCAAGGCCAAGAGCGTCATCATGGTCTGGCTCGACGGCGGACCGTCGCACTTCGAAACTTTCGATCCGAAGCCCGAGGCGCCGATCGAAATCCGCGGCGAGTTCGATCCGATCGCAACGCGCACGCCCGGCCTGTTCTTCTCGGAAAACATGAAGGCCTTGGCCGGCATCAGCGACAATCTCTGCATCGTCCGCTCGATCTGCCACAACCAAGGCAATCACGGCGCGGGCAACCATTACATGATGACCGGCGCGCCGACGCGCATCCCCGTCGGCTGCGGCGCATTTGTCAGCTTTCACCCGAGCTACGGCAGCGTGACGTCGTACGAACGCAAGGCGCCGCGGGGGCTGCCGGGCTATTTTTCGATTCCGTCCGTGTCGCGCTCCGGCGGTCCGAATTTTCTCGGTGCGAAGTATGCGCCGTTCGTCGTTTCCGACGATCCCAACCAAGCGACGTTCCGCGTACGCGACGTCAACTTGCCGGCCGGTTTGACGGACGATCGCTTCATGCAACGTCGCGACCTGCGAAAGCTCGTCGACCAACTGCCGCGCTTTGCGGAAGCGGCGGCCGGCGATCCGGTGTTGGCCGTCGACTCCTACGCCCAACAAGGCTACGACCTCATGACTTCGGTCGAAGCGCAGCAAGCCTTCGACATCGGCCGCGAACCGGAGAAACTTCGCGATAAATACGGCCGCGATTCATTCGGCCAACGCTGCCTCTTGGCCCGCCGCCTCGTCGAGGCGGGCGTGCCCTGGATCACGCTTTACGACGGCGGCTGGGACGACCATTCCGATATCTTCCCGCGCTTCCGCACCCGGACGCCGAAGCTGGAAAGCTCGGTCGCCGCTTTGATCTCCGATCTCGACGATCGCGGCATGCTCGACTCGACGCTCGTGGTCATGCTTGGTGAGTTCGGTCGCACGCCGAAAATTTCGACGCTCTCGGGTTCCAAAACCCCCGGCCGCGATCATTGGGCCAACGCCATGAGCGTGATGTTCGCCGGAGCCGGAACACCGCGCGGCGCCGTCATCGGCGCGACCGACCGCAATGGCTATGCCGCCGTCGAACGAGTGCTCTCGCCGGAGAACTTCGCGTCGACGATCTATCGGAAGCTCGGCATCGATCCGGACAGAATCTACTACACGCCGCAAGGCCGGCCGACGCACTTGGTCAGCGATTCGACCCCCATCAAGGAATTGATGGCGTGAGATTCCAGCGCCAACCAAGGTCACGGATGCGGGCAATCTTTGCGGCGTGCTTACTCGCGTTTGCTGTAAATGCAGCCGTCGCCGCGCCGCCCGAGTTGAAGAGCCTTTCTCCCGCAGGCGCGCAACGCGGCGCTTCGACGACGATCACCGCCGCGGGCACGTTCCCGAAATGGCCGGTGCAAGCTTGGGTCAGCGGCGACGGCGTTCGCCTCGAGCCGCTGAAGGACAAAGGGAAGTTCACCGCAAACGTCGATGCTGACGCAGCCCCCGGCGTCCGCTGGGTCCGGCTGATCAACGACGACGGGGCCAGCAAAGTTCGGCCGTTGGTGATTTCCTCGCTCCCGGAAACCGCCGAGAAGGAAACGAACGATCTGCTCGAATCGCCGCACGCCGTCGAAGCGTTGCCGACCATCGTCAACGGCGTGCTCTCCAAGGCGGGCGACGTCGACACCTATCGCGTCTCGCTCAAGCGCGGGCAAACGTTCATCGCCTCGCTCGACGCTAACACGGACCTTGGCTCGCCGATCGACGCGGTCTTGCAACTCGTCGACGGCGAAGGTTTCGTCATCGATCAGAACCACGACGATCGACTCCTCGATCCGCGGCTCGTCCGCAAGATTGACCGCGACGGCGATCTCTGCGTTCGCGTCTTCGCCTTCCCCAGCGATCCAAATTCATCGATTCGCTTTCATGGCGCGGCCGACGCGATCTATCGGCTCACGCTCACCGTCGGGCCTTTCGTTGACCACGCCTTTCCGCCGGTTGTCGCTGCGGACGGCTCAAAGTCGTCGGTCGAGTTGCAAGGTTGGAACTTGCCGACCACGGCGATCAACGCCCCCACCAATGCCCCCGAACCGCTGACGCCCGTCGCCCTCGACCTTCCACAAGGCACCGCCGGTTCGGCCTCGACGATGACCGCGGACCTGCCGCTGATCGCCGAGCAAGAACCGAACGACCGCGAGCAGCCGCAAACGATTGCGACGCCCGGCCTCGTCGTCGGCCGCATCGCGTCGTCGTCCGATCAAGACGCGTTCCACGTCACTTGGCAGAAGGGCCAGACCTGGCGCATCCGAGCCCAAAGCAAACTCTGGGGCTTCAACGTCGACCCGCTCGTTTATCTTTACGACAAGAGCGGCACTCAACTCTTTCGCAGCGACGACGCGGGGCGTGGCAACCCGGATTCGGATACGACCTTCAAGGTTCTCGTTAGCGGCACGTACAAGATCGTCGTCGAAGATCTGCTCGGCGGGGCGACGCTGCGTCACTCTTACCTCTTGGACATCCGTCCGCAAGATGCCGACTTCGCGTTGGCCGTGACCGAGGCGGAGTTCGCGGCCACGGCGGGGAAGCCGCTCGAGATTCCCGTCACCATCGAGCGGCCGTCGGGCATGACGGCAGACGTCACCGTGAAAGTGCTTGGCCTGCCGAAGGCTCTGGGCGAACCGCAGGCCGTCTCCTCGGGCAAAGGGGAAGCCGCGAAGAAGGTTACGCTTAGGATTCCGGCGTCGGCCGCGTTCTCCGGACCGATTCGCATCGTCGGCGTCGCGGCGAACGATATGAAGCCCCGTCGTCTGGCCGTTGCACCGGTCGCGGGTATCGCCTCGGCCCGGCTCGTTGATTTGTGGCTGACGATCCCGCCGCCGAAGAAGTAGACCGCGAACCGTCACGGTATTTCGTCGGCTTTACGGATCGAGCGCCTTCCGCAGTTTCTTAAGCGCGGCCTGCATTCGCGTGAGCACGGTGCCCAGCGGCAGCCGTAACTCCTCGGCAATCTCGATGAATTTCTTCTCGTCGTACATCCGCATCCGCACGACCTCGGCTTGCTCGCGCGGCAAAGCGGCGATCGCCTGACGAACTCGATCGACGTCTTCCCAGCGCACCATCCGGCTGTCTGGCGCCGTCGACGGCTTCTCCCCCGCCGATCCCAAAGCCTGCACGGCCCGGCTTTGCACCCCCTGCTTGCGTTTGACGACGATCGCCTCATTATAAGCGACGCGAAACAACCACCCCTTAAGCGTCTCCTCCCGCGCCGTATGTCCGCGCTCGATGGCTTTCGTAAACGTCAGTTGCAGGACGTCGGCGGCCGTATTGTGGTCGCGCAAGATGCCGATCAGAAACCGTTTGAGCTCTTCCGCATGTTCCAAAAACAGCGCGGCGACGACGCCCGGGTCGAGCTTTTTGACTCCCTCCGCGGAGTCGTCGGGTTCGCGTGCTGCGGATTCGGACAAGGCTGGCTCGGCGGCGAAAGGCGGGACACGGAAGGCGGGCGAAGGTCGGCGAGGCGGAAGAAATCTATCATAGCATCGCCCGCCCGTCGTATGAAACTCGCCTAAGCCCCGGAGGTTTCGCGGCGATCCTATGTTGTACGCTTGGCCTCGATCGGCTTGGCGGCGTTGATGCCGATCGCCGCGACGCCCGATACGATGAAGCCCGCCATGGCCGCGTAGATGGTCCCCTCATGGCCGAGCATGCTGCCGATACTCCGCGTCGACTCGTCGTAGTAAAACCACTGGTCCGACCATAGGTAAACATAAGCAGCCGCCGCCGCCCCGAGGTTGCCGAACATATTGCCGAAGCCGAGCACCGCGCCGACGTGCTTCCCGCCGACGTCCTGCGCGAAAGCCCATATGCCGGGGATGCCCAAGTCGCAGAAGAACGAAACGGCCGCGAAGGCGAACGTCGCCGTCCACGGGTCACTGGTCTCCAGCGCGATCCAGTACAGTGCCGCGCTCACGAACCTCGTCACGATCGTCGGCAGTATGCGGCCCCAGCGTAGGCCGAACTTTCGGGTTGTTGCGTCGACCAGCGAACCGCCGAGCAGCGTCCCGAAAAAGCCGAGCAGCCAAATCAAGCTCGTCATTTGGCTTCCGGCGACGTCGTCGGCCTGCTTGGCTTCGCGCAAATAGGTGGGCAGTGTCGTAATGAGGAACGCCCAGCCGATGTTCGTGCCGAACTGCGTCACGCACATGCACCACATGACGGGGCTGGCGAACATTTCCTTCAGCGGCACGCGCGTGATCTCGCGCGAGTGCGGGTCTTCCGGCGGTCGACCTTCGGCGATCAATTCCACCTCGGCGGCGTTGCAGCGGGGATGCTCGCGCGGCTCGTTGCGCGCGACGATCCAAAACCAGAGACCGATCAACACGCCGACGGCGCCGTAGAGCATCATGATCTGCTGCCACGGCACTCCCCAGGTCTTCAGCAGCAGCGTCGTCAGGGAGGCGAAGACGACTCCGCCGAAGCGCCCGCCGGCGGAAACCAGCGCGCTAGCCCGACCTCGCTGCGTGACCGGCACCCAACGGGCGACCAAACCGCCGGCCGTCGGGTAGGCCCCCGCCTGAGCAACGCCGAGCGCGAACCGCACGGCGAACATCATGGCGAAGCCGTTGACGAAGCCGCCCAGCGCCGTAAAAACCGACCACGCGACGACGTACAGCGTGAACGTCTTGCGCCGTCCGAACGAATCGGCCAACGAGCCCATCGGCACTTGGCACAAGGCATAAGACAAGAAGAACGCACTGTAGGTCGCCGCCACATCGGCGTCGGTCAGGTTCAGTTCCGCACGAATCTCGGCGTACTTGAGAATCTCCGCGATGAACGCTCGATGCAGATAAAGAATGAACGACGCCGCCGTCGTGGCCGCCAACACATAGTAGCGGACATGCGTCGGTCGCTCGTTCATCGATTCTTCGTATTGCATCGTCTACCCTAACTTCGCGACGGTGGCGTTACTTCCAATCGATCAACACTTTGACCACGGCTTTGATCATCTCGCCTTTACCGGAGAGCGGAGCATGCGCATCTTCCGGCCAGAAGATCGTGAACTCGCCGGCCTTCAGGTCGAAGTACGATTCCGGTCGTCCGGCATAGAAGCCCACTTCGCGCTTCGGGTCGTACGGTTCGTCGATCCCTTCGCAACTCCGCGACGAGCGCCAGCCGATCTCATCGCTGCCGGAGGCGCAGTACTGGATGTCGATGTACTGCTGATGAAACTCGAGCTTCCGCTTTTCGCGCCCCTGCCCCGGCTCCTTGCCGATCATGCAGAAGAGTCGCTCACCGTCGATGTCGTCGCGCCCTTGCGGCAGCTTCGCAAAGTCCGTCTTGCGTAGATAGTCAAACGCGGCGGCAAAGCCGGGATGCAGCGCGGCGTAACGGTCGGCGTTGTCGAGGCGATCGAGAATCACGGGCATATCCTAACTGTATGAGTGTGCGCATCGGCCGAAGTTCAGCCGCGATAAAGTTCGGTGATCGGCCTGCCGACGCTCAGCGGAATCGGTCGATCGAGAAGGTCGCGATAGTGGCCGCTCGGGTCGATGCCCAGCGACGAATAGATCGTGGCGATCGTGTCCCAGGGACCATAGCGACGGCCGTCCGGACGACCGCCGAAGCGATCGCTCGCGCCGACGACCTTGCCGCGCCCGACTCCCGCCCCGGCGAACACTTGCGAATAAACGTTGGCCCAATGCTTCCGGCCAGGCGTGCTGCCGGCGAACTTCGGTTCGAGTGCCACCAGCGGTGCCCGGCCGAATTCGCCGAAGCAGACGACCAGCGTATCTTCCAGCATCCCGCGTTGGTCCAAGTCTTCCACGAGCGCGGAAAACCCTTGATCGAACCGCGGCAGTAAATGTTGCTTTAGCGAACTGAAGATATCGTTATGCGTGTCCCAGCCGTAGGCGTCGGTTTCGTCGGGGCGTTGATCCTGCCCACGGCTGCTCGGCGACCAGAATACGGTGACGAGCGGCAGGCCCGCCTCGGCCAACCGCCGCGCCAGTAGCAGAGCTTGGCCCGATTGATTGCGACCGTAGCGATCTCGCAAAGATGCCGGCTCTTGCTCCAGATCGAACGCGGCCCGTGATTGCGGAGCGTCCAACAAGGCCAACGCCTGATCATACTCGGTGCCGGCCTTGCGAGCCTCGGGCGACTTCGCCAACTCGGCCACATAGCCGTCGAGCTTCCGCTTCAAACTTTGCCGATCGTGCATCCGAACCGGCGGCAGATCAGGCTGCGCCGCCAGATCCGGCAGCGGCATCCGAACCTCGCTCACGTTGCCGATCACCAGAGGTTCAAAGGCCGGACCAAGAAAGCCGGCATGCTGCCCGGCCGACGGTAACTCCGGCGCGAGCAGCGGTGCGTTTAAGTGTACGGCGTCGTAAGGGAAGTGCTTGTTACGCCGCGCGGCACGCAGCGCCGCGCCGAGCGTCGGCTCATCGGTCGGCATTGGGGGAGGGTTGCCGCTGATCTTCCGATGATATTTTCCGGTGAGCGCCAGATACGTCGCCGATCCGTGGTCGAGATCGGCGTGCGACATCGAACGTACGACGGTGAAGCGGTCGGCCAACTTCGCGACCTGCGGCAAGTGCTCGCCGAAGAACGTGCCCGGCACGCTGGTCGAGATCGCGCCGAACTCCCCGCGAATCTCCGCCGGCGCATCCGGCTTCGGATCCCAAGTTTCGAACTGACTCTGCCCGCCGCAACAAAAAACGAGGATGACTCGCTTGGCCTTGCCGAAGCCGGGCGTTTGTGAAGGCACCCGATCGGCGGCCGACGCCGAAGTTCGCCCGAGCGACCCGGCCGAGAGCCAGGGCAAAGCCAATCCGCCGAGCCGCAGAAACTCGCGCCGCGATCGATCGTGAAAGGAGAGCTGATTCATGCGCGGCGCAAAACAAACAAAAACGCGGCGGCACGGAAGGAGGCACGCGAAACAGGGCGGGCAAAACAGGCGGGAACGAACGATGGGAGATCATCGTTCGGCAGGGCTCATTTTAGCCGATCGCCCGAGGGCCGCCAAATTTGATTTTGGCCGGCTGCGAGAATGCTACTTTGCGTGCCATGCCGTCACGACGAAGTCGGGTCGGCATGCGTGTTTGAGCTGAAGCCCGTTTAAGGCATGCCGACCTCGCCTAGCGGCGATGACGGCATGGCACATGAAGTTAAGTGAAGCGCAAAAAGAAAACCGCCGCGGGGGTCAACCGCGGCGGTTTCAATGCGAGAGCCGGCGATATCAGACAAGTTTCGAGCTAAGCGAACTTGAGGGGAACTAGCGAACCAGTTCCTTGCGACCACCGATCAGCGTGCGGAGACGTTCGGCCAGCAGAGCGGCGTCGAACGGCTTCTTGAACGTTTCGTTGATCGTCGAGCGATCGATGCCCGCCGTGTTGCCGTCGTCCGGCAGCAGAGCGATGAGGATCGTCTCCGAGTACTCCGTGTTGCGGCGGAGATTTTGGCAGATTTGCAACGCTTCGGTCCGACCGATCGAGAAGTCGACCACGATCGCGTCCGGATGGAAGCTCTCGGCTTGAATGCCGGCTTCGAATCCGCTGGCCGCGACCGATTGCTTAAACGACTTCTCCGCCGGCAGCTCACGCTTCAGATTCTCGATGAGGATCTGATCTTGGCTAACGATGAGCACCTTGGCCATCGCTTCGTCTTCCAGGTCGCCCAGGGGCATCCCGTGTTCCTTGAGGAACTTGATCAGATACTCACGCGGAATCCGCCGATCCTGCGAGCCAGGGATGCGGTATCCCTTAAGCCGGCCGGAATCGAACCATTTGCTGACGGTGCGGGGCGCCACTTTACAGATCTTGGCGACCTGTCCCGTAGTGAAAACCTTCATCGCACGCTCTCCCGTTATCATTACGCTATGGGTTGTTGGAGCACATTCCGCGCCTGCGTTGCGTTGCGGAACATGCGGTCCCTTGTCTGCGGTCGGCGGTCGGGGCGATCCCTCGTCGCTCTTGCGTGGGTAGCGCTCGAGCAAAACCGCAAACAACTGGGTTGGGACCCGTCGGTCGGTGTGGGTTGGGTTCGGCTTAGGTACAGTTCCCTCTGATCCGTGCCTGAAAGTTTCCTTCGGCGAACACGGCGACCGGACAGCAAGGAAAGTCCGCACGACCGTTTAGGCTTGCTATAGCCCGTAGCTTGCGGAGCTTCTCTCGATTCCGGACGATCGATTTGCCCGGCGAGGCAAAGGTCAGGGGAAAAGATGACGCCGTAGAGACATGGCGCTCGGCGCGCGGGTTGTGCGCGAGCGCAATGCAAGCACGAAGCTTGGTCGGCAGCAGGTTCCCCCCTGCAACTCACGCTCGGGCCGTCCAATCACGGTCCGAACGTAAGCCTTCCAAGAGTAGTTTCGATTCAACCCGGGGTAGGACTTTAGAAACATTCGTCGGTTATGCGGACGTTGGCGGTCGGCCACATCGTAAGCATGGCCCGCAACGCCCGACCTACGCCGGTTTTCCGCGAATTGTCAAAGAGCCGGATTGTTCGTGTTCCGGGCCGTATTCACCACGGAGCCACGGAGAGCACTGAGACAAATGCTGACTGCGGACTGCAGAATGGGCCGACGCCAACAAAAAAGACTTCCTCGTTCTCTGTTCCCGTCCCCTCAGTCCCCGATTTCCGTCCCCCCAGTCCCCTAATGTGTTTTGTCCGTGGTCCGTAGTCCGTGGCAACTGACGACGGACAACTGACGACGGACCATCAGACATCGTGAACCAAAAAGTTCCGTCGTGGAATCGTTCGCCCGAGGGCTTTGTGCGGGGCGTCCGGTGGTCCCGGTCGCGGTTAAAAAAAGGAATGCAGCAGCGGGCGATCGGTCCTTCGTGCGCTACGGCCTGCCGGCGATCAACGCCTGTCACTGTCGCAGGTAAGTAGCCTTGCCGAACACCCCGCACGGGAAATCCGCCCTAGTCCGCGCTGAGCTTGGCCGAACGGAAATGGACTTCCTGAGTACTGGGGCACCGCTTCGCTATGCCCCAGCCACCCAAGTTCATCACTATCGTTTGGCGTACTCTGCTTCTGTCGATTTTTCATCGTCACGGCTCTGTCGTGGTCGGCTTATGAGGCAGCTGATCGGGCTGCGTCACCGAAAGTCTTTCGACTCTCGTCCGCCGAGAGTTAGTAGTTCGCCGAGGCGAAGCACACTAAAACTCGGCGACCGACGAAGATTTCCTTTCCGTCGGCCGCGGACCACGACGCGATAACGGGCGTGCGACCGGCGTTGGGCCCCGCGGCGTCGCTGTTGCGTTCGACGCTCGTCCGCGGAAAAACGCCGTGCGTGCGGCGCAAGTCTAGAGTTCTCGAGGCCTCCGAGAACCATCGACTCGCGCTCACCTTCACGGCGCCGACGTCCGGCCGGTCGCGGGCGTGCGTCTCATGGCGATGACGGGCATCGCTCGGTAAGGAGACGTGTTTTCCACTCGCGCGACCGACCACTTACACCAACGTCCGGCATCCTCCGGCACGCCCCTAGCGCAGGCGTCGCACGTGTCGCTGGTTGCCGGGCAAGCGGTGCCGTAACACCAGTGCCCGGGCCGACCGTGCAAGAGCCAATCTCGCAAAGCCGCCGGCCAAAAACAAGGCAACTTTTGGCCGGCGGAAATTTTGTGAAACG
>JAFLCO010000171.1 GCA_017303535.1 Planctomycetota bacterium
TCGCTTATTTATCTGTTGACCCCCCAACACACGGGCACGCATTTCACGCGAATGCTCTTGGAGACACATCCTGAAATTTCTCTAGGGGTCGCCGAAAGCCGCCGGATCGATTGCAATATGCGGCCGGATTATTGCCCCTCCGGCAACGGCCACGGTCCGCACGGCGCGGCCAACGAGCGAATGCTCGACGACTTTGCGGTCCGCTGCCTGCGCGGAGAACTGGAACCGGTCGAATTCGTTCGCCGCGTCGCGTATTGCTTGCGGCAGCGGTCGCACGCGCCGCCGCCGCGATCCTTCGCCGAGCAACTGGCGGCGACCGCTCGGCACGATTTCGGACTCTTGGGTTTGGAACTTCCCGCCAAGAGTCCGCGATATCTGCTGTTCCACGGTCACGCGGGCCCAAAGTTACGGGGCGTCGAGTTCGGCGCGTGTCCGTTTCGATTCGTGGTGACGCTGCGTCATCCGCTGTTGGCAGTCGTCTCGGCGCTCCGGCGGACGAATGATCCGCAAGTCGCGGAGAACTTGCTTCAAGCATTCGACTTGGTCTTGGACATTCCGACCGCGGCCTATGTTTGCGTCGATCACCCGCAGTGTTTGCCGGAGGCGGTCGAGCGACTGTTCGCCGGGTTGAACTTGACGCCGCACGAAGTCACTCGGCGTTACCTGAGCGCCGCACCGGCCGTAAATCGAACGATCTCCCGCGAGCGCCGCCCGAACTCGTTGGAAGAACTGGAATCGGCCGCGGTCGACCCGACGGCGCTCGCCGCGCTGGCCGAAGCGCGTGCGTGGTTGCTCGAAGGCCAGGGAATTCATCCGCTGTTGGACCGCTGGGCGGCTCGGGCCGCCGAACTCAAGTTGCCGGAGCGTATGGCGCGCTTCGGGTACCGCTGCTAGCGGACTACGAAATAAGGCGGGGAAGCGTGGGAGCATGATTTCCTGAGGAATAGCCCCAAAAACGACTTCGCTGCTTAGGGGAGCTATTTCCGGGCGAAGAATGCCTCAATCCAGCGGAACGAATTCTTTCTTTCTTGAATGCCGACTTCTGGTCGCCGCAATCTCTGCCGGACCAAATTGCAGCCAATCGCGCGCTTTCAAAGACTTCCTCGACTTATCCACAAAGATGCTCATAACCCGGTCGAAACGCCCCGTCCTCTTCCTGAGGGGCCGGTGCGAGCGACGCCTGCGCCGGCGTCGTGTGTTCGCGCTCCGGCGTCGCACCGAGAGAGGCGTTTTTTACTATAAGAAAGAGCAACCGCGCAAGCGCTTGAAATCGCTCGATCCAAAACGACAGAATCAGACGGTCCACCGTCAAGAACGTGCGGTCGACCGTCAAAAACCGCTTGCGCTTTTGTCGGTCATCTGCCAACGTCCTGTCTGTTAAGTGACAAAACAAGGAGGAAAAAATGACGGATGAGCGCCAATCAGCAACGGTTTCCGCGATCGAAGCAAACGAAGGTCAGGTAATGGTTGCCGGTTCCGAGAATCAGGTCAGCACCAAAAGGGGCTTTCCCGTGTACCGAACCAATCCCAGCGTTCCTAGCTCTAACGGAATCGCCACGCGGAGCAAGCGATTTCATGTGCCGGGCGGCAAAGCCTCGATGATCGTCGATAACTCGACGGGCGAGGTCAAAGGTCTCGGGGGCATGGGCTTCTGGTGGGAAGAAGAAGTCGACACGGCGCGCTTCGTGAAGCTGTTCCTCGACGGAATCAAGCAGGCGGCCGGTTTGTCGAAGACCGGCATCCAGGTCTTCGAGTTGGTCTATCATCAGATGCGGGCCAATCCCGGTTCCGATGAAATCAAGCTCAACCAATACGTCGCCAAGGACCACGGCATCACCGATCGGACCTACCAACGCGGCGTGCGCGAGCTGCTCGAAAAGCAATTTCTCTATCGCAGCCCGAGCGACGGCGTGTTTTTCGTCAACATCCGCTTCATGTTCAACGGCGACCGCCTTGCCTTCGTGAAGTCCTATCACCTCAAGGATGCGTCGCGGCAACAAGAACTACCGCTGCTCGAAGGAACGAGTTTCCGCCAATCGGACGAATGAATCGGGCCGGGAAGCGTTAGGAAAGATAGCCGTTGGCCTTCAGCCACGGCTCCAGCGCCTGCTCCAGGATGTCGCTGATGGTGTTCGGCTCGACGCCTTTCAGCTGGCGATCGAGCGAAGCATGTTTCAGCGCTTTGGAATAATCGGTCCGAATCCGCGTGCTCAGCGGTGTGCGGGCAATTACCGGCGTCGTTGCGGATGGGATTGCGGGTTCATCCCCTCCCCTCGCCGTCTGGCCACGAACAAACGCTTGTTCGATTTTCGGATCAATCGGCGGGGCTGGCGGTTTAACTCCTTCGACCAATGAGCGACGATCGGCCATAGCTGCGTCCTTTCTATTGGGTTCCGGTTTTCCGTTTGCGCCCACCCGATTTGGATTGGTAGGCTTCGGGCAGGATTTCGCGGAACAGATGTTCGACCTCGGCGGCGGCCTCGGCGGCGCGTGATCCCAGACGCCAGACCACCTCCCCTTGTCCCGGCGCATCGGCGTAGATTTGCCTAAGCGTCATGGCCGTATGCGCGAGCGGCAGGTTGAGCGCCGCAGCCGCGTCTTTCATGTCCTTGGTGAGACGGTAGTTTTTCCCGACCATGCTCAGCACAATCACCGCTTTCGGGATGCCGCCGCGAATATCCTGCGCCTGGCGCAGCACCTCAGTCGCCTTGGCCAGCGCCCTCACCTCCAGCATCGAAGCCTTGCAAGGCACGATGGCGAAATCGGCGCGGAGAAGCAGCGCGCGGCTGGTCTCGGTATTACTGCCGGGACCGTCGGCAATGACATAGTCCGTCTCCGTCGCCAGCGCCGGAAGCTCGTTCAAAATTTCATTCGGATTGCCAAGGCGGACCGCCTTCACTTCCGGAAGCGCTTCGCGAATCCATTCCGACGAGGATTGCTGCGTATCGCAATCGGCCAGTGTGACATTGTGCCCCTGCTCGTGGAGCCAGGCGGCTAAGTGAACGGCCAGCGTCGATTTGCCGACGCCGCCCTTGCTGTTTGCGATGGTGATAATCATCCGCCATCGTTAGCACGATTGCCGGCTCTCTGGCAAGCATTATTTCCAGCAAGCTGTCATGAAGGATTGCAAGGTCACTGGCAGGCTGGCTCTCCATCCATCTGGCAAGCAAGAAAGCCTGAGCGTCAGCATTCCATCATGCAAGAAAGATGGCAAGCAAGAAGTATGGCCCTCCATCATTCATGCAAGACAGAAAGACAGACGTCCGGCAATCTTTCCAGCCAGCTTTCTGGCAAGCTTTCAGGACAGCAGGAAATCTTTCACGGTGAAATCGCTCCTTAGCACCGCTAAGGGAAGACGTCTGACAACGAAGTTGTCCGTTCATTCTTCTTTCATTCAGTTGACCAGCTCATCCGCGGCTCATAGTTCCGTGCGGGAGTTTCTGTTAGATAATTATCCCGTCACTCGGCTCTCCATTGACCTTGCGACGACGGGAAGGGGCTCGGTACTATCCTGCCCCAAGGAGCCCGACCTCATGCTGCGACTGCTTACGGCAATCATCGAATTGATTACGGCGCTGGTGCCGCGCCGGACCATTGTGGACTACGGCCCGCCGCCGGAGTCCGAAGTCGCGTTCGAGTACGCCCCGGAACCTTCGCTGGCGCTACGGACGCGGCGGATGTTGGGGGGACTCGTCGGAGCCATCGTCTTGCTGGCGTTCGCGGTCCAGGCCTATCCCGATTTCGCGGAGCACGACTTCCCTTGGAAGATCCGGCTTCCGCTCGGGTTTCTGATCGGCGTGTTTCTTTGGCAGTTGATGCACGTCATCGAGACGCTTTACCGCCGGCTGTTTATGTGACGGCCCGCACGCCGTCCTCGACCTCACGAACTCAGCGCAATTCGCACCTCGATATCGGTGCCTTCCGGGACGGGCACGGTGCTAATGAGATAGCCGATGCGGTTCACGAAGTGATAGCCGCTGACGACGTAGCAATCGCCGTCGTCGCCGTCGATGAACGTCCAGACGGCGTGCGGAGCTTGCGCCCGGACGAACGCCAGTTCGTCGCCGTAGGTCTCGAACAGGCAGCCGGGACCATCGCCGAACGCACAACTTGCGTTCGGATTGAGGTGATTGGTAAGCAACGGGAATTGCTTGTCGAATTCGTCTTCAGTCAGTTCGATGAATGTCGTCGTCATATCCTAATTCCTTTCGTGGGGGTCACTCCGGTTTGACGAACAGCAGGCAGTGATCATGCAGGCCGGGAATGAAGCTGCTGCGATAGACTTTCTTGCTGCTGCTCGCTCCGTGGCTGAAACGGATGATGTCGGAAGAATGCTGCCGCAGACCGCACTCAAAGGCGAGACGCTTGGTGTGATAGGTAAGGGGGACGAAGCCCGCCTCACGGTCGACATAGTCGCCCATCAGGACGGCGAGAATTCCGCCGGGCTTCAGCACGTAGGCGCAATGCGCCAGTGCCAAGGCGTAGCGCTCCAGAAACGCATCAAGGGTCGGCGTGCGCGAGAGGTCGCGGGCGTCGGCGGCGTAGAGTTTCTGCCGCCAGTAGGGCGGATGAATCCAGACGAAATCGAAACTGCGACGCTCGAACCGGGCGGCCTCGCCGAAGAATTCCTGCGGCTCGCACAGATCGAAGCCGTGGTGAATGTCGCCCGAGACGCAATTGACGGCCAGTTCCCGGCAGACGTCACGGCAGGTGCCGCTGCCGCTCATCGGATCGAAGACGCGTTGCGGCTGGAAGAATCGCAACAGGTCTTTGATCAGGTTGCCGCCGCAGTTGCCGGGATAGCCGCGGTCGCCGTAGTCGCCGGCGCGGTTCGAGTGATAGAGGCTGGTCAGGTGCGGAACGGGGCTGGCGTTCCGCGGCGACCGGGGCAGCTTGGCGTAGCGGGGCGGCTCATCCGCTGCGTACGTCGGTGGTGATATTCGGCTCCGTACGGCGGCATAATGGGGATTGATAAGGTCGTTCATAAATTGATTCCTTTCCCTTGAGCGGGCGGGCTTCCGAGCCCGCCCGGTTGAGTGTTGCTAAGCTTTTTTCACGAGTCTTTTTTCTCGGTCGCGACGCGGAGCGTGATGCGTCCGTCGAGCGGAGCGACGTCGAGCTGGATGTTGAATCCGTGGCCGTCGGCATGCGCCCACGCGGCCCCGACGCGGGTGAAGAATCCCTTACCGCCGTCGCGGTCGCGGACGTGGTAGGCGAGGTGGCTCGGTGATTTGGAGCCTGCGGTTTGCGTTGCTTTCTGAGTGGTCATAAGTCGTCTCCTTGCTGCTTGGTTTGAGGCCGTGCCCATCACGACCTGACGGCACGAAACACCAAGCCGCGCGAGTCCGGGGCGCAGCGCACCGGGCCAGCGAAAGGCCGAAGGCTTCCTTCAGGAAAGCGGCCTTGGCAGCTTGCGCGGACCGGCGGCGGCTTTAGCGTGCCGGCAATCAGGTCGCGGGGCGGCCGATGTCAACCGTGAGCAGTAAGAAGACACTTGGCCGAATCAGGGCGAAGCGAGGAATTCGCTGCGACAATCAGCGTCCCGGAATGACACGCGGCGCACGGCGCGCGTCTTAAGGATTCCGCAACCGTTTCGGGCCTAAGATGCGTTCATGCTACGCATCCGGCAAAACACCCACGTCGACGGCGCGAAGAGCTACTACAGCACCGCCGACTACTACACGGAAGGGCAGGAACTCACCGGGCGCTGGCGCGGGAAGGGGGCCGCCCTGCTCGGACTGGAAGGGGACGTGCAAAAATCCGAATGGGACGCGCTGTGCGATAATCTCGATCCGCGGACCGGCCGTCGGCTCACCAAGCGGACCGACGCCGATCGCACCATCGGCTACGATTTCAACTTCCATGTGCCCAAGAGCTTGTCGCTGCTGTATTCGCTGACGCGTGACGAGCGCTTGCTCGACGCGTTCCGGGAAGCGGTCGACGTGACGATGCAGGACATGGAAGCCGAAATGGCGGCACGGGTCCGCAAGAACGGCCGGAACGAAAACCGCACGACCGGCAACATGGTCTGGGGCGAGTTCATTCATTTCACGTCGCGCCCCGTCGGGGGCGTCCCCGATCCGCACCTGCACGCCCACTGTTTCGTGTTCTCGGAAACCTTCGATCACGCCGAAGAAATCTGGAAAGCGGGCCAGTTTCGCGACCTGAAACGCGACGCGCCGTTTTTCGAAGCCGTGTTCCATTCGCACCTGGCGGGCAGGCTCGCGCAGCGGGGGCTGCCGATCGAGCGCACCAAGAATGGCTGGGAAATCGCCGGCGTCGGGCAGCCGCTCGTTGAGAAGTTCTCGCGGCGCACCCGGCAGATCGAAGAGAAGGCCCGCGAGAAAGGGATCACCGATGTCCGGCAGAAAGCGGAACTCGGGGCCAAGACCCGGGAACGGAAGGCAAACAATCTGAGCTTTCCGCAGTTGCAAGAAAGCTGGCGCGGTCGGATGACGCCCCAGGAGCAGGCGGCGCTCAAGAACTTGACGGAGCGGATCGGCGGCGAGGCCGAACCGGCCGATGCGACCTCGGCGGGGCGGGCGCTCGACTATGCGTTGCAGCACTCCTTCGAGCGAAAATCGGTCGTGCCGCAGCGGCAACTGCTGGCGCTGGCGCTCAAGCAATCGGTCGGGCAGGCGGCCGTCGCGGACGTTTTGGACTCGGCCCGCCGCCATGAGTCGCTGGTCGTCGGGCTGCGCGGCGGGCGAAGCATGGCGACGACGCGGGGCGTACTGCTCGAAGAGACCAAGCTGGTACGTTTTGCCCGCGAGGGGCGGGGGCGCTGTGCGCCGCTGGGTCAGGGGACGCGACCACTCCGGCGCGAGTGGCTCAACGACTCGCAGCGGCGAGCCGTCGCCCACTTGCTCGGCTCCCGCGACCGGGTCATTCTACTGGCCGGTCGCGCGGGAGTCGGCAAGACGACGTTGATGCAGGAAGCGGTCGAAGCCATCGAAGAGACGGGCAAGAAGGTCCTGGCGTTCGCACCGTCGGCGGAAGCCAGTCGCGGCGTGCTGCGCGGCGACGGCTTCAGCGAAGCCGAGACGGTCGCCCGGCTGCTGGTCGACGAAAAGCTCCAGCACGAAGCGGCGGGACAAGTCCTCTGGATCGATGAGGCCGGGCTGCTCGGTACGCGGACGATGAGCCAAGTCTTCGACCTTGCCGAGAAAATCGACGCCCGGGTGTTGCTCACCGGCGACCGGAAGCAGCACGGTTCGGTCGAACGCGGAGCGGCGCTAAGGCTGCTGGAAGAGGAGGCGGGACTGGTGCCGGCCGAAGTCAAAGACATCCAGCGCCAATCCGGCGAATACAAAGAAGCCGTGCGGGCGCTCGGTGACGGGCGCGTGGGCGAAGGGTTCGACCGACTCGATGCGCTCGGCTGGATACAAGAACTTCCGGCGGCGGAGCGTTACGCGCAACTGGCCGCCGATTACGCCCAGGCGGTCGGCGAGGGGAAGACGACGCTGGTCGTTTCTCCCGTCCACGCCGAAGGGGATCGGATCACCCGCAACATCCGCCGGGCGCTGATGGATGCGGGCATGCTCGGCCGCGAGGAACAGGAAGTCCTGAAGCTCCAGAACGCGCAGCTCACGGAAGCCGAGCGCGGCGACGCGCTGCATTTTTTGCCCGGCGATGTGGTGCAGTTTCATCAAAACGCCAAGGGCTACCGGCGCGGCCAGAAGGTCGGGGTCGGTCTGAATAAACCGCTCCCGCTGGAACACGCGCAGCGCTTCCAGGTCTTCCATCAGGAGCGGATACTGCTGGCGGCGGGCGACCTCGTGCGGATCACGCATAACGGACAGACGGCCGACGGCCTGCATCGTCTCGATAACGGCATGGTTTTTCAAGTCGGCGGCTTTGATGAGACGGGCGATATCGTGCTCATGAACGGCTGGCGGATCGCCAAAGATTGGGGGCATCTTGACTACGGCTATGTCGTCACCAGTCATGCTTCGCAGGGCAAAACGGTCGACCGCGTGTTCATCGGCCAGTCGGCCGCGTCGCTGCCGGCGACCTCGCGCGAGCAGTTTTATGTCTCGGCCTCGCGGGCACGGGAACGGATGACGGTTTATACGGACGACAAGGACGCCCTCCGCGAGGCCGTCGGCAAAGGCGATGCACGTCTGTCCGCGACGGAACTCGTCAACGGCGCCGTGCGCCGTCAGACGGAAGCGGAACGCGAGCCGATCCATTCACGCGACGAAATGCAGGTGCTGCAATATGAGCGATAAACCCAAAAGCGACAGCGTCCTGGAACGCTATACCGGCCGGACCGCCGCCGGCGAAGCATCCCCGCCGGAACCCGAGTCGACGGAAGATTACGGCGTCTTCGGCTGGGTGAGGGGAGTGCGGGAACGATCCCTGATGCTGGAACTCCGCCTGAAAGACGGCTCGGTCACGTCGTTCGGCTACGCCTGGCTCAAGAAAGCGACGTTCAATCCGTCGGAAGGGATAACGCTTGATTTTTCGGGCGAGACCGTGACCATCGTCGGGCGTAATCTCGACGCCGAACTGGGGCCGCGCGTGCGGCTGTTCAACGGGATAGTGCGGCATCGGGTGACTTGGATTCAACAAGCCGACGGCGCGGCGGAGATTTCCGCCGGGCCGGCGGCCGTAGTTATCGAAGCAATCGAGATCCAATAACGCGTCACTGACCGGCCTCTTCCCAGCCACTCACGCTTTCGGCAGCAGCGCGTTGAGGTCGCGAAACAGGACTTCGAACCGGTCCAGCGCTTTTTCAAGCCCGGGAACCTGAAAATCGAGCCCTTGTTTGGTAAGAAATTCCGCCGGCCGAAAATGGTCGAAACCGTCGACCGTCAGCTCCGCTTCTTGCACGCAGCGCATGGGAGCGTCAACGGGCTTTTCGGCGGACAACATTTTCTCCGCTTGCAAACCATAGCAGGCGTTCACCAAGGCGACGTACGCCTCGCGGCCTATGACGTCTTCGATATCGGCTTGTTCCTGTTCGGCGTAAACGTCGGCGGTCAGCACGTGTCCGTCCTGCAGCAATTTGCTCCGCAGCATTTGCTCGACCTTCTTCTTCTGCCCGACGGCATAATCGACGAGCGTGGCAATGTGCAGTTTTTGACCGCTGAACAGCGAAAGAAACGCGGGAATCTTGTCGATACCGCCGCAGGGCGTCAGCGACCAACGGCGATCCAGGCCGGTTCGGTCCAACGAAAGGAGTTTGCGACTAAACCACGGTAGGTAGAGGAGTTCGCTCGGCCCCTCCACCAATAGCGCGTGTTCGCCGACGAACAGCGTCTGCGTGATCTCGTAGCCCAGGCAAGCCCGCAAGGGAAAGAGCGTATCGCTGTCGGTGCTTAGGACCTGATCCCCGACCTTTGTTCCCAAATCCTGATCTTCGTCGCCGTCCTGGCCTGGAAGGAAAACGTCTTCGACGGTGCGGACCCGCAACAGATTGCCGGAGTCGATCATGAAGGGAGAGTGCGTGGAGTAGATCACTTGATACGTCGACAATTTCTTGTCGATGTAGCGAAGCAGGTCCGCTTGCGCCTTGGCGTGCAACGCGAGCCCCGGTTCGTCGAGCAGGATCACCAAGTTGTCGCCGTAGTGCTTGCGGACTTGGCTGAACCAGACCAAAAAGGAGAAAAACCAGACGAAGCCGGTGCTGCGCTCGTCGAAACTGGTCGAGACGCCGTGGCGCAGGTTCTTGATCCGCGTCCGCATGATCTGACCGGAATTGAACGGCGGCGGATCGTTGGGCATGCCTTGCGTGAACAAGAACTGAACTTCGAGATTTTTGTTCTGGCTCCAAAAAGAGAAAATGTCGCGAGTAAGACGGTTCGAGGCCGCTTCTAACTCAGCGGTCAGGGTCTCAAACTGGCCGATGTTTTTCAGGTCTTCGGGCTTGTGCCCGATCATTGCGAGCAGCGCGAGAAAGACCTGATTGCCCGGCTCGTCTTTGGCCTCGGCCCGCGCTTCCAAATCCGCCAGCGACACCTGTCCCGGCATGCGAAAATACTGATCGAAATACACCATCTTCGGGAGACGTTTGAAAAGTTCGCTCGTCACCGGTTCCCAAGCCCGCAAGGACTTGCCGAATCGGGCAAGATTGGCGAGTACCGTCTGCTCGCGCGGCGACAGCGTTTCTGCGCCTTCTTTGGCCTGCGCCTTCTTCGCGTTCAGTTGCGCTGCGGCGGCTTTGAACGAGCCCGCCGCCGCAAGCACCGCGCGCTCTTCCTCGTGCAGGTTCGCCGCCGCGAGAAAGTTCTGGAAGGCTTGAGCCTCGTCAACCTCGATCGTCCAGTGCCAATCCGCGTAGTAGCCTTTCTTGATCACGAGTTCTTTCGACGGCAACACTCCTTCGCCGACGAGCTTCTGAACGGCCGATACGTCGGCGTCCTCCAATTCCCAAGTCGTAACAATCGCGTCGTCGGTCCGGCCGCTTTCTTGGTATTCCGACCACTCGGAGCGCGGATAGTCCAGTCCGTCGAACTTCCCTTTGGCAGCGTTCAGCGGATTGAGCTTTTCGACGGCCTGCAGAATCGCCGTCTTGCCGCTTTCGTTTTTGCCCACTAAGCACGTCACTTTAGGATCGACGCCGAATTCGGTCGAATCCTTGACACATTTGAAGTTCTTAACGCGTACGGTCTTTAGTTTCATGTTCGTTACGCCGTCATCGGGACCTGGAAACGGCCCATTATACATTTGCGCTCCGACATTCAAATGCGTTCGCTTGGGATCGCCGCCCGCGCGGTTCAAATGCTCGGACCGTCCCTCGTCGTCGAAACCGTCGCTTCGCCGAGCCGGCCGCAGCGGGCGCGGCCGGCCGGCGAGTCTTGCGGCTACTCCCGCTCGTCGGTCACCGGTGACGGACTCTCGACCAGAACTTCCTCGTCGTCGTAGTCGAACGTCACGTCGCACTGGTCGCACCAGTGGACGTTCCACACGTCGGTCCGCTCGGGACCAACGGCACTCGGCAACACTTCCATCCGGGCGTCGCAGTTCGGGCACAGAACGTAAAACATGACGGTATCCTTGATCGTCAAATGAATGGTCCAGAAGAGAAGTCGTTCGCCGGCGGCGACCGGCGAACGACGGAACCCGGCTTAGGCGGCGGCTCGCGGCTGCAAGCCGTGCAGGAAGTCGGCGGCCTTGCTCGCATAAGAAGCGGCGGAAAAAATCGCCCGCTTGTCGTCCTTCAGCACCTTCAGCCAAGTGCCGATATAGGCCGCGTGGTCGTCGCGGGTCTCGGGCGTAAGCTGCAAGTCGGCACACAGAAACGCCGCTCCCATTTCGGCGACGAGTTCCTCCATCGCGTAACCGGCGTCGCCGAAGCGCTTGCGGCCCAAGTCGCGGTCGAGCCGCGACGGGTGCCGCGTCCAGTGCGTGAGTTCATGGGCGAGCGTCGCCGCGTGCGACTCCGCGTCGCGGAACGTCTCGAAGGGGGGCATCCGAACGTAGTCCGGCTCCAGGGCGTAGAACGCTTGATTACCGCCGGTGCGAATGTCGGCCTGGGTGTGGGCGAAGAATGCGTCGGCCCGCTCGATACGTTCCAGCGTCTCGCTCGGTCGGTTGGCCAACTCATAAAAGTGAGCCGGCAAGCCCTCGACCTGGTCGGCGGCAAAGACGGTGTATTGCTTCAGAAACGGAATCTGCCGTTCCACCTCGTCGCCGTTCTCGCCGGCTTCCTTCTTCTTGAACGTGTCGGCATAGACGACCGGCGCGCCGTGCTCGCCTTTCTTGACGTGGCCGCCGAGTTCTTGAGCCTGCTTGTAGGTCAGCCAATACGGGCTGACGTAGCCGCGCTGCTCCGCTTCCATCCACAAACAAATGACGTTGATGCCGGAGTAGGGCGTGCCGTTATGCCGCAACGGTCGCGTGATGCGTCCGGCGGCATGTTCGGCGTGCCAGGGCTTGAGCCACGGGCGATGCCCGGCCTCCAAAGCCGCGACGATGCGGTCGGTGACGCGGGTATAGATATCAACGCGGGCGGCGGTCTCGGCGGTCGAATTCTTGGTGGTCGTCATGTTCGGTCTCCTTCGCTGGGAATGAATGAAAGCCCCCGGCTCAAAAAGCGGGGCACACGCTTTTCGGAGCCACGGGGGGCGAAGCCCGAAAAGCAGGGGGAGAGCGGTCAAGGACGACCGAAAGCGGAGGGCACCGCTCTGCACGGAGCTTTAGCGGAGGAAGAGCGGGAGGAAGCCGCGTAGGTCGCGCGGGCTCATCCTTGACGGCACGGGGGATGTGCCCCCGAACCAGGAAACGTCTTCAGCGCCGTGAGGCGTCCGCAGGCGGACCGTCAGGCCGCAGCACCAGCGGGCGAAAGGGGAAGTCGCGCACTCGCGCGACCAAAGCGCAGCGGCGCGCGAAAGCACGCGGTCGCCGTCAGGCGAGGTGTCGTTTTGCTCGCAGAATGGGGGACGCGACGGCCAATTCGCATCGGCGCGCCAAGCTTCAGCAAAGTTGGGAAGCTCGAATGACCTTCGAGAGCGTTTTCAAATACTAAATCTCGAACATCGCGCAGTCGGCGGAGACGCTCATGGCCGGCACTAATGCGTTTTCATTATGAACGCCTGACCACATCGGAAAAGTTAAGAGCCGCACCATGTACAAATTTCTTGAGTCGTAGCGCCGCGGGTGCTAGATTCGAGCGATGGAACAGCCCTCCTGGAGGAAACAGTCTTACGGCGGCGAACTCAAGATTCCTGACAAGGAATTTTATGCGTCGGCCGTCCTGGGAACCTTTACCGCTTCGCTGCTGCACGGCCGGCGTCTGCAGGAGGATACCGGGCGACTGCTCGTCTCGGCGGCCGCCCATACAGGGGCATTTATGTTCGGTTTTTGGGCCCTGCACGTATTGTCGTCCGCACTGCCCGAACGTTCCGAGCGGAAGGACGAC
>JAFLCO010000172.1 GCA_017303535.1 Planctomycetota bacterium
TCCGGTACGGATGCGGCGAGCCTCGGCGTGAACTCGGTCGTCGCTTCGGACCCGGCGAAGTTTGCCGCGAGCCGTTCCGGCATCGACGGTGACACGCAAAACGCAGTGCAGTTGGCGCAGTTCGCCGATCGCTTGCTCGATTCGGCCAATGGTCGATCGATCACGATGGTCTACTCGCAGATGGTGAGCGAGGTTACGCAAGGGGCGGCCGTCGCGAAGTCGGTCGCCACGGGCTTCCGGACGTTTGAGACGACGCTCAAAGGTCAGCAACTCGCGGTGAGCGGCGTCAATCTGGATGAAGAAGCCGTTTCGATGATGAGCTACCAGCGGGCTTATCAGGCGTCGGCCCGTTTTATTTCGACGATCGACGACTTGTTGCGAATGCTTACGGAACTCTAGCGCTTAGGCATTTCGCCGCTCGCCCACACGCCGAAAGCTTTTCATGGCCATCTCTTCCATCCCGACGACGCGGCTTAGCAACCCGTTCATGACGCAGCAGATCCTCGCGCAAATCGCGAGCGATCAGACGAATCTGTTTCGTGTGCAAAGCCAGCTAAGTTCGGGCCGTCGCGTGCTTGCGCCGAGCGACGACGCTCCGGCCGCCGCGCGGGCTATGGCGCTGCAGGCCTTGATGGAACGGAAGAATATCGTTGCTCAGAGCTATGCGACGAACCAAACCTATTTGAGTTCGTCGGAGTCGGCGATCGGCAGCGTGGCGACGATGCTGACGGAAGTGCGAGCCACGGCCATGAGCATGGTCGGCAACAACGTTAGCCCTTCGGAACGCTCGGCCGCCATCGCGGAGATCGACCGGGCCATTCAGCAGTTGGTGGAAACTGGAAACCAGAAGTTTCGCGACCGGTATCTGTTTGCCGGTTCGAAAACTTTGGACGCTCCGTACGTGAAGACGCAAGACGGCATCGTCTATCGAGGCAACGAAGGGGAACTGCTTGCGTTTTCCGATATCGATCGGCTGTTTCAATCCAACGTCGCGGGAAGCCAGGTCTTCGGCGGATTCTCGCAGCCCTCGGGCATCGCCACGGATTTGAATCCGGTTCTGACCTGGGATACGAAGCTATCGGATCTTCGCGGCGGGCAGGGGATTCGCACCGGTAGTATTTCGGTGAGCGATGGATCGGCGACGCGGACCGTTAATATCGCCGGGGCCGAAACGATCGGGGACATCGCCCGTCTCCTCGAAGCCAATCCGCCAGGCAATCGCGTCGTCACGGCCCGTGTTACGAGCACCGGCCTCGAGGTTTCGCTTAACGGCGGCAATTTGCTGATCGGCGAAGTGGCCGGGGGAACGACGGCCGCGGAACTTGGGATTAAGCGCACCGTGCCGGCGGGGCCGGGCCCGCTGGTCGGCGAGAATCTCGAACCACGTCTGACCCTGACGACGCGTTTGGCCGACGTGCTGGGAAGCCGCGCTCGGGCCTATGTCGGCGGCGACGGCGGCCGCAATGACCTTATCATTGAGGGGGTCAGTTCCGGCTCGGCGTACAACAACGTCACGGTCAAGTACGTTGATGACGACTGGTTTCAGTCGACGGCCGGTTTGACGCAAGGCAACGAGGTTGCGCAGTACCTTACGTCGCCGACCGCCGCGACGTCGGTGCTTAAGTTCCCGGGCCGGCCGGGGTTGGATAATTCGATCCAACTCACGGCGACGACGCCCGGCGCGGCGCTCAATAGTGTTTCTACGTCGCTCAGCGTACGAGCCGTCGACGGCTTGGGGACGCAGATCAACTACAATTCTGGAACGAAGACGTATTCGATCTCCGTCGAGACCGGGACCGATGTCGCGACGGTGCTGAACGACATCAATACATCCGGTACGCAATTCACCGCCGCGCTGACGCCCAGCGGTAGCGGAAGCTATGTGCTGACGGCGGCCGACAACAATCCCGCAGCCGGGAGCACGTACCTTACCGGGAGCGACGCCGGGACGTTGGTCGTTCGCATCGACCCGACTCGCACGACGGCCGCCGACGTCATGGCGGCGGTGAATGCGGAGGGAACGTTTCGAGCGTTCTTGGATCCTAGTGAAGAGGGAAATACCGGCCTGGGCACGGTAAACGATTCGCTCACTGATTCGACGGCCGTCGGCACGACCTCCGGCGGCACCGGCACGGCCCTCGACCTTACGAGCGGCCTGCGCATCGTGAATGGTTCCAAAACGGTGACGGTCGATCTCTCCGGCGCCGACACGGTCGAGGATCTGCTCAACATCATCAACGGTTCGGAAGCGAATGTCCTCGCGTCGATGAATGCGGCCCGCACCGGAATCGAAATCCGGTCGCGAATGAGCGGCGCGGCGTTTTCCATCGGTGAAAACGGCGGCACCACGGCCACGCAACTCGGCGTACGCACGACAACCGGCTCGACGACGCTAGCCTCGCTCAATCACGGCGATGGCGTGCAATTCGCGACGGATACCGACGACTTCCGCATAACGAGTCGCGACGGGACTTCGTTCGGCGTCAGCTTGTCGCAAGGTAGCTCGGCGAGCGTTCGTGTGGCGGGTGCCGGCGCGAATAGCGGACTCGTCATTAGTCGCACGGCGCGAGGAGCGGCGGGCAATCAGTTCAGCGTGCAGATCGTCGATTCTGGGATCGGCGGCGGCGACGGCGTCGCATTGGTCGGCAACACACTGCGATTCACGGTCGACGTTGCCGCAGGCTTCACGGCTCAAGAGGCTCAGCAACTTCTGGCGAACGATCCGACGCTGGCCGCTCAGTTTCGCGCCACGTTGGATCAGTCCACGGACTACACGAACGACGGTTCCGGCAATCTGGCGGCCACCGGCGTACTGAATATGACCGGCGGGCGTGGCGCGGCAGCGACGATTGACGACGTGCTGGCCACGATCAATAACGACCCGACCAACCTGGCGAGCAGTTCGCCGGTCGTGGCTCGTCTCGTGGCGACGGGTAACGGCATCGAACTCCTGAACGACGGTCCGCCGGCCTCCGGTACGTTGTCGGTGACCCGACTCGGCACAAGTTCCGCGGCTGAAGACCTGGGGCTGGTCGGCGCGTCGTCGACTTCCGCCACGACCACGACGATCGGCAACACCGCCACGCGCACCATCACGTTCGCCGGCGCCAACAACGACCTGGTCATTTCCGCACGGGGCAGCGGCGCCACGCTCAACGGCGTAACGATTCACTTTGCCGACGACGGCATTCCCGGGAACAACTCGGCGACTTATAACACCACGACGCGAACGTTGACGCTCGACGTCGATCCGGCGACGACGACGGCGCAGGATATCGTAGATCTTTTGGCGAGCGATCCGAGGTTTGCGGCGAGTCTGACGACGACCGACGGCGGCGTCGCCAACACCGGCGGCGGAACATTAGGATCGCTCCCCACCGATAGCACGCTCGCGGGCGGCACCGCCGACGTGCTGACGGGCATCGACGCGAATCCGCAAGGCGTGCAGGGAATCTTCAGTACGCTACTGATGCTGCGCGACGCGATCGCCAACAGTGATAATGCCGCGCTGGAGAAGGCCGTCGCCGCCCTCGATCGGGATGCTACGAGCCTAAGCTTTTCAAGAGCCGAACTCGGCACGCAACTCGCCGGGCTCGACGTCCTTAGCGACCGCCTTTCCGCAGAGAGTATTTCGCTCAAAGGCGCGTTGTCGCTGGAAATCGAAGTCGACTTCGTCGCGGCCGTTTCGGAACTGGCCGCGCGCCAAGCCTCGTTTGAAGCTTCGCTGAAAGTTTCCGCGACCTTGGCTCAAATGACCTTGCTCGATTATCTGTAATCAGAGAAACGACCTCACGGCCCAACAGACCTGGCGGCTCGCGTAAGGTTTGCGGAACAAGAAGCCTGCGAAAGCGATTCCGCTTGTTCTAGCGGCGGCAGCAGTTGCAGCGATATTTCTATCGCGGCACAGGTGCGACGGTCGACAGTAGAGATAGGGATGTCGTCGGGTCGGCAAGTTCCGACCTTAGGAGAGGGAGAGCCGGGATGCGTATTCGAACCACTCGCTTCGGCACGTTGGATGTCGCGGCGGACGATCTCTTATCGTTTCCTTCCGGCCTGCTGGGTTTGGAAGAATGTCGGCAATGGGTGTTGCTGGCCGACGAAGCCGATCAGGCTCTGGGATGGCTGCAATCGACGTCGCGGCCCGAACTCGCGCTGGCGGTCGTGAGCCCGCGACGATTCGTGCCGGAGTACCGATTTCGCACGTTTCGCGGCGAACTCGCCCAGCTTGATCTCGTCGGCCCGGAAGAAGCGCAAGTGCTCGTCACCGTATCGCGGCACGACGGTGAACTGACGCTCAACCTACGGGCGCCGATCATTATCAACCCGTCGGCGCGGAAAGGTCGTCAGGTTGCCACGAACGACGAGCATCCGGTGCAATATGCAATCCCCGCAGCGCCCGCGCGATTGAAGAAGAGCGCATAACCGCTCCTCCTTTTAGGTCGCTGAATTCTCCGTAGGGAAACTGCCGAACGAGACTTGTGCCACGCTTGCGTCGCCGGCAAAGTCTGCCGCGAGGGGATCGCGAGGCGTTTCACGTGTTCGCAGTTTTGGAAGGAGCCGACGATGCTTGTATTGTCGAGACAACGCGACGAAAGCATCATTATCGGTGATAACATCGTTATCACCATCGTCGACATTCGCGGCGACAAGGTCCGCCTCGGCATCAATGCGCCGACGGAGATCCCGGTCCACCGCCAAGAAGTCTACGAAGCGATTCAGCGCGAGAATCTACGCGCCGGCCGGCTCGAACCGAAAGACGTAAGGAACGTCGGCCGCGGCGAAGCGAAGTAATTCGTCGGCTCCGGCGGATTCCCGGTCCGCGATTGAGCCGAAGAGGCGAGTCCCGACGAGGCTGTTCGATACGCCCGCTCGACGCGGCGGCCTGGCCGGCGCGCCGTCCGTACTTTCTTTAGCGGGCAATTTCTTTCGCGCTCGTGGCGCATCGGCGGCACTGTTGCGGGCAACCGCAAACCGTCGCCCCGGCACATGAATCGGCTCGCGAAATAGCGGTTTTTGCCCGACATCCCCGCCGGCGTACAAGGAAATCCAGTGGGATTGTTACGCCTATATCGGATGAATGCGTAGACCCAGAAAAAGAAAATTACTGCCGGCTAAATAACGACCTAGTGTATCAGTGACGTTCAGAGCCCGAGTTGGGGAAATTCCGCAAGCTGCGGAAACCTTGACGAAAAGGCGTGCTACGTTTGACAAGTTTGAAATTCAGAGGTCCGCCGCTTTGAGAGGTCGAAGCGACGGGCCGAATGCAAGCCGGTCCGGGGGCCATCTCCCGCATCCTGACGGGCTTGGAAGCATAACCGAGTCCTACTTTTTCGAGGGGTGAGTTAGATGACGCGTATCAACACGAATTTGAGTTCGCTCACCGCTCAACACAGCTTGAAGCGGTCGAACGCCTCGTTGGAAACCTCGCTGACCCGGCTGTCGACCGGTTTGCGCATCAACACGGGTAAGGATGACCCGGCCGGTTTGATCGCCAGCGAACAGCTCCGTTCGGAAATCGTTTCCATCGGTCAATCGATCAAGAATAGCGAACGGGCCGGCAACATCATCGCCACGGCCGACGCCGCTCTCGGCGAAGTCAGCTCGCTGCTTAACGACGTTCGTAGCCTGGTGCAATCGTCGGCGAACAAGGGAGCCGTTTCGGCTTCGGAAATCGCCGCTAATCAGGTTCAAGTCGACAACGCTCTCGACGCCATCACGCGTATCGCTCAAACCACGGTGTTCGCCGGCCAGAAGCTGCTCAACGGCACCAAGAGCTTCTCGGTTTCCGGTACGCTCGGATCGTTCCAAAGCCCGACGGATATCAAGGTCAATTCGTTCGACCCGGCCCTCCATACGGCTAGCGCCGCGAACGACGTCAGCCTGAACGTCACTCAAGAAGCCACGAAGAAATCGGTCAGCTTCAAGGGCACCGACTTCAACACCGGCGCGTCGAACAGCCTGCTCGACCTGTCGGTCGGCACGTCGACCCGCACTTCATCGACCGTCATCACGAACGATTTCAGCGTCGCCAACGCCACGAGCAGCCTCGGCTCGCTCTCGACCGGATCCACCCGCTACACGCGAGTCATCGAAGGCGGCGCGACCGGCTTGGCCGACCTCGCCGGTGCGGGCTCGGAAACCATCACGCTCGACGTGACGGGGAACCTCGGCACGCAGTCGATTACTGTCAACGTCGCCGCGTTCAAGGCCGACACGCAAGTGTTGACGGACGCGATTAACGCCACGTCGGCTACGACCGGCGTATTCGCGGCAGGCTCGGGCGCGGGCGGCGACCTGACGCTCACCTCGACCCGCGTCGGCACGACGGGCACCATCGCCACGCTTAACGCGACGGCCGGTCAAGGTGCGCAAGAGACGGTCCGCACGATCGTTCCTGCCACCGGTACTCAGTACAGCGGCATGACCGCTGCCGGCGCCACGGAATACGTGTCGTTCGATTTGACGGGTAGTCTCGGTACGGCCACCGGCGTGCAAGTCAATCTGCAAGCCTTGAAGGCCGACAGCACCGCGCTGGTCAACGCGATCAACGGCGTGAGCGGCACCACGGGCATCACGGCTAGCGGCTCGGGTGTCGATGGCGCGATTACGCTGACCAACGGCACCGGCGGCATCACCGCCATCACGTTCGCCAACGTTGCGGGCGGCAACGGTGCGATCGCCGGCGACGTCACGCGGTTCAACACCGCGATCTCGCAAGGTACGCAAACCCTCGGCGACACCGACGTCACCGAGTTCAATGCCGCGATCACCGGTTCGGCGACCACCGCCGCGACGGACGGTGCTCTTAACACGAAGACCACGGTCTTCACGATCACCGGCAACAAGGGCTCGGCCGATATCTCGACCGCCGCTCTCGCCGCCGGTGGCCTGACCGGCAACGACGTGATCATCAACAATAACTTCACGGGCAACGCGGGTATCTCGGCCTTCGCCGCCTTGATCAACACCCGCACGGACACGACCGGCGTCGTCGCCAGCGTGAACGGCTCGGGCAACCTGGTGCTTACGTCGCAAGGCGTCGGCAGCACGTCGCTGGCCAACATCACGGTCGGCACGGCCGGTGCGGATCAAACGTTGATCAACAACGCCTCGACCAAGACCACGGCGACGGGAACCGACGGCACGTCGAACACGACGACGTTGGAACTTATCGGCGACCTCGGCCGCGCGGTCATCACGGTCAACAACGACCAAGTGATCAACGACAGCACGGTCCTGAAGAACGCGATCAACGCCGTCACGTCGCAAACCGGCATCACCGCCACGGGCGGCGGTTTCGGCGTCGACGTCTCGCTCAACGCGTCGAAGTACGGCTCGGCCGGCGTGGTCACGGTGAACGCTCTCGCCGCGACGAACTCGGCCGACATCACGCTGCTCAACGCCGCCGGTACCCGTAAGACGGTCGACGCCCAAAACGCGACCGGTACGATCAGCCACGGCAACGGCAGCGGCAGTTTCACGGCCTCGGGCGAACAGTTCACCTACACCGACGCCTCGATCAGCCTCGAAGGCACGATTGATCCGTCGCTCACGCCGAGCGTCCGTGCTTCCCGCACGATTCAACGCACGACCGCGGGTGCGGGTGGTCTCGACAGCCTGACCGGCGCCGGAACCGACACGATCAGCTTCACGCTGACCGGCGTCGTCAATGGTTCGCAAGTGTCGACGACGATCAGCAACGTCAACGTCGCCGCTCTCAAGAGCGACAGCCGTTACCTGGCCGACCTGATCAACGCCACCAGCACGACCTCGGGCGTGCGGGCTTCGACGACGGGAGCGACCAGTGATCTGGTTCTCGAATCGACCACCAGCGGCACCGCGGGTCAAGTGGCGATCACCGCCACCGCGGCCACGCAAGCCGGCGACGTCACGGCCTTCAACAACGCCGACACCTTCTCGAACATTGTCGCGGGAGCCAACCCGGCCGTCGCGAACAACTTCGACGTGACCGGCGGTGCGTTGTTCCAGATCGGACCGACCGTCAACTACGCCAACCAGATCAATATCAACATCACGTCGCTCGATCTCTCGACCTTGGGTCGTAACATCACGACCACGGGCAACAAGGGTTTGTCGGCTCTTAAGACCGGCGGAACCGATTCGCTCGATAAGGCCGACCTGACCGATGCGGCGTCGATCGTCGATCAAGCGATCAGCGAAGTCGCCACGCTTCGCGGTAAGTTGGGCGCCATCCAGAAGAACGCCATCGAAAGCAACATCCGCAGCCTCCAAACGTCGCTCGAACAGGTGACGGCCGCGGAAAGCAGCATTCGCGACGCCGACTTCGCGGTGGAAACGGCCAACCTCACCCGGTCGCAAATCCTGGTGCAAGCCGGTACCAACGTGTTGGCCCTGGCCAACCAATCGCCGCAAAACGTGCTGTCCCTCTTGGGCCGGTAAGCTTGAGCGGAACGAACTGATAGCTACCACGGCAGGCGAGGGGGAAGCTCCTCGCCTGCCGTTTTTTCATCCTTCCGCCGACCCCGGAAGCCGATAACGATCAGAGAGAGTTTGTCGCGCGAGCAGCCTCGCCGGCAACGCCGGCCGACCTACGCTTAGTGGTCGGATTCGTTCGTGCGTCGTTTTGGGGCCGCGGAAGGTTTTGGCATGGCGACCGTCACTGCGGGCACCGGGCTTGTCTCGGGGCTCAACTACACGGAGATCGTCGAGTCGTTGATCGCGCTTGACAAAGCGCCGGTCAAGCTGCTTACGACCGATCTCAACAATCGCAAGAACGCCCAAGCCGCCTACACCGGATTGTCGGCGACGATGCTGTCGCTGTCGCTATCCGTCTCCACGCTCGGTCGCAACAGCACTCTCGATTCCCGCGCCGCTACGAGCGCCAACGAGTCGCTTGTCCGCGCGGTCGCCGACAATACGGCGGTGCTCGGTTCGTATAGTTTTCGCCCCGTACGGCTGGCCCAAACGCAACGCTTCACCTCCGCCGGTTACGCCGATCTCAATACGGCCAAAGTGGGTGCGGGCACAATCTCCGTCAAACGCGGCGGCTTCGTCGCCACGGACGCTTCGCTCGACCTGCTCAACGGCGGTTCCGGCGTCGCCCGCGGTAAGATTCGCATCACCGATCGCAGCGGCGTCGCGGCGGTCGTCGACCTCAGCGGCACGCGAACCGTCGGCGACGTCATCAAGGCGATCAACGACAACGGCATCGCGTCGGTAACCGCCTCCGTACGCGGCGACTCGATCGTGCTGACCGATCAATCCGGCTCAAGCTCCGGCAGCATCGTCGTTCAGGAACTCGCCGGAGGTCGTACGGCCGCCGATCTGGGAATTCTCGGCTCCGTCGCGGCGAGCGAGAAGGTCGGGTCCGACATCGTCCGCCTCGGCGGCTCGGTCAAGCTCTCAAGCCTTAACGACGGCCTCGGCGTTCGTGTCTCCGGCACTCAAGACGATCTGCGAATTACGCTCAAAGACGGCGGCACCATCGACGTCAAACTCTCCGACGCCAAGACGATCGACGACGTCATCAACACCATCAACAACGACTCGGAGAACAGCAGCCGCGTTACGGCGGCCATCTCCGGCGACGGCGATCGCATCGTGCTGACGGATTCCACCGGCGGCGGCGGAACGCTCACCGTCGCGGCCCTCAACGGCAGCAAAGCCGCGGCCGATCTCGGCATCCTCGGCTCCGAACAAGCCGGCGGCGTTCTCACCGGTAAGCGAGTTCTCGCCGGACTCAATTCCGTGCTGCTCAAAAATCTCGACGGCGGTTCCGGTATTGCGACTCCGGGCGAAATTCAGGTCACGGATCGCAGCGGCGCCACGGCGACCGTCGACTTGGCCGAGGCCGACAGCCTCAGCGAAGTCGTCGACGCGATCAACGCCGCCGGTCTCGGCATCAAGGCTGCGGTCAACGATCAAGGCCACGGCATCACGCTAACCGACACGACGGGTGCGTCCGCGTCGAACCTGATCGTCGCCGACGTTGGTGGCGGTACCACGGCCGCCGATCTGAATATCGCCGGAAGCGTCGCGGCGACCACGATCAAGTCCGGCGACCTGCATCAGTCGTACATCAACGAGAATACGCTCCTTAAAAATCTCGGCGGCGGCGCAGGCGTGAGCGACGGTCAGTTTCGCATCACCGATCGCGCAGGCAATTCGACGGTACTCAACATCACCGGCACCAGCTATAAGACGGTCGGCGACCTGCTTGCCGGCATCAATGCGGGCAGCGCCCAAGTCACCGCGACGATCAATGCCACGGGCGACGGCATTCTGATCACCGACAATTCCGGCGGCGGCGGCTCGCTCGTCGTGCAAAACGTCGGCAATAGCAAGACCGCCACCGACCTTCGCATCGCCGGCACCGGCTCGCCGACCATCGACGGCGCGTTCGTCGACAAGATCGAGATCGACGCCGACGACACGCTCAACGACGTCATTGCGAAGATCGGGGCCGGGGGCGCTCCGCTCACGGCCTCGTTCTTCAACGTCGGCGGAACCGACGGCTTCAAGCTCTCCATCAGCTCGAAGAAAAGCGGCGACGGCGGCCGACTGTTGATTGATTCGGGCACGACGTCCCTTAATCTCGCCCAAACACAAGAGGGCCTCGACGCCGTTGTTCAGTTGAGCAACAACGGCTCGGCGCCCGTCACCTTCGCCTCGTCCAATAATACGTTCTCCGGTGTCATCTCCGGGCTCACCGTCGACATCGCCGGCGTCTCGTCAACTTCGGTCACGATCAACGTCGATCAAAGTTCCGATGCGATCGTCGATTCGATGAACGCCTTTGTTAGGAGCTTCAATTCGCTCAGCGACTCGCTCTCGAAGCAAACCAAATTCGACACCACGAACAATACCTCGGCCATCTTACAGGGCGACCAAACGGCCGTCGGCATGCAGTCGGCCTTGCTGTCGTTCATCTCGAAGCAGTACGGCACCGGCGGCAACGCGATTCGCTCGTTCGCGCAGATCGGCCTGACGATCGCCGGCGGGCAATTGTCGCTTGATGAATCGAAGCTGCGCGCCGCAGTGTCTTCGAATGCCGCGGCCGTCAAAGACTTCTTCGGTGCGACCGACGTCGGCGCTTCCGCCGCGATGGGAAAGGTCATCAAGTCGTACACCGACTCATCGACCGGCGTTCTGTTTCACAAAATCGACTCGCTCGACGTGCAACAGGAGGCGCTGCAGGCCCGAATCGACGCGATCAATAAATCCGTCGAAGCGAAGAAGACCCGCCTCTTGAATCAGTTCATGATTCTGGAGAAGACGTTGGCTTCGCTGCAAACTCAGCAGACGGCCCTCGGCAGCTTGGCGACGCTTGCCTCAAGCAACTCGTCGAACAGATCCAATAGTTCGAGCTAACTGACCCGCTTCATCACCCGCACCCCCGCCATCACGGATGAATAACGTCAACGAATATCTCACCAATCAGGTTCTCACGGCCTCGCCGGAACGCTTGCAGCTTATGTTGCTCGAGGCCGTGCTAAAAGCCTCACGACGGGCCGATGAACTGCTAACCGCCGGTTCCTCCGTGGCCGCAGGCGCAGAACTGGCACATGCCGAAGCGATCATGTCGAACCTGCTCGGCACGCTTCGCAAAGACTTGGCTCCGGCGCTCGTCGCGCAGGTGGCCGCCGTCTACGGCTTCATCTTGCAGTCGCTGACGGATACGCATCTCAGCGACGATCCGCAACCGCTCCGCGCTGCGATCAGGGTACTTGAAGTCGAACTGGAAACGTGGCGACTCGTCTGCCAACGCAAGGCCGCCGCCGCCTCGACCGATTCGCTACGCCTCGACTCGCTCCGTACCGACGAAGCCGAATCGTCGACCCCGCGGCCATCGCAAGCCCGCGCCATACCGCAAGCCGCCTTCGACAACTACTCCGCCCCCTCCGGCGGCTTCTCGTTTGAAGCGTAATGAGCCCTCTGCTAGGTTCCCCTCGCCCCCGCCTCTTCAGAAACTCGGGGAGAGGGGCCAGGGGTGAGGGGGCTGACAAACCGTAGGCCCAGCCACACTCAACAGCCGCCGTCAGTCAATAAACTCCGGCTCCACCAAGTGCGGAATCACGCCGGTCTCGTAACCACGCTTCAGCAGCGTGCGCACGGCCTCGCGCCCCTTCGTGCCCCAGTCGACGGTCCAATCATTCACATACATGCCGACAAACTTATCGGCCTGGCTCCGGTTCAAGTCGCGACCGTATTGCAACGCATGGTCGAGCGCATCTTTTCGATGCTCTAAACCGTAAACGATGCTCTCACGAAGCAACCGGTTGATCTCCTTCATCGCCGCGGCGCCGAGGTCTTTGCGAATGACGTTGCCCCCGAGCGGCAGCGGCAAGCCGGTCTCTTGAAACCACCATTCGCCGAGGTCAACCGAAAGTTCCAGCTTCCGATCGCCGTAGGTCAACTGACCTTCGTGAATGATCAGACCGGCGTCGACCTTCTTTCCTTCCCACTCGCCGGCTTCGACCGCTTCGAAAATCTTGTCGAAGGGCACGACTACGTGCGCGAAGTCGTTGCCGAGGCAAAGTCGCAGAGCCAAATAGGCCGTCGTCCGTGTGCCCGGCACGGCGATCGTCATCCCGCGCAGTTCTTCGATCGAGTACTTCCGGCGGCCGATCACCATCGGGCCGTAGCGATCACCCATACTCGCCCCGCACGGGCAGAGCGCGTACTTGTCGGTCAGGTACGCGTATCCGTGGATGCTCACCGCCGAGAGTTCTAGCTCTCCCTTGAGAGCCCGCTGGTTGAGCGTCTCGATGTCGACCAACTCATGCGTGAATTCATACGGCCCGGTTTCAATCTTTCCGTTGGCCAATGCGTGAAACATGAACGCATCGTCCGGGTCGGGGCTATGTCCCACACGAA
>JAFLCO010000173.1 GCA_017303535.1 Planctomycetota bacterium
ACACGGCCAAGCTTCGGACCGCGGTCGCCCCAGAAATTTGTGCCGTCGACGATGTGGTGGGCGACCCAGGCCGAGTTGTGATGGCTATGCCCGACGGGGTCGTGCGGGTGGCCCATCCGCGAAAGACTAAGTCCGCTGGGGCCGACGAGGGGAAACAGGAACGACCGCCGATCGGCCGGATCGTGATGAAAGCGGGTCAGCTCGCGCTCGCCGGCGAGAAATCGAGCCTGGTGATGCGGCAAAGGCTCGACTTGCACGCGCGGCGGTGTTTTCGGACCGGACGCGGGCTGCTGAGCTTGAGCGGAAGACGCGATTAGAAGGGCAAGCCAAACGGCGGCCGAGCGACGAAGCGTGATCATGGCGGCGGGTTTCCGAAGGCGGGGCGAGGCGGGGAGCCGTATCGTAGCCGGCGGGCGAAGCTATGCCAAGGAAACGATCGTTTTCCGGGGCCTTTTCCTGGGTTTTCGGATTCGGTCGGCCGGCCAAAAACGCTCTGGAATCGACGTCGAAAAAGTGGAAAATGCGGGGTTGGTTCTTTGGCAATTTGGTGTGATCTAGTAGACGCCGACAGCGAGCCGGGCGCGTTAGCGATCGGAGTCTTTGCGCTGTCTAGAGTTGCGGCGTTGGCGAGAGGTTCTGCTCCCTCATCCGGCCCTTCGGGCCACCTTCTCCCTCAGGAGGGAGAAGGGACGTTTCCAAGCTGTCTGAGAATCGACGTAAGTGGCGCAAGCGAATCGGGACTTACGTCGATTTTCCCGTGTGCGCACTCGGGGCAAAGTGCGCACTAAATCGACCGGCTAGTGCGCGTCGGAGCGCTTACCAACAGGGGTGCGCACTCATTTCGAAGTTGTGTGCGCAGTGCGCGGGGGAATTGCCGATTTTCCGTCGTCGTAAGTCGCGCAAGCGGTTCGGGACTTACGTCGATTTTAGAGCGCCGGTTCGACGTCTTTATTCCGCGTTGAGCAGCGGGCGGAGGGAGTTGACGTCGAGGCCGGCGACCGTGGCTTCGTCGAAGAGTTGCTTGCCCCGCTCGACGCCCGCCGGTTGGTCGAGCAGCAGGAACACGGCGACGACCAGCTTGCTCCCTGGATCGTCTTTGGGGAGGGCCTTTTCCGCGAGCTGCGCGGCGACGAGCGGGATGAGCTTGTCGACCACGAGCGGTACGTCCTTGTTTTCCAACTTGACGATGAGGTTCGTTTCATCGGCGGAAACGACCGCCGCGCTCTTGCCGGCGAAGATCAGTTCGTCGCCCGGCTTGACGCTTTTGAGCCCCAAGCGAACGGCGTCCCAGAACGTACGCACAAGGTCGAGGGCCCGGGAGTGGCCGCGAGCGAGTTCGATGAGGGCCGGCGTATCGGCCGTGATTTGAGCGGAGAGGATGACCTCCTCGGCCTTGGCGTAGTCGCGAGTGCGGAACGAAGCGCGGGCCGCCGAGAGCATCGCCGGGACCGATTTCGCGCGGGCGGCGTCTTCAGGTAACGACGCTTCCATCAGCGGAGCCTCAGCGATGACACCGCGGATCGTCAGCGCCGGGGCGGCGGGGGCGGTCGACGTCGGAGCGGGCATCGTCGGGTCCGGAGTTCGACGGCATCGCCGAATCGGTCGAAGGCGCAGGCATGTTCGGGATCTGCATCCGCTGCAGGCGTTCCATTTCCGAGGGGCCGCTATTGGCACCGGCCGCCGGCGCGGGTGTGTTGTTCGCGGCCGGAGTGGTGTTGAGCGGAATGCTCGCCGCAGCGAGCGGCGGAATCGGCTTAGGCTGCGGCGGCGGGCTCTTGGTGAGCAACGCGAGTTGGTTCTGTTCGGCGGCTTGGTCGGTGCTCTTTTTGTTCGCGATGACGATGACGACCACGAGAATCACCGCGGCCACGCCGAGCACGCCGATTGCCATCGTGATGTTCGACTGTTGCTGCTTGCGGCTCGCGGCGGCGCGGATGCGGCCGGTCGAAACCTGCGGCGCGAAGCCGGCCGAGGGTTGCGGTTGCGGCGACATGCCCATCGCGGGCGCCGCGGCGGCCGTGGCCATGACCGGCTGCGGCATTCCGGGAGCTTGCATACCGCCGAAGGGATCGGGCGCGCCAGCGGCAGTGGGAGGGGGGCCGTAGTTGAACATCGCAGCGGGATCTTGGCCGGCCGGCGGAAAGCCTGCCGGGGCACCGTAACCCTGGCCGTATGGTTGACCGAAACCTGCGGTCGGCTGCGGCAGACCGGGTTGCGGGACGCCGGCTTGCGGCGCATACATGCCCTGCATCGGATCGGCGTAACCTGGCGCAGCGCCATACGGATTTGCCGCGCCGTACGGCGCGGCCCCGGGAGGCATCGCAGGCTGCGGCATGCCGGGCATCGGTAGCGACGACAGTGCCGCCGAGAGCGCGCCGGGCGGGAGCATCATCGTCGGCGAATCGGTCGCTTCGACGGATTGCGGCAGCATCGAAACCGGTGCCGTTGCGGGCCGTTGCGGGTTCGCGGCTCCGCCGGAGGGCGCACCACCGAGTTGTTTGCGAAGTTGCTGATCGTAGGCCTGACGCTTCTCGGTGGAGAGCAGAACGTTCTTGACGGTCGTCAGATCACGGACGAGCTTCTCCGCCGCTTCACGATGTTCGCCGCCGGTATGCTTTTGGGCTTTGCGAATGGCGCGGTCGGCCGCGTCGGCGATCACCGGCGGCTCGCTCTCGAAGTTTTGCAGCCCGAAGAGCTGGTAGTAGCTGGGCTTGGCGACATCGACGCCGAGCCAGGCTTTGAGCGGGTTCAACTTTTCGGCCACGAATCACCTCGGGTGTGTGGTCTGGGCCGACGAACGGGGCGGGAGCGGCCGACGGGGGCCGAGCAGATTCGTCGGAGCGACCGGGAGCGACGCGGCCTGATGGTTTGCGAACACCGGCCGGCGGCGGCGAGCCGGAGAGTGTTTCGCCGCGATTTCAATATTATTTACCAGTTTAGTCGAAGTCGCAAGGTCGCCCCGGCGCAGCGCTTGCGACGATTTACCTAGCGAAACTCGCACCATGCGACGGTTTCGCACGCCGTTAAGACGCCCGGCGGGGGAGAAAGGTTTCACGAAATGGCGGGATTGCCGGAGATTTCTTGGCGCGCGTTGCAAGCGGCGCGGACGCACATCGCAAGCAATTTGGCTGACCGGCTTCATGACGTGCTGAAGCGACGAGCGGAAAAATTAACGGCATTTAGCGCCGCTTAACCGAAGCGGCCGGTGACGTAGTCTTCCGTCTCTTTCGACTTCGGGTTCGTGAAGATGTCGGTCGTGGCACCGAACTCCACGAGCTTGCCCATGTACATGAAGGCCGTGTAGTCGCTGGCGCGCGAGGCCTGCTGCATGTTGTGCGTGACGATGAGCACGGCGTACTTCTTACGCAATTCGCGAATGAGATCTTCGATCTTGCCGGAAGCGATCGGGTCGAGAGCCGAGCAAGGTTCGTCCATCAGCAGCATCTCAGGCTCGGCCGCCACGGCGCGAGCGATGCAGAGCCGCTGTTGTTGGCCGCCGGAAAGGTCGTACGCCGACTTGTTCAGCCGGTTCTTGACCTCTTCCCAGATGGCTGTCGACTTCAGTGCGGTTTCGACGCGGTCTTTGAGTTCCGTGGCGTTGCGAATGCCTTTGAGGCGCAGGCCGTAGGCGACGTTTTCGAAGATCGACTTGGGAAACGGATTCGGCTTTTGGAATACCATGCCGATGCGCATTCGCATTTCGATCGGGTCGACGTCGCGGCTGATGATGTTGGCGGCGCTGGGGTAGAGGATGATTTCGCCGTCGTAGCGAGTGTTCGGATAGAGGTCGTGGATGCGGTTGAAGCAGCGCAGGAACGTGCTCTTGCCGCAGCCGGACGGGCCGATGAGCGCGGTGACGTGCATGTCGACCAGCGGCAGATCGATCGCGTGCAAAGCTTGATGCGTGCCGTAAAAGAAGCTGAGCTTCTTGGCATGAGCCTTGAGCGGCGGCAGTTGCGGCGATGCGGGCTTCGACGCCTCGGTCATGTGCGGTCTCTGGTGCGGCGCTGTGTTGCCGAGGGGCGCTGTATTCCCGGTAAGCACTGTGTTGCCGGGGCGAGGTTGTGCGAACTGAGCTTCGACGGACATCGATATCACTCCTCGGCCGCGGCTGAGGCGACCTTCGGCAACGAGCTTACCATTTAATGTTCCGGCGTGCTCGATAGCGAACGAAAATGGCGACGGCATTAAGCGTGAGCGTGACGGCAATGAGGACGATGCCCGACGCGGCGGCGTTGCGGTGGAAATCTTCGGTCGGGCGTGAGGTCCAATCGAACATCTGATTCGGAAGCACGGCGAACGGCGATTGCAGCCAATCAAAGGCGTGATGAGGGAACGGAGCTTCGAAAGGGCTTGTCGGCAGGAAACGGATGAACGTCACGGCGCCGATGACGATGAGCGGTGCCGTCTCACCGATGGCCCGAGAGAGCGCGATGATGACGCCGGTGGAGATGCCGCCGAGTGCGTAACGCACCAGATGATGACGGACGACTTGCCACTTCGTCGCGCCGAGCGCATAGGCGGCTTCGCGAATGTGGACGGGAATCGTTCGCAATGCTTCACGCGTGGCGACGATGACGATGGGCAAGACGAGCAGACCAAGCGTGAGACCGGCGGAAAGGATGCTGTGGCCGAGGTGGAAGTAGTAAACGAAGAGCCCAAGGCCAAGCAGACCGTAAATCACGGACGGTACGCCGGCGAGATTGGCGATGTTGACTTCGATGATCGTATTGATGCGCCCCTTGCGAGCGTACTCTTCCATGTAAACGCCCGCGGCGATGCCGAGCGGCACGGCGGTCAGCGCGGTGACTGCGATGACCGCCAGCGTTCCTACGGAAGCGGCGAGAATGCCGGCGGACTCCGCTTTGCGCGATGGAAACGAAGTGAGAAACTGCCAATCGAGCCGCGAGAATCCGGTGTAGAGTAAGTTGCCCAACAGTACGGCCAACGTAGCCAACGCGATGAGCGTGCAGCCGATTCCGAGCAGCTTGAAGAGGCGATCTTCCCGCTTGCGGCGTGCGACGATTTTGGCGGTTTGTTGATCCATGAGCTTTTGTGTTCCGCAGGCGCCGGGCCGCTTAATAGGCTTTGCGATAGCGTTTGCGGAGGTAATGCCCGAAGACGTTGAGGCCGAGAGTGAGGACGAAGAGCGTCGCTCCGGCGGCGAAGATGGAATGGAAGGCGACCGTGCCGTGCTCGACGTCGCCCAAGCTAACCTGAACGATGTAGGCCGTGATGGTCTCGGCCGGCTGGCGAGGGTCGAGCGTAAGGTTCGGCTGCATTCCGGCCGCGACGGCGACGATCATCGTCTCGCCGATCGCTCGCGAAATTCCCAAAATATACGCGGCCGCGAGACCCGAGATGGCCGAAGGGATCACGACCTTGAACGCCGTTTGCATGCGGCTGGCGCCCATGCCGTAGGAGCCTTCACGCAGGAGCATCGGCACGGCCCGCAGCGCGTCTTCGCTGAGCGAACTAACGTACGGAATGATCATGATGCCCATCACGATGCCGGCGCTAAGCATGTTGAACGTCGGCAGGTCGGGGATAAACGTTTGCAACGCCGGCGTAACGACTTGTAGAGCGAAGTAACCGAAGACGATCGTCGGCACGGCGCTAAGCAACTCGGTGGCGGGCTTGATGACTTCGCGGACCGTGTGCGGAGCGAACTCGCTGAGATACACGGCGATGATCGTACCGATCGGTAGCGCGATCGCCAGAGCGACGAGCGTGGTAACAAACGTGCCCGCGATGAGCGGCAGGATTCCGTAACGCGGGGCAGCGAAAAGCGGGGCCCACATCGTGTCGGTCAGAAAGTCCCAGAGATTGACTTCCCGAAAGAACGGCAGCGATTCCAGCGTAAGCATCGCCACGATGCCGCATGTGATCGCGACCGAAGACGCGGCGGCGGCGAACATGATGCCGCCGGCGACGGCGTTCGACGCGTTACGGCGTTTCACCAGCGCCGCGATTTGGTCTTCGCGCGGAGTGCTCCCATGGTTCGCTTTCGGCCCCTGGTTTCCCTGGGGCATTGCCGAAACGGCTACGGGAGCCGCAGAATCCATGCGTCGTTACCAGTGATAAAAAGCGGGCCGGCAAAGGTACCGGCCCGCGCAAGTTGAGCAATCGAAAACTACTTGGGTTCGCGCTTCAGGATATCTTCGACCGGCAGGCCGACTTCGGGTGCTCCGCTGAAGCCGCTTCCCGTCTTCACTTTAGCAACGCGGTCCTTGACCATGTCGTAGGCCTTGGCCGGCAGCGGCAAGTATTTCACTTCGGCGGCCAGCTTCGCAACGTTCGTCAAATAGTAGTCGATGAACGTCTTTACTTCCGGCTTTTCGAGCGACTTTTTGTTGACGTAAATGAAGAGCGGACGCGACAGCGGATTGTATTGCCCGCCGACCACCGCTTCGGCACTGGGAGCAATCGGGCCGAGTGTGTCTTTTTCCCAGTCGATCTTCAAGGCCTTGAGCTTCGCTTTGTTCGCATCGTAGTAGGCGAAAGGAATATACCCGAGGGCGAACTTGTCCCCTTCGATACCCTGGACGAGGGTGTTGTCGTCTTCGCTGGCCGTGAAGTCGCCGCGGCTCGACTTTGCTTTGCCGCAAACCGCTTCCGTAAAGTAGTCGAACGTTCCGGAATCGGAACCGGCGCCGAATAGCGCGATTTTCTCATCCGGCCATTCCGGGCGGATCTGATTCCACTTCGTGATCTTTTCCTGAGCCGCCAGTTCCCAAATCTTCTTGAGTTCTTCGACGGTAATCGAATCGAGCCAGGTGGCCTGCGGATTGACGGCGACCGTGAGAGCGTCGAAGCAGATCGGCAGCTCGAGGAACTCGATGCCGGCCTCTTTGGCCCCCTTCATTTCGTCGGTCAGGATCGGGCGGCTGGCGTTGCAGATGTCGACTTCGCCGCGAATGAATTTCTTGAAGCCCCCGCCGGTGCCGGAGCGACCGACGGTCACGCGGTTCTTGGTTTCCGTTTCAAACTCTTCAGCGACGGCTTCGGCGACCGGAAAGACCGTACTGGAACCATCGATCTGAATGACGCCGGCCGCGCCGCCGGACGCTGATGCCGCTCCTCCGGCGCTGCCCGAGGGAGCCGTCTTCGGAGAGCAGCCGACTAACAGCGCGAGGCCGCACATTGCGGAGCCCGCCACCAAACCTCGCCACGATAGAAACATGAAGCGTCGCCTTAGCAGAGAAACGAATGTTTGACTTAGATGGGCTGCCGGCGAGAACGGAAAGAAGCCGTTGCCTTCACTTTTCGCTTCGCCGACATAAGGGTCAGAGCATACCGGTCGATTGTTAGGCTCGTGTTAGCGATTCGTGAAGTTCGGCGGTGCTTTCGGCATGGCTTGTGTTTCCGTAAGGCAATGCCAAACAAGTATTTGTGAACCGGCCGCGGAGCCGGCCGAATCGCCAAAGCTTTCCGGCTCCCCCGCCTCATTGGGGAGATGTCATCGCGCCAGGCACTCCCGGCGTTGTTCGTCACCATCCGGCTCGTTAGCATCGGAGCTACTCACGTAACTCAGCCCTGAAAGACCTAACGCATATGGCCGCCGACCTCTCTTTGCGACATGAGCCTGTCAGCGATTTGTTCCGCATTCCGCAATCGGAGGCCGAGTGGGATCAGTACCGCCTTAGCGACGAGCAGGTCGAATTCTTTAAGGAGAACGGCTATCTCGCAGGCGTGCGAATGCTCGACGACGAACAGGTTGAGGTGCTGCGCAACGAGCTGACCGACCTATTCAACCCAACGTGCGACGGCAATGAACTCTTTTACGAGTACCATTCGAACGAATCGGCTGATCCCAGCCGGGTGTTGTTTCACGCACTCGGCGCTTGGCGAATCAAACCGGGCTTTCACGATATTCTGTGGAACCCGCGATTCACGATGGCTGCAGCACAACTACTCGACGGCGCCGTTCGCTTCTGGCACGACCAACTCTTCTGCAAGCCGGCGCGCGACGGCGGCGTGGTCGCGTGGCATCAGGATTATTCGTACTGGACGCGCACCTTGCCGATGGCACATCTCACGTGCTGGATCGGGCTCGACGACGCAACGGTGGACAACGGCTGCTTGCAATACATCCCCAAGAGCCACCTGTGGAACTTGCTGCCGATCACCGGACTCGCCGGCAAAATGGACGCCATTCGAAAAGTGCTAAGCGAAGAACAAATGGCGCAGTTTCAACCGGTGGCGATCGAACTCAAAAAAGGAGAGTGCGCCTTTCACCACCCTCTCTTGATTCACGGGTCGCAGGAAAACCGCACCGACCGCCCGCGCCGGGCCGTGGTTCTTAACGTCGTTCGCGACGGCGTGCAATCTGCTTCCGACGAGCCGCTTTTGAAAGGTGTCCCCGCCGTAGCATCCGGCAAACAACTCGACGGGCAATTCTTCCCGATGCTTCGCCCTTAGCGATCTGTCTGCGGATCGCATCGTTAAGCCGCGGAGCTTGCCTCCACGCTTAAAGCATCCCAACACGATTCAGCAAGCTATGGGGGCGAAATCTTCCCCTCGGTCGTGGCATCTCACGCCGTCTAAGAAATCCCTATTGTCGGAAAAACTCCTGCACTCTATTATTTGACTGACCAGTCAGATAATTATCAGCAAGCACTCCCATGCCAGCAACCCGCAAGCCCGGCCGTCCGGTTGATCCCGACCTTCAAGAAAGGCGGCGGCGCGAGATCCTCGATGCGTCCGCAAAGCTTTTCGCTGAAAAAGGTTACGCCCAAGCCGATACGCAAGATTTGGCGGATCGACTCGAAGTTTCCAAGGGAACGATCTTTCGATACTTCCCCAGCAAACGCGAGCTTTTTGAAGCTTCGATCCAGCACGGGCTCGAGCGGCTGCAAACGGCAGTCGACTCCGAGGTCGCCGGCGTCCTCGATCCGCTGGACATGTTGCTGGCCGCGATGACCGCCTATTTGCGGTTTTTCGATGCGAGCCCGGAGGTGGTGGAACTGCTCATTCTCGAACGGGCCGAGTTGAAAGACCGCAAGTCGAGTTATTTCGAAAACAAAGACAAGTGCGACGAATCGAACGAGCGTTGGGCCGGCGTACTGACGTCGCTCATCGATTCCGGTCGTTTCCGCAAGATGCCCATAGATCGTATTCGCAACGTCCTCGGCGACCTGCTCTACGGAACCATTTTTAGCAATCACATGTCGGGCCGTGCGCGACGCTTGGAAGACCAGGCCCGCGATCTGTTCGACATCGTCTTTCACGGACTTCTGACCGACGCCGAGCGCGCACGAGGCGGGATCGCTCGGCAGACGGACGATCCACAAACTGCAAAACCTACACGCGAAACGCGGAGCCGACGGGATGAGCGGTAAACGCATTAAAAATTGGTTGATTACGTTGGTCGTCTGCGGCGGCGCAGTCGCTGCGGCGGCCTTTGCCGGCGTGTTGCCGATCGGCAAGTCGAAAGAAGCGGCAACTTCTGCGACGGCCGAGCCTGCCGTAAAGCCGCAGGAGGCGATTGCCGTCACCGTCGCGGCAGCCACGCCGCGCACCGTTGAGCGGCGCGTGCGGATCGTCGGCACCTTGGCCGGTTTTGAAGAAATCGAAATCAGCCCGTTGGTCGACGGCCCGATTCGTCGCGTGCTGCATGACGTCGGCGATGTCGTCGCTCCGGGTGAGCCGCTGGTCGAAATCGATGACTCCGACTTCCGCCTGGCCGTTCAAGAGATGGGCCGAGCTCTGGAGTTGGAACTCGCGCGACTGGGCCTGCAGTCCGTGCCCAGCGCGGCGTTCGATATCGGCACGCTTCCGGCGGTCATTCGGGCACGGCTGGTCGAGCAAAATGCGGCCCAGACGTTTGAACGCTACAAAAGTCTTATCGACCGCAACGCAATCACGAAGGACGACTTTGAAAAGCACGAACTCAATTATGACGTCGCCAAGCTCGATACCAAGCAGCGTCTGATCGAGGCGGAACAAAGCTTGGCCTCAGTCCGTCATCGACAAGCCATTTTGGAGACCGCGCAAAAGCGACTGGCCGACACGCGCGTCGTGACGCCGGCCGCCGTGTTGGCTGCCGGGAGCGCCGCTCCGCAAATCGCGTTGGTTTCGGCCGCCGTGGAAGACCCTTCGAGCGTTCGATCAACATTCTCGTACACGGTTGCAGAGCGATTTGTGAGCGAAGGAGAAATCGTCCGCGCAAATCCGCCGACTAAGCTCTTTCGCCTTGTCGTCGAAAGCCCGTTGAAATTGCAAGCCGCGGTGCCGGAGCGATTCGGCGGACAGGTGAAGGTGGGCCAAAAGGTCGATCTCGCCGTCGAAAGCTGGCCGGGGCGCAAGATTCCGGGTCTCGTCGTTCGCGTGAGCCCGACGGTTGAAACGGCGAGCCGAACTTTCCAAGTCGAGATCGCCGTTCGCAACGACGACCGTTCGATTAAGCCGGGCTCGTTCGCAACGGCGTCGATTCTGATCGGTGCCGACAATCACGCCGTCACCGTTCCGGAAGAATCGATCGTTCGCTTCGCCGGCGTTACCAAATTGTTTGCCGTTACCGGTGACACGGCCGCTTCGATTCCGGTCGAGGTCGGCACGCGGCTCGAAGTTCCGACGGCCGGCGGCGCGACGAAGCGCTGGGTTGAAGTCGCCGGCCGGTTGCCGCCGGCGACGCGCGTTGTTACCTCTGGTCATGCTCAATTGGCGGACGGAACGAAAGTTCGCATTCGTGAAGAACTCGCGTCTGCTTCATCGCTGCCGGCACCTGCAGGATCGCAGGCCGTGCCGCAACCGTTCGACACTGGAAATGACGACGTGCGCGAAGCACGGACCCCGTATGCCGCCGCACCGAGAAAGGATGCTCGATGACGATTTGGGATCTCTGCATCAAGCGGCCGATTTTCACGGCCATGCTCGTTTCGGCACCCATCGTCTTGGGGCTGGCGTCGTATCCGCGGCTGGGCGTCGATCTGTTTCCGAACGTCGACCTGCCGCTGGTGACCGTCACGACGACGCTGCGCGGTGCGAGTGTCGAGGAAATGGAGACGGGGGTCACGAAGCCGATCGAAGAGATCGTCAATACGGTCTCGGGCATCGAGCAACTGCGCTCCACAACCAAGGAGGGCATTTCGCAAATTACGATTGAGTTCAAGCTCGAAAAAGACGGCGCGGTCGCGGCGCAGGAAGTCGACGCCAAAGTGCGAACGATTCTGAGCCAACTGCCGGAAGGGACCGATGCGCCGATCATCGATAAGTTTGCGCTCGATGCCGCGCCGGTGCTTACGCTGGCCGTTTCCGGACGCCGTGATGCGCGCGAGATCACCGAGATCGCCAAGCGGCAGGTAAAGGAAGATCTGGAATCGCTGCCGGGCGTCGGAGCCGTGGTGCTCGTCGGTGGTCGGCAGCGAGCCATTCAGATTTCGATCGATACCGACAAACTGCAAAAGTTCGAGAAGCTGACGATCGAGGATGTTCGCCAGGCCTTGATTCGCGAAAACCAAGAGCAGCCCGGCGGCCGTATCGATCAAGGTCCGCGCGAATTGGTGCTGCGCACGATGGGGCGCGTGCGCGATCCGGCCGATTTCGCCGATCTGATCATTGCCAATCGCAGCGGCCAACCGGTGCGGATTCGCGATATCGGCACGGTTACCGATTCGTTCGAAGAGCCGCGCGGGCTGAGCCGACTTTGGACGGCGAATGCGACCCACGCGGACGAGTCGCAAGCCAAAGATGCCGCGGCCGGCGATCTTGCCGTGAGCCTGATCGTGCAGAAGCAGTCCGGAACTAACACCGTGGCGGTGGTTGACGCGGTCAAAGCTCGGCTCGATGAGATCAAGTCGATTCTTCCGGCCGATATCGACGTGGCAATCATTCGCGATCAGTCGCGATTTATCGAGAACTCCATCCACGAAGTTCAGGTCCACTTGCTCTTGGCCGCCGTGCTTGTGAGCCTCACGATTCTGCTTTTCATGCGCGATTGGCGCACGACGGTCATTGCCACTCTTTCGATTCCGACGTCGATGATCGCCACGTTCGCCTTCATGGACATGATGGGGTTCACGCTCAATAACATCACGATGCTCGGTCTGATTCTCGCGATCGGCATCGTCGTGGATGATGCGGTCGTCGTGCATGAAAACATCTTCCGACACATGGAAGAGTACGGGCTCAGCGCCTGGGAGGCCGCGGCTTCGGCAACCAAAGAAATTGCCTTGGCCGTCGTCGCGACCACGTTTTCGCTGCTCGTGATCTTCATCCCCGTCGTATTTATGGGCGGGCGTGTCGGCCGGTTCTTTAGTAGCTTTGGCTACGTCGTCGCGTTCTCGATTCTGATGAGCATGTTCATCTCGTTCACGATGACGCCCATGCTCTGCTCCCGATTTCTGAAGGCCGAAGACGGACACAATTCGTCGAAATCCGGCTTCATTTGGCGAGCCGTCGAAGGCTTTTACATGTTTTGCCTGCGGTTCTCGCTGCAACATCGCTGGGTGGTCGTATTAACGACGGTCGGCGTTCTCGCGAGTACGCCCGTTCTGATGGCCACGGTCGGCAAAGACTTCGTACCGCGCGACGACACCAGCGAATTTGAAGTGGCCGTCACGCTGCCCGAGGGCTACACGCTCGACCGGGCCGACGAAGTGTTAACGGAAGTCGACCTGCGGCTGCGTAAGCTGCGCGGCGTGAAGAACACCTTCATTACCATCGGCGACACGACCGGCCGCACGACGCGCGGACAAGGGGAAGTGACGCGGGCCTCAATCTATTGCAAGCTTGCGGATATTACCGAACGCGAGTTTTCGCAGTTCGACGTAATGGCGGACGCGCGCAAGATTATCACCGACTACCCGGACCTACGCGCCGCCGTGCAAGACGTGGCAGCTA